>CALXDC010000040.1 GCA_944386975.1 uncultured Oscillospiraceae bacterium | reverse complement strand
TGGTAGTTGACGATGATGTTGTTGCGCTCCAGACGCTCGGCCACCTCGGGACCCTTGGCGTAGCCCACCTTCACGATAACCTGGTGGGTCTCGGTGTAGCCCATGGCGCTATCGCCGGCCACATCCATGCCCTCCTCCTTCAGGCACTTGGCAAACCACTTGGCGTTCTCGGTGACGGCCTTCTGATAGGCGTCCTTGAAGGCGTTCATCTCGTAGGCGGACACCAGCTCCGCCAGGAGGGTACCCAAGTGGTGGTTGGAGACGCTGCCGGGGAAGGTGCGGGTCTGCATGGTCTCCCACAGGCTCCACTTCAGGTCCTCCGGCTTGTAGCTGACGCCGATGACGCCGCGCTGGGGACCGAAGAAGGTCTTGTGGGTGGAGCCGGTGACGATCTCCGCGCCCTCCTCGAAGGGCTTCTGGAAGTAGTCGCCCACCAGGCCCAGCACGTGGGCCATATCGTACATGATGGTGGTGGAGATGCCCTGGTCGTCCACAAACTTCCGGATCTCCGCCACAGGCTCCTTGTGGAGCACCATGGACTTACCGAAGACGATAAACTCCGGCTTGTACTGATCCAGCAGAATCTTGGTGGCCTCCACGTCGATCTTGTAGGGGTTGTCGGGCAGGACGGGGAAATTCACCACCATCTGCTTCTCGGTGACGGGGTCCACAGCCACGTAGTCGTGGAGGGCGCCCATGGGCTGGGCGCTGAGGTGACCGCCCCGGACGATGTGGTTGTTCATGATCCAGCCGAGACGCTGGGGCTGGCGCTTGCGGTCCACCCGGTTCTTCCAGTCCATGAGGGCGGAGAACACGGCGGTGTTGGACATCTGGCCGGAGATGCAGCGGGGCTCCACCTGGGCAGCCCCCAGGAACTTCCGCATCTCGGCGGCCAGCAGCTCCTCGCAGGCCACGATGAATTTGGTGCCCTGGTAGTAGGGGATGTCCGCGTCGTCAAAGGCCTTCTGCTTCTTGTGCTCGGCGTAGCGGCCGCAGGGGTCGGAGATCTGCAGCAGGCGGGTGGCCTTGGAGGGGGTCATCTCCGAGGGAATCAGGTTGATGCACTGGTTCTGACGCCAGACGTGGTTCTCCCCGGCCTTGATCAGCAGCTCCTTCACCTTGGAGGCGTACTCGGTGACCTGGCTGGGGCCGTCCACGGTGGTCTTCTTGTAGAGGATGGGGCGGGTGTAAGGAGGCGCGTCCTGACGCATGTGGCAGGCGGTGACCACGGCGGGCACCCGCTTGCCGCGGATATCCACCTCGATCTCAAACTCGGTGACCACGTGGGACTTCATGTAGGCAAGGCCGATGGAGCGCTTGGCGGAGCGGTCGGTGATGACGGACTCGATGCCGGTGCCCTCGGTCTCGAAGTAGGGGATCATGGTGCCGGAGGTGACGTAGCCCAGCTCCTCGCCGTTGCGGGCGTCGTAGATGGGGAAGCCGGCACGCAGCACGCCCTTGCCCAGAAGGCAGATGGGCTGGATGCGGTAGGGCAGGTCCTCGTTGGAGGAGAAGTCCCGGTTGAGGATCTTCTTCAGGGCCTCAAACTGCTTGAGGAGGGGCTCCCGGCCCACGAAGTCGCCCTTGTCGGGGTTGAAGGACACGGCGAACTTGGCCAGGGGGGAGGCGTAGGCCTGGATCTCGCCGCCCAGCTTGCACTCGCCCATCTCGTGGCCGTAGAGGGGCAGGGCCGCCTCCATGCGGAGGGTGTCCCGGGCGCCCAGGGCCACGGGCTTGGCTCCCAGCTCGATGAGGCGGTTCCAGAAGTACACCGCGTCGGCGCTCTCGCAGTAGAGCTCATAGCCGATGGGCTCGCCGGTGTAGCCGGTCTTGGCAATGCGGACGGGCTTGCCGTCCAGCTCCAGGGTGTTCAGGGCGTTCTTCACGTTCTCCACCGTCAGGGGAGCGCCGCCGGACATAGTCATCAGGATATCCTTGGACTTGGGGCCCTGGACGGCGATGGCGGCGTAGTCCCGGGAGACGTCGGTGATCTTCACGTCGAACTTCTCCGCCTCCTTGTAGAGGTGGGCCAGATCCTTGTCGATGTTGCCGGCGTTGATGACCAGCAGGTACTTCTTCTCCTCAAAGCGGTAGAGGTACACGTCGTCGATGACGCCGCCGGTCTCGTTGGGGATCAGGGCATACTGGGCCTGGTTGATATCCAGGGCCAGCACGTTGCTGGAGAGGACGTGCTGCAAAAACTTCACATTTTCCGGCCCCTCGATGTCCAGCCGCCCCATGTGGCTGACGTCGAAGATCCCGCACTGGCTGCGGCACCACAAGTGCTCGGCCACAATGCCGGTAGGATACTGAATGGGCATCTCCCATCCGCCGAAGTCCACCAGGGTGGCCCCGGCAGCCACATGCACATCGTAGAGCTGGGTCCGCTTCAGTTCGCTCATTGGCTTGCCCTCCTTCATCATTCCAAAAAATTTTCGGTAAAAACAAGAACAGAGACGCAACGACCCCATCGTCACGCCTCTGTTTGTTGACCTGAGAGATTCCCGGCGGACCGCAGTCCTCCCGGTTGCCCCGCCGGTGCACCGAAGTGCTTTTCAGATTTCGTCCCGATCCAGTCCGTTTACCTGAGAGAGTGTGGCATTGCTCCTTCGGTGCCGCCAGAGGCGGACTCTCCTGAACCGTTCATCCGACTATGCAGTTGTCACGCCTGATTCTTTTATAAGAATACCAAAGGTTTACCGCTGTTGTCAATCATCGTTGCGGAATTCACAAAGTTTTTGGAGGATCTGTACAATCCACCGGCGGTTATTCCTCCCGCCGGTCCTCCTCCCCCCGCTCCGCCAGGGAGCGGACGTAGAGGGATGGGATCCGCAGCTGGCTGCGATATTTGGCCACGGTGCGCCGGGACAGGGAGATGCCCCGCCGGCTCAAAAGGTCCGCCACCGCCTGATCGCTGAGGCCGGGCTGGGCGCGGAGGATCTCCGTCACCTGCTCCCGGGCGGTGGCGGCGGTGGAGCCGTCGCCCACAGCGTAGGTGAAGAAATGGGCCAAGGGGAAGGTGCCCCGCTCACACCACAAGAACTTGTTCTGTACCGCCCGGCTGACAGTGGACACGCTGAGGTCCAGCTCCTCGGCGATCTCCGTGCGGGTCAGGGGAACCACGTCGGCGCCGGAGCGGAAAAACTCCGCCTGATGGTCCACAACGGCCTTCGCCAGCACCCGCAGGGTGGTCTGCCGCAGCTCCAGCGACTGGAACAGCTCCTCCGCCTTGGCCTCATAGGGGGCCAGAAACTCCCCCACGTCCCCCGCCTTGGCCGCCATGGCCCGGTACTCCTCGCTGATGCGCAGCTTGGGGAGATAGTCGTCGTTGACCTGAACCTCCAGCCCCTCCCCCGTCTCCTGGACAATGATATCCGGCACGGCGTACTGGGGCTCCTGATGGAAGGTGATGGGCCGGGGCCGAAGCCCTTGGATCACGGCGCACAGCTCCGCCGTCCGCTTTCCGGAAACCCCCAGGGCCTTGCCGATCTGGCGGTACTGCCCCTTGGACAGGGCCTCCAGATGGCTGCGGGCAATCTCGTAGAGGAGGGGGTCCTCACAGCCCTTGCGCCGCAGCTGAAGGCACAGGCATTCCCCCAGATTCCGGGCCCCCACGCCGGGGGGATCCAGCTGCTGCACCACCTCCAGGGCCTGGGCCAGCAGCTTCTCCGGCGCGCCGCACACCTGGGCCAGCTCCGCCAGGGGCACCGAGAGATAGCCGTCGTCATCCAGATTGTTCAAAAGGAGCTTCACCGCCTTGAGAAGCTCATCCCCCAGGGCGGCAATGTTCACCTGCTTGTAAAGCTTCACCGCCAGACTCTCCGGCGCGGGGGTGTTGTAGAAGGGGTCCGGCATGTCCTCCCCGTCGTCGCTGCGGTTGACCGTGGAGCGGCGGCCCTGGAGGGACACCTTTCCTCCGGTGGGAAAGGAGACAATCTCCAGCATGGGATTTTCAATCTGCTGGCGGTAGAGATACTCCGCCAGAGCGGGCTGCTCCATGTTGAGCAGCTGGAGGGATTGACAGAACTGCTGGGTCAATATGGTTTTTTGCGCCACGGACAGTTCCGTTTTCATCTCCATGCCGCGCCCTCCTCCCCGGTCCATCGGACCAAAGTTTTTATTATTTTATCACAAAATGTCGCTTTTGGAAAGTGGCCACTTTCAGCATTTTGTTAATCCATTTTCCTTCTTTCTTGTCATACAACGTAGTTTTTCTTTATTTTCTTTTGGTTTACCGGTAAAATCTCCTCCTTTTCTCCTCCCAGGCAGGCAAAGAATCTGCAGTCCCCGTAATTTTCCGGGAACATCCGGCAAAAAGCCGCCGGGTCCGGAAATTTTCCGGGCCCGGCGGCCATACCTGTCTGACAGCCGTGCTCAACGCATGCGGCCGCCGTTTTCATTTTCCCAGAGATCGGCGTTGTCGCCCATCTGATCCCGCAGGGCGGCGGAGAGGGCCTCCGCCTCCGCCAACGCACCGGCGGGCACCGGCGTCTCAAAGGCGGTCAGATTCTCCTCCAGCTGCTTGACCGACCGCACCCCCATCAGGATGCTGCCCACCGCCGGAGAAGCTTTCAGAAAGGCCAGGGCCAGGGCCTGCATGGAGACCTCTGCCTTGTCCGACACCTGCCGGAGAGAGGCCAGGAAGGGAAAGATTTCCTCCTCATAGCCGCCGTCGGTGTGGCGGCCCTCGCCCCACTTGCTGCTGTACAACCGGGTACCCCGGCGGCCCATGGGCACATCCTCAATGGTGCGGAACTTGCCGGTAAGGAGCCCCTGGCCCAGAGCGCAGTAGGCCCACACCGGGATGCCCGCCGCCTCACTGGCGGCGAGAGCGCCGTTTTTTTCAATAATCCGCCACACCAGAGAGTAGGGCAGCTGGTTGAGCTGGGGCCGGTCCCCCGCAGCCGCCAGGTCTTTTGGACCAAAGTTGCATACGGAGAGGCCCCGAATCTTCCCCTGGCGCTCCAAATCCTCAAAGGCCCGGAGGGTCTCCTCCAGGGGAATCTGGGGGGTGGGCCAGTGGATCTGATAGAGGTCGATGTAGTCCGTCCCAAGCCGCCGGAGGCTCCCCTCGCACTGGGCCATCACATCGTCGTAACCCAGAAAGGCGGTGTGGACCTTGGAGCAGATCACCGCCTCCTGGCGGCGGCCCTTCAAGGCCCGGCCCAGCACCTCCTCAGACCTGCCGTCGCCGTAGCGGGCGGCGGTGTCGAAGGTGTTAATCCCTCGCTCCAGGGCGGCGTGGACGGTGCGGACGGCCTCCTGATCGTCGCTGTCCCCCCACAGCTTTACGCCGGAGAAGGGCCAGGTGCCGATGGAGAGGCGGGAGACGGCAATGCCGTTTTTCAGGGTAATATGGTCCATGCTCAGTCCTCCAGAAGGGCCCAGGCCCGATGCAGCACCCGCTTGGAGTTGGCCAGCACCGTCTCCACGTCCTCCTTGTCCCAGGGCTTCACCTCAAAGGACAGCACCATGGGGTCCTCCCTGTTGAAGAACCCCTCCTCCTTCAAAACCCGCAGGAAGCTGAGAAGCTCCGCCGTGTCGTTCTCCCCGTGGGGGAAGCCGAAGCGGGGGTGGAGGTCGCCGTAGGCGGCGTGAGCAGGGTCGTCCACTACAGTGTTGCCCATGTGGAGATGGGTGATGTAGGGCCCCAGGGTGCGGAGGACGAACTGCGGCGTCTCCCGGGTCATGGGGATGTGGGAGAGGTCCACCATGAGGCCGAAATTGCTGTGGGTGGTCCGCATATCGGCGGCAAAGCGGGCCGCCAGGGGGGCGGGACCCAGGAGGGATTTCTTGTCGATGTCGTGGTCGAAGACCTCCAGCTCCACCCGGATGCCCTTGTCCTTGGCGTAGTCGCACACCGCCCGTGTGGTTTTGAGGAGCTGCCGGTAGGCCTCCTCCCGGCGCTCCATGGTCCAATGGCCGGAGAGGAACGCCATGCCGGCGCTCCCGAGACGCACCGCCTCGTCCACCCCGGCCTTCAGGGTGTCCTCCGCCTTCCGGCGGCCGGCCTCGTCGAGATCGTTGGGGTTGAGGCCGCTGCCGAGAAGACGGCCCTGGCCGCCGTAGCAGAGCGTCAGGTGCCCCTGGCGGGCCAGGGCGGCCACCTCCTCCTGCTGGGCCGCGTCGGGGATGGGGTTTACCTCCACCACGTCGAAGCAGTCGTCCCGGGCAACGGTCTTCACGATCTCCGGCCAGGACACGCCCTGCTGCAGCCAGGGGGCGTACATCATGGCGGAGACCACGCCCAGTTTGAAATAGGTGTGGATACTATCCTGCATGGCTTACTCCTCAATAACCTTCCGCAGCTGCTCCACGCACAGGGCGGGGCTGGAGAAGGTGGGCAGGCCCTTGTGCTCCGCCACCGGCTTCTCCATGTGGGCCATGGATGCCTGGGCCAGCACGATGACCTCGCAGTCCGGGGCCACCCGATCGGACATCTCCAGCACCATCCGGTCGTGGGTGGCCTTGTCCCCGCTCTTCAAAGCCCGGATGGCGTCCTCGTCGCAGATGGTGGTGATCTCCACCTCTACCCCCCGCTCCTTGGCGGCGGCCTTCAGGGTTTCGGTGGTGGGCTTGACGGTGCTGTTGGCGGTAGCGATGACGGTAATGCGGCGGCCCGCGGCCACCGCCGCCCGGGCCATGGCGTCGTCGATGGCCACCACGGGAATGTCAAAGCGGTTGCGGAGAATCCGCACCGCGGGGCTGAGGGTGGAGCAGGTGACCACAATCACATCCGCCCCTGTGAGGGCCATGGACTCCATATCGAGGCCCAGCCGCCGCACGTTCACCTCAGAAAAGGCGCCGATGCGGGCGGGGTCGGTGGCCAGGAAGTCGTCGTACATGGTGTGAATCAGGTAGTCCCCGGGGATCCCCTCCCGGAGCTGGGCGGTGAAGGAGTCAATCACCGACGCCACCGTGTGGATACAGGCGATCTGCTTCATGCGCGGCACTTCCTTCCGTAAACTTTTTCAAAAATGGGAGCCAGATAGGCGATGGACCGCTTGGCGGCCTCCTCCATGGAGGGATACTGGAAGATCTCGGTGCAGAAGAGATCGTCATAGCCCACGTCGTGGAAGGTCTGGATCACCTTGGGGAAGTCCATGCCGCAGTTGCCGGGGTAGCGGCGGTTGTTGTCGGAGAGGTGGACATGGATGTTGATGTCGGCATTCTGCCGGATGGCCTCATACATGTCCTTCTCCTCGATGTTCAGGTGGAACACGTCGATCATGGCCTTGAAGTTGGGACGGTTTGTCATCTCGATCATCCGCCGGGCCTCGTCCATGGTGTTGACGAAGTTGGTCTGCATGATGGTCACGTTCTCCAGGGCAATCTGCACGTTCTTGGGAGCGGCGTAGTCGCTGATGGCCTGGAAGGCCTCCACAGCCCACTCCTCGGTCTGCTCATGGGCCACGCCGGGACGGTACTGGCCGCGGACCCGGCCGATGTTGATCTTGGCCCCCAGATGGGCGGCAAAGTCGATAATGCCGTTGACCCGGTCTACGGCCTCCTTGCGAACGCCGGCGTCGGGGTCGGCAAAGCTGAGGCCCAGCTGGCCGAAGATCTCGCCGGTGCACACCAGGCCCACCACGATGCCCAGGTCCTCGGCGGTCTTCTTCACCTCGTCCCAGTTGAGCTTGCCGGGGTCAATGGTCATCAGCTCCACCCCGTCGTACCCAAAGGCGGCCAGGTCGCCGAATGTCTTCTGGAGAGAGCCCTGATAGGCGGTAACAGACTCGGCCACCGCCACGTCGGGCGTAGCCACTTGATAGCAAAGCTTCATAAGAGACCTCCAAAATTCAAAATATATCTAGAAAATTATACCACACTTCTCCCCGGTTTGCCAGGGCCCGCCGGGGTCCCCTCCCCCCTTCCGCCGCCCTTAACGCTCTGTTAGCGGCGGGGGATAGGGCGAAGGGCCCTGTGGAACCCACAGGGCCCTTCCCTGTCGGGAGAGGTCGAACGTAATCTTACTTGTCCTTGCCGATGGAGGCCAGGTAGTCGGCCTGGTACTGGGCCATGTACTCCTGAGTGGAGGCCAGATCCATGTAGTTGGAGATGAGCATGTTGGTCTCCAGGTACTCGGTCTGCCAGGCCTCGCTCTCGCTGACCTGACGGAGGACCTCGCTCCAGTAGGCGGCGGCCTCATCGCTCATGTCGCCAGGGCCTACAACGCCGCGCCACACGGGCACTTCCACGTTCTCATACTTGCCGTCGGCCACCTCGGAGAGGGTGGGAGCGTCGGCCAGGTTGCCGGTGTAGCGCTCGTTGGACAGGGCCAGGATGGCCTCGATCATACCGGCCTCCACGTACTCGCTGGCAGCAGCGGGCTTGGAGATCAGCAGATCCACATGACCGCCCAGCAGAGCGGTGATGGCGTCGCCGGTGCCGTCATAGGTGATGTAGGGCATCTGGGTCTCGCTGAAGCCCAGCTCCGCCATCAGCGCCTCATAGGTGGCGATGTCGTCGCCCTTGGAGCCGCCCACGGTCACAGCGGTGCCGGACTCCACAGCGGCCAGCACGTCCTCAAAGGTGGCGTAGGGGGTATCCTCACCCTTGAACAGCAGCTGCTTGTCCACGGCCATGATGGCGATGGGGGTGAAGTTCTCCACACGGTTGTCCGTGTTCTGGCACATGGGCATCAGGTCGCCGGAGTTGAAGGTCAGCAGGGTGTGGTCGGCCTGGTCGCCGGCCTTGGTGGTAGCCACGGTGAGACGGCCCACCTCGCCGCTGCCGTCGGTCTTGTTGTCCACCACGAAGGTCTGGCCGTTGGCCCAGTCGTTGACGGTGATGATGTCGGTGATCTTACGGCTGAAGATGTCACTGCCGCCGCCGGGGCTGGAGGTGCAGTACCAGGTGATGGTGTCGGAGGGGGTGAAGGTGCCGTCCTCACTGGAGGAGTCGTCGCCGCAGGCGGTGAGCAGGGTCAGCATCATCGCCAGAGCGAGCAGCAGAGCCAAATACTTTTTCATGTGACGCTTCCTTTCTTGTTTCATCCAATAATTTTGTTGTTACTATTCAGGGGAATCGTTTCCCCGGGAGCACAGATTACGCCTGGGTCTTGGAGGCCTTGACCTTGCGCACGATCTTCTTGATGGTGGGGGCCAGGATCAGCAGCAGGGTGATGCCCAGGAACACGCAGGACAGAGTGGAGCTGAAGAAGATAGAGACGCTGCCCTGGGACATGATGAAGGCCTTGCGGAGGTTGGACTCGAAGATGGGGGCCAGCACGAAGCTCAGCAGCATGGGAGCCAGGGGAATGTGGGCCTTGTTGAAGAGGTAGCCCACGATGCCGAAGATCACCATGATGACCACACCGTACATGGAGTTGCTGGTGGAGTAGGCGCCCACGAAGCAGATGACGGTGATGGCGGGGATCATGTACTTGACGGGCACCGCCAGGATCTTCACGATGAAGGGGATCACGCCGAGGGCGATGGCCAGGGCGATGACGTTGGCGATGAACAGGGAGGCGATGAGGCCCCAGGCGAAGTCGGGGGAGTTGGTGAACAGCAGAGGACCGGGGTTGAGGCCCCACATCATCAGACCGCCCAGCAGCACGGCGCCGGTGCCGGAGCCGGGGATACCGAGGGCCAGCAGGGGGGCGAAGGAACCGGCGGCGGCAGCATTATTGGCGGCCTCGCAGGCAGCGATACCCTCCACCGCGCCGGTGCCGAGGGGCTCCTCACTCTTGAAGCCCTTCTGAGCGGCGTAACCCAGGAAGGCGGCGGTGGTGGCGCCGGAGCCGGGCAGCACGCCCACGAAGGTGCCCAGGAAGCCGGACCGGATGGCCACAGGCAGCAGGCGGCGGAACTGGTGACCGGTGAGCATACTGCCCCGGAGGGTCAGCTTATCCTTGGGAAGCTCCGTCTCCTTGTAGCGGTCCACCATAAGGCCGATGACCTGGGAGAAGCCCACGGTACCGATGACGAAGGGCACGAAGGAGATACCGCCCATGAGGTAGATGTTGCCAAAGTTGAAGCGGGGGCTGCCGGAGAGGGTGTCCATACCGATGGCAGCCAGCAGGAAACCCAGCAGGGTGGTGATGGTGCCCTTGATGGGGTCGTCGCCCAGCAGCCAGCCGATGGAGGTGAGGGCCATGATCATCAGGGCCGCCATCTCGGCAGGGCCGAACTTCAGGCCCACGTTGGCCAGGGCGGGACCGGTGAAGGTCAGGATGATCATGCCGATGAAGCCGCCGATGCAGGAGGAGAAGTTGGCGGTCATCAGGGCCTGGCCGGGCTGGCCCTTCTTGGCCATGGGATAGCCGTCCAGAGCGGTCATGACGGCGGGGGAGTCGCCGGGGATGTTCAGCAGGATGGCGGAGAATGCGCCGCCGTACATGTTGGAGTAGTAGAGGGCGCCCAGCATGATGATGGCCGCCGTGGGGTCAAACTTGTAGGTCAGGGGCAGCAGCAGGGCGCAGCCGGCCAGAGAGCCGATGCCGGGCATGGCGCCCACGATCAGACCCAGGATGGCGCCCAGCAGGCACACGCCCAGGTTCATGGGGGTAAACACCGTGCCGAAGCCGGAGAGCAGCATTTGCAGATTTTCCATGTTCTCTTTCCCTCCTTTAACCGATCAGATCCATGATGAGGCCCTCGGGGAAGGGGACGCCCAGCCACAGAACAAACACACCGATGACCAGAGCCATCAGGAAGAGCAGGATGATGATGGTGGTCTTCCAGGGGGTCTTTTCCACCAGCTTCAGCCACAGCACCAGGAACACCGCCAGGGAGGGCAGCAGGCCGATGAGGAAGGTGGCGGCGATGATGAGGACGGCCGCGCCGATGACCAGGAACTCCTCTTTATAGAACTTGCTCTCCTTGGTATCCTTGAAGGAGGTAATGAAGCCCAGGACGCAGATGACGAAGAGAACCACGCTGATGATGGTAGGCACGAAGGCCGGGGTGGGACCGCTGGTAGCATCCCAGAAGCCGAACTTGGTAAGACCGGTGTAGATAAACAGTACGCAGATGGCCGCAATGGCAAGAGGCACAATCTGCTTGACGCCGAATTTGCTCATTCCTTTGCCTCCTTACTTGTTGTGGACGGCCATCTGGCTGGCCATCTTGATGGCGTTCTCGAAGGACGTGGTGTGGACGATGTTCTTCCCGGCAATGTCATAGGCCGTGCCGTGACCGCAGGTCACAACCGGCACAGGCTGGCCGCCGGCGATGGTGATGCCTCCGTCGAAGCCCTTCAGCTTCAGCGCGATCTGCCCCTGGTCGTGGTACATGGTCACCACGCCGTCGAAGTCCCCGCCGAAGGCCTTGTAGAACAGAATGTCCGAGGAGAAGGGACCCATGGCGTTCATGCCCTCGGCCTTCGCCTTCTCGATGGCCGGACCGATCACGTCGATCTCCTCCCGGCCGCACAGACCGCCCTCTCCGCAGTGGGGGTTCAGCGCCGCAACGCCGATCCGGGGCGTCTCAAATCCCGCCATCTTCAACGTCTTGTTGCACAGGGTGATGGCGCGGTAGATCTTTTCAATGGTCAGATTGTCGCTGACCTCCTTGATGGGAATGTGGCTGGTGGTCCGGGTGGTCCACATCCCGCTGGCCACGTTGATCTCCCCGAAGGGCTGATCCGCCACCCCGAACAGGTGCGCCATCACGTGGTGCTCGCTCTCATACTTGCACCCCGCCAGCTTCATCCCGTTCTTGTTGAACGGCGCGAACACGAAGCCCTCCAGCTCCTTGCTCTTGCACAGGTTCACCGCCAGCTCCAGCATCTCGTTGACGCTCTTGCTGCACATCAGGTTCAGCTCCCCCATCTTCACTTCCGCGGGGTCCTGATCGTGCTGGTCCAGAACGGGGATCCCCTTGCTCCAGTCCGCGTCGCTTACCTTCTCGATCACGTAGTGCTTGGCCTCGCCTCCCACCACCTTCAGCGCATTCTCCAGAATCCGAACGTCACCGATGATAATGGGCCGGCACTGCTCCTCCAGAAATCCGCTGGCGCACACCTTCGCTACCAGCTCCGGGCCTACGCCCGCCGAATCGCCCATCAGTACGCCCAGCACAGGCTTCTTGTTCTCCATAACGGCTCTTCCTTTCTCTACAATCAGATTTGTTTCTCCCGATTTGCTTCTGCCTTATTAGAAGCAATCTCCGTGCCAAGCCGTTAATTTTCGTTAAGAAAAAACAGGCGCCCGTTAACAATTTGTTAATAGTGTTAAAATTTCCAAAAGCGGTTTCATGCAAAACCCCCAACAAAACGTCTCCGTTTTCCCGTGCCATTTTTGCAGGAAATCGTCAAAAAATTGTCAGTGGCCGGGCATAGTGAAACGCCATGAAACATTAACGTTTCATGGCGTTTCATACTATGTTTCACCGCCCTGCTGCGGTGTTTCAGGATCTTACTTGTCCTTGCCGATGGAGGCCAGGTAGTCGGCCTGATACTGAGTCATATACTCCTGAGTGGTGGCCAGATCCATGTAGTTGGAGATGAGCATGTTGGTCTCCAGGTACTCGGTCTTCCAGGCCTCGCTCTCGCTGACCTGACGGAGGACCTCGCTCCAGTAGGCGGCAGCCTCATCGCTCATGGCGGCGGGGCCCACAACGCCGCGCCACACGGGCACTTCCACGTTCTCATATTTGCCGCCGGCCACCTCGGAGAGGGTGGGAGCGTCGGCCAGGTTGCCGGTGTAGCGCTCGTTGGACAGGGCCAGGATGGCCTCGATCATACCGGCCTCCACGTACTCGCTGGCAGCAGCGGGCTTGGAGATCAGCAGATCCACATGACCGCCCAGCAGAGCGGTGATGGCGTCGCCGGTGCCGTCATAGGTGATGTAGGGCATCTGGGTCTCGCTGAAGCCCAGCTCCGCCATCAGCGCCTCATAGGTGGCGATGTCGTCGCCCTTGGAGCCGCCCACGGTCACAGCGGTGCCGGACTCCACAGCGGCCAGCACGTCCTCAAAGGTGGCGTAGGGGGTATCCTCACCCTTGAACAGCAGCTGCTTGTCCACGGCCATGATGGCGATGGGGGTGAAGTTCTCCACACGGTTGTCCGTGTTCTGGCACATGGGCATCAGGTCGCCGGAGTTGAAGGTCAGCAGGGTGTGGTCGGCCTGGTCGCCGGCCTTGGTGGTAGCCACGGTGAGACGGCCCACCTCGCCGCTGCCGTCGGTCTTGTTGTCCACCACGAAGGTCTGGCCGTTGGCCCAGTCGTTGACGGTGATGATGTCGGTGATCTTACGGCTGAAGATGTCACTGCCGCCGCCGGGGCTGGAGGTGCAGTACCAGGTGATGGTGTCGGAGGGGGTGAAGGTGCCGTCCTCACTGGAGGAGTCGTCGCCGCAGGCGGTGAGCAGGGTCAGCATCATCGCCAGAGCGAGCAGCAGAGCCAAATACTTTTTCATGTGACGCTTCCTTTCTTGTTTCATCCAATAATTTTGTTGTTACTATTCAGGGGAATCGTTTCCCCGGGAGCACAGATTACGCCTGGGTCTTGGAGGCCTTGACCTTGCGCACGATCTTCTTGATGGTGGGGGCCAGGATCAGCAGCAGGGTGATGCCCAGGAACACGCAGGACAGAGTGGAGCTGAAGAAGATAGAGACGCTGCCCTGGGACATGATGAAGGCCTTGCGGAGGTTGGACTCGAAGATGGGGGCCAGCACGAAGCTCAGCAGCATGGGAGCCAGGGGAATGTGGGCCTTGTTGAAGAGGTAGCCCACGATGCCGAAGATCACCATGATGACCACACCGTACATGGAGTTGCTGGTGGAGTAGGCGCCCACGAAGCAGATGACGGTGATGGCGGGGATCATGTACTTGACGGGCACCGCCAGGATCTTCACGATGAAGGGGATCACGCCGAGGGCGATGGCCAGGGCGATGACGTTGGCGATGAACAGGGAGGCGATGAGGCCCCAGGCGAAGTCGGGGGAGTTGGTGAACAGCAGAGGACCGGGGTTGAGGCCCCACATCATCAGACCGCCCAGCAGCACGGCGCCGGTGCCGGAGCCGGGGATACCGAGGGCCAGCAGGGGGGCGAAGGAACCGGCGGCGGCAGCATTATTGGCGGCCTCGCAGGCAGCGATACCCTCCACCGCGCCGGTGCCGAGGGGCTCCTCACTCTTGAAGCCCTTCTGAGCGGCGTAACCCAGGAAGGCGGCGGTGGTGGCGCCGGAGCCGGGCAGCACGCCCACGAAGGTGCCCAGGAAGCCGGACCGGATGGCCACAGGCAGCAGGCGGCGGAACTGGTGACCGGTGAGCATACTGCCCCGGAGGGTCAGCTTATCCTTGGGAAGCTCCGTCTCCTTGTAGCGGTCCACCATAAGGCCGATGACCTGGGAGAAGCCCACGGTACCGATGACGAAGGGCACGAAGGAGATACCGCCCATGAGGTAGATGTTGCCAAAGTTGAAGCGGGGGCTGCCGGAGAGGGTGTCCATACCGATGGCAGCCAGCAGGAAACCCAGCAGGGTGGTGATGGTGCCCTTGATGGGGTCGTCGCCCAGCAGCCAGCCGATGGAGGTGAGGGCCATGATCATCAGGGCCGCCATCTCGGCAGGGCCGAACTTCAGGCCCACGTTGGCCAGGGCGGGACCGGTGAAGGTCAGGATGATCATGCCGATGAAGCCGCCGATGCAGGAGGAGAAGTTGGCGGTCATCAGGGCCTGGCCGGGCTGGCCCTTCTTGGCCATGGGATAGCCGTCCAGAGCGGTCATGACGGCGGGGGAGTCGCCGGGGATGTTCAGCAGGATGGCGGAGAATGCGCCGCCGTACATGTTGGAGTAGTAGAGGGCGCCCAGCATGATGATGGCCGCCGTGGGGTCAAACTTGTAGGTCAGGGGCAGCAGCAGGGCGCAGCCGGCCAGAGAGCCGATGCCGGGCATGGCGCCCACGATCAGACCCAGGATGGCGCCCAGCAGGCACACGCCCAGGTTCATGGGGGTAAACACCGTGCCGAAGCCGGAGAGCAGCATTTGCAGATTTTCCATGTTCTCTTTCCCTCCTTTAACCGATCAGATCCATGATGAGGCCCTCGGGGAAGGGGACGCCCAGCCACAGAACAAACACACCGATGACCAGAGCCATCAGGAAGAGCAGGATGATGATGGTGGTCTTCCAGGGGGTCTTTTCCACCAGCTTCAGCCACAGCACCAGGAACACCGCCAGGGAGGGCAGCAGGCCGATGAGGAAGGTGGCGGCGATGATGAGGACGGCCGCGCCGATGACCAGGAACTCCTCTTTATAGAACTTGCTCTCCTTGGTATCCTTGAAGGAGGTAATGAAGCCCAGGACGCAGATGACGAAGAGAACCACGCTGATGATGGTAGGCACGAAGGCCGGGGTGGGACCGCTGGTAGCATCCCAGAAGCCGAACTTGGTAAGACCGGTGTAGATAAACAGTACGCAGATGGCCGCAATGGCAAGAGGCACAATCTGCTTGACGCCGAATTTGCTCATTCCTTTGCCTCCTTACTTGTTGTGGACGGCCATCTGGCTGGCCATCTTGATGGCGTTCTCGAAGGACGTGGTGTGGACGATGTTCTTCCCGGCAATGTCATAGGCCGTGCCGTGACCGCAGGTCACAACCGGCACAGGCTGGCCGCCGGCGATGGTGATGCCTCCGTCGAAGCCCTTCAGCTTCAGCGCGATCTGCCCCTGGTCGTGGTACATGGTCACCACGCCGTCGAAGTCCCCGCCGAAGGCCTTGTAGAACAGAATGTCCGAGGAGAAGGGACCCATGGCGTTCATGCCCTCGGCCTTCGCCTTCTCGATGGCCGGACCGATCACGTCGATCTCCTCCCGGCCGCACAGACCGCCCTCTCCGCAGTGGGGGTTCAGCGCCGCAACGCCGATCCGGGGCGTCTCAAATCCCGCCATCTTCAACGTCTTGTTGCACAGGGTGATGGCGCGGTAGATCTTTTCAATGGTCAGATTGTCGCTGACCTCCTTGATGGGAATGTGGCTGGTGGTCCGGGTGGTCCACATCCCGCTGGCCACGTTGATCTCCCCGAAGGGCTGATCCGCCACCCCGAACAGGTGCGCCATCACGTGGTGCTCGCTCTCATACTTGCACCCCGCCAGCTTCATCCCGTTCTTGTTGAACGGCGCGAACACGAAGCCCTCCAGCTCCTTGCTCTTGCACAGGTTCACCGCCAGCTCCAGCATCTCGTTGACGCTCTTGCTGCACATCAGGTTCAGCTCCCCCATCTTCACTTCCGCGGGGTCCTGATCGTGCTGGTCCAGAACGGGGATCCCCTTGCTCCAGTCCGCGTCGCTTACCTTCTCGATCACGTAGTGCTTGGCCTCGCCTCCCACCACCTTCAGCGCATTCTCCAGAATCCGAACGTCACCGATGATAATGGGCCGGCACTGCTCCTCCAGAAATCCGCTGGCGCACACCTTCGCTACCAGCTCCGGGCCTACGCCCGCCGAATCGCCCATCAGTACGCCCAGCACAGGCTTCTTGTTCTCCATGCAGTAATTCTCCTTCCTTCCATTGGCTTTGCAGTTGGTCCGCGCCGTCGGCGGACACTTTGCGTTTCGCTTTAGTAAAAAGCAAGCCCTGTGCCAACCCGGGAAGAATTCGACCGCACATTTTTTCATTTTTTCCTTTTTGGTATTTTGCCGAAAGAAAAACCCCTTTTTCGTTCAACACATCCATTTTTTTCAGAACCTTTTAACGGACTCTTAACTTCTTTGCGAAAACTGTAACATACCCTTTTGTTTCATTTTCCGAGAAAAGAAACAGAGTGAAACTCTATTTGTTTCACTCTGTTTCATTTCGTTTCAACTGTTCGTTTCTACGCTTGGCCTCCTGCTTGCTCCGCCGCCACAGGGTGGTGCGGCTGATGCCCAGTTCCTTGGCGATATCCTCCTTCCGCAGCCGTTCCCGGTGTCCGGCGGCGGGGGGTTCCCCGCTCTCCCCGGCGGTCTGGGAGTAGTCCAGCAGTCCCGCCAGCTCCAGCTGCTTACGGTCGATAACGCCGCCGTCGTTGAGAATGGCCAGGCGCTCGGAGAAATTCCGCAGCTCCCGGATGTTGCCGTACCAGGGCTGGCTCTGCATCATGGCGATGGCCTCTCCCGTCACCATGGGCACCGGCCGCTGGGCCTCCCGGCAGTACCGCTCCAAAAGGCGGCGGAAGATGAGCTCCACGTCCTCCGGCCGCTCCCGCAGAGGCGGCAGCCGCAGCTCCAGCAGATTGATGCGGTAGTAGAGGTCGGAGCGGAACTTGCCCTGGGCGATTTTCTCCCGGATGCTGATGTTGGTGGCGGAAATGACCCGCACATCAATGGAGATCACCTTGTTGTCGCCGATGCGGCGGATCTCCTTCTCCTGGAGCACCCGCAGGAGCTTGGCCTGAAGGTTCATGGGCATCTCGCCGATCTCGTCGAGGAAAATGGTGCCCTTGTGGGCCAGCTCAAACAGGCCGATCTTGCCGCCCTTCTTGGCCCCGGAGAAGGCGCCCTCGCTGTAGCCGAACATCTCGCTCTCCAGAAGCTGCTCGGGAAGGGCGGCGCAGTTCACCGCCACGAAGGGGTAGTGCCGCCGGGCCCCGGCGTTGTGGATGGACTGGGCAAACATCTCCTTGCCGGTACCGGTCTCCCCCAGCAGCAGCACATTGGCGTCCACCTGGGCGTACTTGTAGGCGGAGACGATGCGCTGCTTCATCTCCTCGTTCTGGGCCAGAATGTCTCCGAAGGTGTACTGGGCGGTGAAGCCGTTTTGCCGCACCTGCTTCTGGATCTGGGAGTCGGTGTCCCGGATCATCTCGGCGTTGCGGACGAGAAACAGCATTCCCGCCTCCTGGCCGTCCACCAGCATGGGCATGCAGCGGACCACCGTCATCATCCCCCCGGCAAACTCCCGCATCTCGTCCTTGGCCACCCCCTTGGCAGCCACATCCCGCCAGCCGGAGTCGGGCAGCAGCTCGTCAATGGACTGGCCCACCAGATCCGCCGCCAGACTGGTGCCGTGGGTGAGAAAGTATCCCGCCTGGACGTTGGCCTCTGTGACGATGCCCTGGTTGTCACAGGCCAGAATCCCGTCATGCTGGTAATCCAGAAGGGTTCGCAGCAGGTGGTTTTTCATTCGCTCCCGCTCGATGCCCCGGGCGGTCTCCACCGCCACCTGAATGGTCCGCTCCACCGTCTCGTCGCCGGTGCGGATGGCCACGGAGGGCAGGCCCAGCTCCCAGCAGCGGCGGCAAATCGTCAGGCCGCCCACCACGCAGCTCACCTCCCGCTGGTAGAGCTCCGGAATCACCGCCTCCACGTCGTCCTCGTCCTGAACCCGGAAGGTCTCCAGATCCAGACCGCTCATCTCCCGGATGCTGTCGGTGCTGATGTGGATGCTGCCGGACAGCACCAGCGCAATCCGTCCCCGCCCGCACCGCCGGACCGCCTCCATCAAGGCGTTGATGATGTCGTCGCTGGTAATGGCAATCTCCACGAAGGCCACGTCGGGGTACCGCTGCCGGATGCTCCGGCCGGTGATGCCTCGAGCCGCCACAATCTTATAATCGCTGATGTCCTCCAGCTGGGTGCGGCTGCCGTACAGATGGCGGATGTCAATCTCCATATCCCGGGTATCCATCCGCTCCACGTAGCGCTGGAAGGTCCCCTGCAGCTCCTTGAACGGGGGGACCAACAGCATTTTGATCACAGGGTCAGCCTCCTCTCCTCTGCGCTTCTCCTCCGCCTCTCCCGGCGGCGGGCGCGGACTGTGCCGTCCGCTCTCTCGATGGGACTACTGTACCATACTTCTCCCTGTTTCGCAAATACAACCCGGCGGGGAGGACGAAAACGTCCTCCCCGCCGGCATGGTCCGCTGGAAAATGGGGCG
This sequence comes from uncultured Oscillospiraceae bacterium, assembly GCA_944386975.1. Classification (GTDB taxonomy): domain Bacteria; phylum Bacillota; class Clostridia; order Oscillospirales; family Oscillospiraceae; genus CAJFPI01. The sequence continues at coordinate 7,415 of CALXDC010000040.1, read as the reverse complement.
TGCCCCTCCTCTCAGCTCTCTCTTATTTTCCCGCCGCCTTTAGAAGCCGCAGCACATCCTCAAAGGTGTGGATGTAGTCGATGCGGCTGCGGTGCTTGGCCTCGGAGAAGGGGATCGCCAGGCGGTTGATGCTGAAAATGGCGGTGACGCCGATGTCGTAGGCCTCGTAGGCGTCGTCCAGCACATCGCCCACCACGGCGATGACGGGCACGCTCTGCTTCACTGCGCGGCTCGCCACCCCGCTGATCACCTTGCCCCGGAGGCTCTGGCTGTCAATGCGGCCCTCGCCGGTGAACACCATGTCGGCGCCGGTGAGGAGGCGGTCAAAGTCCACCGTGTCCAGCACCGTCTCGATGCCGCTTTTCAGCTTGCCGCCAAGGAACGCCACCACGCCGGCTCCGAAGGCGCCGGCAGCGCCGGCCCCGGGCAGCTCCGCCACCTTCGCCCCCAGCTCCGCCTCGATGACGGCGTTGATGGCCTTCAGGTTGTCGTCCAGCAGCTTGACCATGGCCTCGTCGGCTCCCTTCTGGGGCCCGAAGATGTAGGCCGCGCCCTGAGGCCCGAACATGGGGTTGTCGATGTCGCACATGGCGGTGATCTCCACGCCCTTCAGCAGCTCCTTCGCCTGAGAGACGTCAATGTGGGCCACCTTGCTGAGATTTCCGCCGGCGGGGACAAACTCCTTGCCCTCGCTGTCGGTGAAGCGGACGCCCAGAGCCGCGGCGCAGCCGCAGCCGCAGTCGTTGGTAGCGCTGCCGCCCAGGCCCAGGATGATCTTTTTCGCGCCGTTCTCCACCGCGTGGCGCAGCAGCTGGCCTACGCCGTAGGTGGTGGCAATCCGGGGATCCTTGTTGTCCCCCACCATGGGCAGGCTGGCGGCGGCGGCCATCTCCACCACGGCGGTCACGTCGTCCAGCATGCCGTAGGAGGCCTCAATGGTCTCGCCCAGAGGGCCGGTAACACCGCCCACGGTGACGGACCGGCCGCCGCAGGCCTCCAGGAAGCAGTCCACCGTGCCCTCGCCGCCGTCGGCCACGGGCAGGCCCACCACCTCACAGCCGGGGAAGAACTTCTCCACGCTCTCCCGGGCAATGGCGCAGATGTCGCCGCTGGAGAGGGAGCCCTTGAAGGAGTCGGAGATCATGATAATCTTTTTCATACACAGCTCCTATTCTTGTCCCCCTATGAAACAAGCGCTGCACCGCGCAGGCGGACAACGCTTGTTTCCATGGGGATATTTGAGGAAAAGAGAAGGTCAGCTTACTTGTTGACGATGTTGATGGGGTTGCCGTCGATGTAGGCCTTCACATTGTCCACGGTGATGTCCATGATCCGCTGACGGGCCTCCTTGGCGCCCCAGGACATGTGCGGGGTGATGATGCAGTTGGGAGCGCCCAGCAGGGGGTTATCGGCCTTGATGGGCTCGGTGTACACCACGTCCAGGCCGGCGGCAGCCAGCTTGCCGGACTTCAGCGCCTCGGCCACATCGGTCTCGTTGATGAGCTGGCCGCGGGAGTTGTTGATCAGGATGGCGCCGTCCTTCATCTTGGCGATGCTGTCCTTGTTGATCATGCCCTCGTTGTCGGCGGTCAGGTTGCAGTGCAGGAAGATCACGTCGGACTTGGCCAGCAGGGTGTCCAGATCCACGTACTCGCCGATGGCCTTGCCGAAGTCGTTGGGATAGAGGTCATAGGCGATGACGTTCATGCCCAGAGCCTTGGCAATCTTTCCGGTGGTCTGGCCGATGCGGCCGAAGCCGATGATGCCGGCGGTCTTGCCGTCCAGCTCGATGAGGGGGTAGTCCCAATAGCACCAGTCGATGTGGTTCTGCCACTTGCCGGCGTGGACAGTCTCGCTGTGGTGGCCGATGTGGTGGCAGATCTCCAGCAGCAGGGCGATGGCGTACTGGCCAACGGAGGCGGTGCCGTAGGTGGGCACGTTGGCCACCAGGATGCCCTTCTCCTTGGCGTAGTTGTAGTCAGCGGCGTTGTAGCCGGTGGCCAGGAAGGCGATGAGCTTCATGTTGGGGCACTTGTCGATGGTGGCCTTGGTGATGGGGGTCTTGTTGGTGATGACCACCTCGGCGTCGCCGATGCGCTCGGCAATGATGGGATCGTCCACATAGGAGGTGCGGTCATAAACCGCCACCTCGCCCAGAGCCTCCAGGCCGGCCCAGCTCAGATCGCCGGGATTCTCGGTGTAACCGTCCAGAACAACAATCTTCATTTTCGTTTTTCCTTTCTACGATAGTCGTATTGTTAAATTCCCAAGGAATGATGCACGGTGCAGAAGGAGGAATCAGTCCTCCAGCAGCGCCCAGGCCCGGTTCACAACCCGCTTGGTGTTGGCCAGGACCACAGCCTCGTCCTCACCGGGACGGAGGGTGACCTCCATGGACAGGACGTAGGGATTCTCGGCGTTGAAGAAGCCCTCCTGCTTGAGAACCCGGAAGTAGTCCAGCAGCTCGGCGGTGTCGTTGGCGCTGTTGGGATAGCCGAAGCGGGGATGCAGGTCGCCGTAGCCGTCGCAGCCCTCCTTCACCACGGCGTTGCCGAAGTGGAAGTGGGTGATATAGGGACGGAGGGTACGGATGACGAACTGGCTGGTCTCATAGGTGGTGGGGAAGTGGCTCAGATCCACCAGCAGGCCGAAGTTGGAGTGGGTGGTCCGCATGTCGGCGGCGAACTTGGCGGCGTAGGGGGCGGGACCGATGAGGGCGGCCTTGTCCATGTCGTAGTCGAACACCTCAACCTCCACGTTCATGCCCTTGGTGGCGGCGTAGTCGCACAGGTTCCGGGTGGTCTTCAGCAGCTGGGCGTAGGCCTGATCCTTGGTCTCCTCGTTCCACTTGCCGGCCAGGAAGGCGATGCCCTTGGCGCCCAGGTACTCGGCCTCGTCAATGGCCTCCATCAAGGTGGCCTCGGCCTTCTTGCGGCCCTCCTCGTCGATGTCGTTGGGGTTCAGCTTGGGCCCCAGCAGACGGGGCTGGGCGCCGTAGCACACCTTCAGGTGGCTCTGGTCCAGAATGGCCTTGGCGGCCTGGTTGGCCTCGGCGCTGCCGTAGCCCTTCACCTCGATGGCGTCAAAGAAGTCGTCCCGGGCAATGGCCAGCAGGGAGTCCATGGGCTCGCTCTTGGGGTAGCTCATCCACTGAATGGTGCCCACCTGGAAATACTTATGGATGGAATCTTTCATCGCTGTTTCCTCCTCTTAAAATATGTGAAATAAAATTGGTATGACAAATTCTTCCGTCCGCTCTGTTCCTCTCTTGACAAGTTGTGCTAAAATAGACAAAATGCCAAACAAGTACAGGAGAACGCGCCATGTCCGCTGCAGAGAAAAAATCCACGCCCAACGCCAACCAGTCCACCGAGAAGGCTATGGCCCTGCTGGAGCTTCTGGCCCAGGCCCGGACCCCCATGCGCCTTCGGGATATCAGCGACGCCCTCGGTCTCAACCCCAGTACCGCCCTGCGCTTTCTCACCGCCCTGCAGCGGTGCGGGTACGTCTCCCAGGAGGAGAGCTCCCAGCGCTATCAGTTGACATACAAGCTGTGCCACCTGGCCAACCAGCTGACCAGCCGCATCGAGCTGCCCACGGTGACCCACCCCTATCTGGTGTCCCTGGCCGAGCAGGTCCACGAGGCGGTGTGCGTCTCCGTGGAGCGGGACATGGCCATGGTGTACATCGACGTGGCCACCGGACCCGACCAGACGCTGATGAGCCTCCAGCGAATCGGAAACGTCAGCCCCATGCACTGCACGGGAAACGGGAAGCTCCGGCTGCTGACCTACTCTGAGGAGGACCTGGACCGGCTGATCCGGACCAAGGGCCTTCTGCGGAGAACGCCCAGCACCATCACCACCAAGGAAGGGCTCCTGCAGGAGCTGGAGCAGATCCGGCGGGAGGACGTGGCCTACGACAACGAGGAGTGCGAACAGGGCGTACGGTGTATGGCCTGCCCCATCCGGGACTACACCGGCGCCATTGTAGCCGGCGTCAGCATCACCGGCCCCGCCAGCCGGATGACCGATGAGGCCATCCGCTGCTACCTGGGGCGGCTGCGCCGGACTGCCGGAGATATTTCCGCCGCCCTGGGATATCAGGGAGATCTATCAGACAAGTCGTAAGACATGACTGACATTTCAATAATTGAAACGTCGTTTTACTTTTTGGATTCTGGCTTTATCTTAGCACTAACCTTTTAAAAGGTCAAGTCAAAATTGTTTTGATTTCTTTTGTAACCTATGTAAAAGTCCTTGAATTTTGACAAAAACGTACCTTTCTGCCCCTTCGCTGCCGGAGGGCGGCGAAGAGGGCTATTTTGCGTTTTTCATGTATTCTTTAATCATTTTGATTGATTTTACCAAATTATTTTGCGATTTCAGGAATTTTCTTTACTTTGCGGCGGCTTTCTTTTTTTCTTTTCCGCCGTGCCCGCGTCGTTGTTGTCATACAGGTTTGCCGCAGTTTTTTTCTGCCCCGACCGGTTTTCCCTCTTGACGGCAGTCCCACTTTTGCGTATGCTATAAAGCAGAGGATATTTTTTTCTGAATTTTTGCTTTTTTTCCCAGCGCCGCCCCGGCAGGCAGGTCGGAGTGCCGCCTGTCTTTTCAGCCCTGTATAACAAGTGTTCCTGATTTTTGGAGGTCATATTCCTGGAAATCCGGTATTTTTCCGTTGACTTCTCCTGTATATGGCTCTATAATAAAGCCAGTCAAGCAGACTGCGGACTAACTTGTTATACAGGAGGAGTATCCTATGGCAGCACGGCCTTCCGGCGTGGTGGACAGCGTATTTTCCTATTTGCAGGACGGCCTGGCCGCAGGCGTGTGGAAGGCGGGAGACAAGCTCCCGTCGGAGAAGGAGCTGTGCCAGAAGCTGCAGGTCAGCAGAATGTCCGTCCGCTCGGCCATTGGAAAGCTGGTGGCCCTGGGGGTGGTGGAGAGCTATCAGGGCAAAGGCAGCTATGTGCGCATGCCTCCCCGACAGGATCCCCTCAGCGACATCGGTCCTCTGATCGTCCCCGCCCATGCCGACCGGCTCAGCGTGTTTGAGTTTCGCAAGGTGGTGGAGGGGGAGAGCGCCGCACTGGCGGCCATCCGGGCCACGGAGGAGATGGCCCGGGACATGGAGCAGACCATTCGGGCCATGGAGGAAGGCAGCAGCAACGACGCCATCGCCCGGCAGGATCTGGCCTTCCACTATCTGGTGGCCAAGGCCACCGGCAACGAGGTGATCATCCGCATGTTTGAGATCCTCCAGGACACCTATCTCACCATGTTTGAGGACAACGTGTCCACACTGGGCAAAATGGGGGTTTCCTACCACCGCAGGATCCTCATGGCCATCCGCACCAGGGACATGCAGACCGCCCGGCAGTGCATGCTGGAGCATCTGGACGCCACCATGCGTGGCATGACAAAGTGAGCGTATAGACCCGTTCTATTGGTAATACCCAAAAAATCTAAAACGGAGGGATACAATGAAGTTACCTATGGAAAAGAAGGCACAGCTCGACCAGCTGTGCAAGCAGTTCCGCATCGATCTGATCGAGACACTGCACCAGCGGCAGACCGGCCACCCCGGCGGCTCCCTGTCGGTCTGTGAGATCCTGACCACCCTGTACTTTACCCAGATGAATGTGGACCCCACCGACCCCGCCAAGGCCGACCGCGACCGGCTGGTTCTGTGCAAGGGTCACGCCGCCCCCATGCTCTACCGCGTGCTGGCGGAGAAGGGCTTCTTCCCCGTGGAGGAGATGAAGACCCTGCGCTGCTTTGAGACCCGTCTGCAGGGTCACCCCTGCCCCCTGGAGACCCCCGGCGTGGACGCCGCCACCGGCCCTCTGGGCATCGGCCTGTCCGCCGCTCTGGGTATGGCCATGGGCCTGAAGCTGGACAACAGCGACGCCCGTGTGTACGCCATTCTGGGCGACGGCGAGATCAATGAGGGCACCGTGTGGGAGGCCTGCATGTCCGCTGTGAAGTTCAAGGCTGACAATCTCTGCGCCGTTCTGGACTGGAACGGGGTGCAGCTGGACGGCACCGCCAATGAGATCATGCCCATGGGTGACATCCGCGCCAAGTTCGAGGCCTTCGGCTGGAACTGCATCGAGTGCGACGGTCACGACGTCTCCGCCCTGTACGACGCCTTTGAGGAGGCCAAGACCGTGAAGGGTCTGCCCACCATTGTGCTGGCCCACACCGTCAAGGGCAAGGGCGTGTCCTTCATGGAGGGCAAGAACGGCTGGCACGGCAAGGCCGTTGACGATGAGAGCTACGCGAAAGCGATGGAAGAGCTGGGAGGTGCGAAATAATGGCTAAGGCAATTCGTGATGTATACGGCGACGCGCTGGTGAAGTTCGGCAAGGACAACAAGGACGTAGTGGTCCTGGACGCCGACGTCAGCGGCTCCACCAAGTCCGCGGTGTTCGGCAAGGCCTGCCCCGATCGTTTCTTCAACGTGGGCATCGCCGAGGCCAACATGACCGCCATGGCCGGCGGCCTGGCCTCCGTGGGCAAGATCCCCTTTGTCAACACCTTCGCGGTGTTCCTGACCACCATCGGTCTGCTGTCCGCCCGGGCGCTGGGTTCCTACTCCAAGCTGCCCATCAAGATGGTGGGCGCCTACGGCGGCATGTCCGACGCCTTCGACGGCCCCAGCCACCACGCGCTGGAGGACATCGCCATCATGCGCACTCTGCCCAACTTCAAGGTGTTCGTCCCCTGCGACGCCACCGAGACTGAGTGGGTGGTGAAAAACGCCATTGAGGACGCCTCCCCCATGTACCTGCGCCTGTCCCGCGACGTGTTCCCCGACGTGTACAGCGAGGGCGCCTCCTTTGAGGAGGGCAAGGGCAACATCGTCCGCGAGGGCAAGGACGCCACCGTCATCGCCTGCGGTCTGATGGTGGGCCATGCCATGAAGGCCGCCGAGGAGCTGGCCAAGGAGGGCATTGAGATTCGCGTGGTGGATATGTTCTGCATCAAGCCCCTGGACAAGGAGCTGGTGGTCCGCTGCGCCAAGGAAACCGGCGCCATCGTCTCCGCCGAGGAGCACAGCATCATCGGCGGTCTGGGCGGCGCGGTGTCCGAGGCTCTGTGCGCCGCCGGCGCCCAGGTCCCCATGGGCTTCGTGGGCACCAACGACGTCCACGGCGAGTGCGGCCCCTACGCCAAGCTCCAGGAGAAGTATGGCTTCGACGCCGCCGCCATCGTGCGGAAGGTCAAGGAGACTGTGGCTGCCAAGTAAAGGTCCGGCCTGCCATACGGATTACGCAATAGAAAAGAAGAGCGCCGCTGCAGAGTTTTTGCAGCGGCGCTCTCAGCGTGTCGGAAAAGCCTCGCAGAGTTTGCGCCGGATGGCGCAAATCCAGTCAAATCCATGTTCTCCGGCGACATGTGCGTCGGAGA
>CALXDC010000039.1 GCA_944386975.1 uncultured Oscillospiraceae bacterium | reverse complement strand
CCGCCGATGCAGGTGGCCGCGCCGCCGAAGGGCTCGATCTCCGTGGGGTGGTTGTGGGTCTCGTTCTTGAACATGAGGAGCCAGTCCTCCGTCTCCCCGTCCACCTGGGCGGGGACGTGGATGGAGCAGGCGTTGATCTCCTCGCTCTCATCCAGCTCGGGGAGAAGGCCCCGCTTCTTGAGGGTCTTGGCGCCGATGGTGGCCATGTCCATGAGGGTCTGGGGGCGCGCCGCCGCCTTCTCCTCTCCGTACACCTCCACCCGGGCGGCAAGGTAGCGCTCATAGGCCGCCTGCACGTCCGGGTCGTCGATGGCGATATCGTCCAGATGGGTGGAGAAGGTGGTGTGGCGGCAGTGGTCGGACCAGTAGGTGTCCACCACCCGGATCTCGGTGATGGTGGGGTCCCGGCGCTCCTCGTCCCGGAAATAGGCCTGGAGGAATTTGAGGTCGTCCAGGTCCATGGCGAGACCCAGCTTGCCGAGGAGCTCCTCCAGGGCGGCCTCGTCCATGGCGGTAAAGCCGGTGACAGTGGCCACGGTGGAGGGAATGTCGTAGGTCCGCACCAGGGTGTCGGGCTTCTCCAGGCTTGCCTCCCGGCTCTCCACCGGGTTGATGACATAGCGGCGGATCTTGTCCAGCTCCTCCTCAGAGAGGGTGCCCTCCAGGATGTACACCCGGGCATAGGCCACCAGGGGGCGCTCCACACCAGCCATCAGCTGGATGCACTGGGCGCAGGAGTCCGCCCGCTGGTCAAACTGGCCGGGCAGGGCCTCCACCGCCAGAAGGCTGTGGGAGATCTCCGGCAGGGGGAAGGTTTCGTCCCAGGTCACGTCCACCTGGGGCTCGGAGAAGACCACGCCACGGGCCTCCTCAAAAACGGCCTCGTCGATGCCCTCCACGTCGTAGCGGTTGAGAATGCGAAGGCCGGTGAGGGCCTCGATGCCCAGGAAGGACCGGAGGTCCCCCAGGAGGCTCTGGGCCTCGGGGCTGAGGCCCGGCTTTTTCTCTACAAAAATTCTCCGTACCATTTTATTGTTCCTCCATGGCCTTCAAAGCCCGCTGACCGATATCGGAGCGGCAGTAGGCGTTTTCAAAGTGGATGCGATGGGCCAGGGCGTAGGCGGCATCGATGGCCTGGGCCAGGGTGTCCGCGGTGGCCACCGCTCCCAGAACCCGGCCACCATTGGTGACTAAGGTGCCGTCCTCGGTCCGCTTGGCTCCGGCGATGTAGATCTCCTCGTTCTCCCCGGTCTCCGGAAGTGTCATGGGGAAGCCCTTGTCATAGTGGCTGGGGTAACCCTTGCTGGCCAGCACCACGCAGCAGGCGTGTCCGGCTTTCCACTTGACAGGGGTCTCGGCCAGGGTGCCGTTGGTGGTGGCCTCCATCACGGTGAGAAGGTCGCTCTCCAGCAGGGGCAGCACCACCTGGGTCTCCGGATCGCCGAAGCGGCAGTTGTACTCAATGACCTTGGGGCCCTTGGGAGTCAGCATGAGGCCAAAGTAGAGGCAGCCCTTGAAGGGCTTGCCCTCCGCCTTCATGGCCCGGATGGTGGGCAGGAAGATGGTGTCCATGCAGACCTTGGCGATCTCAGCGGTGTAGTAGGGGTTGGGGGCCACGGTGCCCATGCCGCCGGTGTTGAGGCCCTGGTCGCCGTCCAACGCCCGCTTGTGGTCCATGGAGGACACCATGGGCACCACGGTCTCCCCGTCGGTGAAGGAGAGGACGCTGACCTCCGGGCCGGTGAGGAACTCCTCGATGACCACCCGGCTGCCGCTGTCGCCGAAGACCTTGTCGGCCATCATGGAGCGCAGGGCCTCCTTGGCCTCCTCCAGGGTCTCCGCAATAATGACGCCTTTCCCCAGAGCCAGGCCATCGGCCTTGATGACGGTGGGCAGCGGGCAGGTCTCCACATAGGAGAGGGCGGCTTCCAGGTCGGTGAATACCTCATAGGCAGCGGTGGGAATGCCGTATTTCTTCATCAGATCCTTGGCAAAGACCTTGCTGCTCTCGATCTGGGCAGCTGCGGCATTGGGGCCGAAGCAGGGAACGCCGATGGCGCTCAGGGCATCCACAGCTCCCAGGGCCAGGGGGTCGTCGGGGGCCACCACGGCGTAGCCGATGGCGTGGGACTTGGCGAAGTCCACGATGGCGGGGATATCCTTGGCCCCGATCTCCGGGACGCAGACGGCGTCGCCGTCCATGCCGCCGTTGCCGGGCAGGACGTAGAGGGTGTCGATGCGGGGGCTTTCTTTCAGCTTCCGGACGATGGCGTGCTCCCGCCCGCCGCCGCCGATGACCATCACATTCATCAGAAAAACCTCACAAAAAGAGTGTAGAAAAGTAGGTGAAAAAGACGCGAAACGGGCGGAGGAGGAACCTTCCTCCTTCGCCCCGGCTCCGCCGAATTTTGCCGAAGGCAAAACAAAATATAATCTGTTTTTGGGGGAATTCACTTCCCCCAAAAACACCCTGACCCAGCGCCCCGAACCGGGGGCGCGTCACCAGTCCGCAGACTGGTGGTGGGGAATCTAAAGGGGGAGCGGAGCTCCCTCTTTACTTACCTTAATGGTGGAACAGCCGCATCCCGGTAAACGCCATCACCATGCCGTACTTGTCGGCGGTCTCGATGACGTTGTCGTCCCGGATGGAGCCGCCGGGCTCCGCCACGTACTGGACGCCGCTCTTCCGGGCCCGCTCAATGTTGTCGCCGAAGGGGAAGAAGGCGTCGCTGCCCACGGACACACCGCTCTGGGTGGCGATCCAGGCCTTTTTCTCCTCTGCCGTCAGCACCTCAGGCTTCTCGGTGAAGAGCTTCTGCCACGCGCCGTCGGCCAGCACATCCTCGTACTCGTCGGAGATGTACACATCGATGGCGTTGTCCCGCTCGGGACGGCGGACATCCGCCTTGAAGGGCAGGTTCAGCACCTTGGGGCACTGGCGGAGATACCAGTTGTCCGCCTTGCTGCCGGCGAGACGGGTGCAGTGGATGCGGCTCTGCTGGCCTGCGCCCACGCCGATGGCCTGGCCGTTCTTCACGTAGCAGACGGAGTTGGACTGGGTGTACTTGAGGGTGATGAGGGCCACGATCAGGTCGATCTTGGCCTGCTCGGTGAGCTCTTTGTTCTTGGTGACGATGTTGCCCAGCAGCTCCTCGTCGATCTTGAAGTTGTTGCGGCCCTGCTCAAAGGTGATGCCGAACACGTCCTTGTACTCCTGGGGAGCGGGAACGTAATTGGGGTCCATCTTCACCACGTTGTAGTTGCCCTTCTTCTTAGTTCTGAGGATCTCCAGGGCCTCGGGGGTGTAGTCCGGAGCGATGACGCCGTCGGACACCTCCTCCTTGAGGTAAAGGGCGGTGGCCTTGTCGCAGGTGTCGCTGAGGGCGGCCCAGTCGCCGTAGGAGCAGAGACGGTCCGCACCGCGGGCCCGGATGTAGGCGCAGGCGATGGGGGTCAGCTCCGCGTCGGGCTCCACAAAGTAGATCTTCTTATCCACGTCGCTGAGGGGCAGGCCCACGGCAGCACCGGCGGGAGAGACATGCTTGAAGGAGGCGGCGGCAGGCAGGCCGGTGGCGCGCTTCAGCTCCATCACCAGCTGCCAGGAGTTGAAGGCGTCCATGAAGTTGATGTAGCCTGGCTTGCCGTTCAGCACCTCGATGGGCAGCTCGCCCTCCCGGACGAAAATCTTGGAGGGCTTCTGGTTGGGGTTGCAGCCGTACTTCAGTTCCAGTTCTTTCATCACTTACGCCTCCTGATGTTTATTGTAGAGCACCGTGTCCGCCTTGCCGGTGGCAATGTCAATGTAGCTGACATAGAGGGACACCTTGTTGTCGCTGTTAAGGCTCTGCCACAGCTGGTCGCCCAGCTCCTTGGCACTGGCGGCGGTGACGCTGCAGGTGAGAGGATCGCCGGAGAAGGAGGGCAGGGGGCTGCCGTCGGACTGATAGGTGCTGAGGAAGTGGCCCACACCGGCGAGAGGCGCGTCATACTCATAGAAGAAGCGGTTGCAGGCCACGCCGTCCCCGGCGTTCTTCAAAATGGAGAGACGGTAGGAGCCGTCGGGACGAACCATGCCGGAGATCCGGGGGGTGAAGTTGGGGCCGTCGGGCTCAAACTCCCGGGTACGGAGGGCCCGGACCCAGCTCTGACCGGCCCGGAGGGCGTCGGCCACCGTGTCGGTCTGGTCGCCGTTGGTGACCACCGTGGTACCGTCCACCACCCGAACGGGGTGGTAGATGATGAGGGAGGGATCCACCATCTTGCTCTCGTCAAAGGCCTTGGTGCGGATGCCGTCCTCGGTAGACTCGAAAATCCGGTTGCGGCTGTTCTCGCTGCGGCCCATGATGAAGTAGGCGATGACCGCCTTCTGGTTGTCGGCGCTGCGGCCCAGGAAAATGCCCCGGCCGGGATAGGGATTGCCCTGGAGATATTCGTTGAGATTGATCATTGCTGGGTGCTCCTTTCCGTGAGTGTTTTGGCTGCCAGTTCCGTGGCCTGGGGCAGGAGAATCCACTCCGCCTGCTCCATCACCCGGCGCTGGAGGATTTCCGGTGTGTCGCCGGGGAGAATCTCCACCGCCTTCTGGGCGATGATCTCCCCGCCGTCAGGAATTTCGTTGACATAGTGGACGGTGGCCCCGGTGACCTTGACGCCATAGTCCAAGGCCGCCTGATGGACCCGCAGTCCGTAGAAGCCCTCTCCGCAGAAGGAGGGGATGAGGGAGGGGTGGATGTTGAGGATCCGCCGGGGCCAGCGGGCAGTAAAGTCCCCGCTGAGGATGGCCAGAAATCCCGCCAGGACGATCATGTCCACCCGGTACTCCTTCAAGAGGGCGGAGAGCCGGTCCTCAAAGTCCTTCTGCTCCCCCTTTTTCTTCTCCACCACCACGCCGGGGACGCCTGCCTTCTCCGCACGAGTGAGGGCGTAGGCCCCCGCCTTATTGGAGACCACCAGGACGATCTCCCCGTGGGGAATCTCCCCCCGGCTCTGGGCGTCCAGGAGGGCCTGGAGGTTGGTGCCGCCGCCGCTGACCAGCACGGTGATGCGGGCCTTGGCGCCGGTCACACCAGCACCACTTTCTCGTCGCCCCGGACGATCTCGCCCAGGACCACCGGCTCCTCGCCCTGCTCCTTGAGGATGGCCAGGGCCTCCTCCACCTGGGCGGCGGGGACGGTGATGGTCATGCCGATGCCCATGTTGAAGGTGTTGAACATATCCCGCTCAGGGATGTTGCCGGTCTTGGCAATGAGGTCAAAGATGGGCAGCACGGGGACGGCGCTCTTGCGGATCTCAGCGCAGAGGCCGTCGGGGATGCTGCGGGGAATGTTCTCGTAGAAGCCGCCGCCGGTGATGTGGGAAATCCCCTTCACATCCACCTTCTCCAGCAGGGCCAGAACAGGCCTCACATAGATGCGGGTGGGGGCCAGCAGGGCCTCGCCCAGGCCCTTGCCGTTCAGGGCCTCCAGAGGCGCCTTCAGATCGGAGCTCTCCACCCGGAAGACCTTCCGCACCAGGGAGAAGCCGTTGGAGTGGACGCCGGAGGACCGGAGACCCAGCACCACGTCGCCCTCGGCGGTGCGGTCAGGGCTGATGATCTTCTCCTCGTCCACAATGCCCACGGAGAAGCCCGCCAGATCGTACTCGTCTACCGGATAGAAGCCGGGCATCTCGGCGGTCTCGCCGCCCACCAGAGCGCAGCCCGCCTGGCGGCAGCCCTCGGTGACGCCGGAGACAATGTCGGCGATGCGGACGGGGTCGTTCTTGCCGCAGGCGATGTAGTCTAAGAAGAACAGGGGCTTAGCGCCGCCGCAGATGATGTCGTTGACGCACATGGCCACGCAGTCGATGCCCACGGTGTCATGCATGTCCATCAAAAAGGCCAGCTTCAGCTTGGTACCCACGCCGTCGGTGCCGGACACCAGCACCGGCTTTTTCATGCCCCCCAGATCGGGAGCAAACATACCGCCGAAGCCGCCCAGGGTCCCCATGACGCCGGGGATGTAGGTGGATTCCACCATGGGCTTCATGCGGCGCACCGCCTCATAGCCGGCGGTCACGTCTACGCCGGCGGCGGCGTAGGAAGCGGAATGGGAGTTTTCCATGTCAAAACCTCCTGATTTTGTAAAGGTTTTAAGAGATTCCGCCACCGGCGGAATGAAATCAAATCCGTCCGCAGGCGAATTCACTTCGCCGCAGGACACGTCTGCCCCCAGCCGCGGCGGCTGGGGCCGCCTTTTCCGTGAAAAGGCGAGGGGGGTATCGGCGGCGGTTTCATAGGAACCGACGCCGTATCCAGGGGGGACGCAGTCCCCCCTGGAAGAATTTTAGCCTTTCCCGTTCCAGCAGTACGTGCAGACCTTGGACTCGTCCAGCCCGATGGCCTCCAGAAGCCCCTTCAAGGACTGGTAGCCCAGAGACGTGAAGCCGAACTTCTCGCAGATGGCCTTCAGAAGGCAACCGCCCCGCTCGGTGGTGCCGTCGGCGTACTCCTCTAAGTGCTGCTGGCCCTCGTCGCCCTCCAGCTCCTGGACGATCCGGCGGGCCAGCAGATCCATGTCGGAGTTGCCCCGGGAGAAATTCAGGTACTTGCAGCTATACATAATGGGGGGGCAGGCGGAGCGCATGTGGACCTCCTCCGCCCCGGACTCGTAGAGAAATTCCACCGTCTCCCTGAGCTGGGTGCCCCGGACGATGGAGTCGTCCACGAACAGCAGCTTCTTGCCCTCGATGAGCTCGGGGACGGGGATCTGCTTCATCTTGGCCACCTGGTTGCGGACCTCCTGGTTCTCCGGCATGAAGGACCGGGGCCAGGTGGGCGTGTACTTCACAAAGGGCCGGGCAAAGGGCTTGCCGCTGCGGTTGGCAAAGCCGATGGCGTGGGGCACGCCGGAGTCGGGGACGCCGGCCACGTAGTCCACCTTGGGCAGCTGGCCCCGAGCCACCTCGTCCCGGGCCATGATCTCGCCGTTGCGGTAGCGCATGACCTCCACGTTGATGCCCTCGTAGTTGGAGTTGGGGTAGCCGTAATAGGTCCAGAGGAAGGCGCAGATCTTCATCTCCTCCCCGGCGGGAGACAACGTCTCCACCTGATCGGCGGTGATGCGGACGATCTCCCGGGGACCCAGCTCGTAGGCGTCGGCATAGCCCAGCTTGTGGTAGGCAAAGGACTCAAAGGACACGCAGTGGCCCTCCTCGTTCTTTCCCACCAGCACCGGCAGGCGGCCCATAGCATCCCGGGCGGCGATGATCTCCCCCTTGTCGGTGAGAATCAGCAGCGTCAAAGAGCCCTGGATCTCCTCCTGGGCGTGGAGGATGCCGCTGACCAGATCATTTTTCTGGTTGATGAGGGCGGCGGTGAGCTCCGTGGCGTTCACCTTCCCGGAACTCATGGCCATGAACTGGTGGCCGTGGTGGTCGAAGTAGCGGTCGATGAGGTCGTCGGCGTTGTTGATGATGCCCACGGTGGTGATGGCGTAGAGCCCTAAGTGGCTGCGGACCAGCAGGGGCTGGGGGTCGCTGTCGCTGATGCAGCCGATGCCGCTGCAGCCGTGGAAATCGGCTAAATCCCGCTCAAACTTGGTGCGGAAGGGGGTGTTCTCGATGGAGTGGATCTGGCGCTGGAAGCCGTCGGCAGCGTCGTGGATGATCATGCCGCCCCGGCGGGTGCCCAGGTGGGAGTGGTAGTCCACTCCGAAAAAGATGTCAAGCGTCACGTCCCGGCGGGACACGGCGCCAAAAAAGCCTCCCATTGGCAAATCTCCTCACTTTATGATGGACAGTAGGGTTGACGGGGCGGAAAAAGGGCTTGTCGGAAAAGACAAACCGTCTTTTCCGACAAGGGAAGCCCCGCGGCCCCTCAGGCGAAAAACAGCTTGGACAGGGTCATGGGATCGATATACTGGCCGTCCTTGTAGACCCGCATGTTGCCGGAGGCAACCTCGTCGATGAGCATCACATCGCCGTTGGCGTCATAGCCGAACTCGAACTTGATGTCATAGAGGACGAGGCCCTTCTCCTTCAGGTCGTCGGCCACAATCTGGGTGATCTTCTGGGTCTGGGCCTTGATGGCGTCGTACTGCTCGGCGGTCATCACGCCCAGCACCACCAGACCGTCCTTGGTGACCAGGGGATCGCCGAGAGCGTCATTTTTGAAGGTGGTCTCCACGTAGGCGGGCAGATCGGCGCCCTCCTCCACATAGTCGCTGTACCGGCGCAGGAAGCTGCCCACGGCCTTGTGGCGGCAGATGACCTCCAGGCCCTTGCCGAACACCTTGGCGGGCAGGACCTCCATGGTGGTGTTCTCCAGGTCGGCGCTCACATAGTGGGTCTTGATACCGGCGGCGTGGATTTTCTCAAAGAAATAGACGGACATCCGCAGGTTCACATCGCCCACGCCGTCAATGGTCAGACCGACGGAGTTCTCACCGGGATCGAACACGCCGTCCTTGCCGGTGCAGTCGTCCTTGAACTTCAGCAGATAGTTGCCGTTGTCCAGGGCAAACACGTCCTTGGTCTTGCCAGTGTAAACAAGCTTCTTTTCCATGGTAGAGTTCCTCCGTCTATAAATTAAGATGGGAATAACGGGATGATATGGGGAACGGCGGTCTTTCACGAAGGCCGCCGAGGCCTGACAAACAGGTAATGGGACTCAGTGGAGCTCCGCCTGGAGCTTCTGCTCCTTCTGGGCGATCTGCTCGGCCATGTCGGCCCGGGCACGGTCCAGCTTTTCGGCCAGCGCCTCGTCGCTGACGGCCAGAATCTGAGCGGCCAGGACGGCGGCGTTCTTGGCGCCGTTGATGGCCACGGTGGCCACGGGGATGCCGCTGGGCATCTGCACAGTGGCCAAAAGTGCGTCCAGTCCGTCCATGGCGCCCCCCTTCATGGGGATGCCGATGACCGGCAGAGTGGAGTTTCCGGCGAAGGCGCCGGCCAGATGGGCCGCCATGCCGGCGGCGCAGATGAGAACGCCAAAGCCGTTCTGCCGGGCATTCTTCGCAAATTCTGCGGCGGCGGCAGGGGTACGGTGGGCGCTGAGGATGTGGGCCTCGTAGGGAATGCCGAAGGCCTCCAGCTGCTGGCAGGCCCCCTTGACCACAGGCCAGTCGCTGTCGGAGCCCATGATGACGGCTACTTTCTTGGACATGACGAATCCTCCTCGTTTGATGCAGTACGCCCCGGAAAAGGGCAAAACAAAATGGGCAGACCCATCCCCTACTGTGGAGACAGGCTGCCCAGACGGTCGACATACATCCCACACCCCTGCTCCCATGTGGTGCTCCACAGTTCCGTCAGTTACAGAGGCGCGCTTGGTTTTCCACAAACAATGTATCACACCCCTCGCCGATTTGCAACGGGACACATTTCACAAAAAATGGAAGAAAAAGGGGGAAACTTTCGGTTTTCTTTGAATTGTTTCCTTTTTCACAAGAAAACATTCCCGCCGGTGCAGGACTGCACCGGCGGGGAAACGGTTACTTCAGGAACATGCGGACCAGCCGCTCCCGGGTTTTGGTGTAGGGACGGTAGCGCATCGGGAGGTCCAGCAGCGTGGACTTTTTCACGATGCTCTTCTCGTGGGAGAAGGTCATGAAGCTCCGCTTGCCGTGGTAACTGCCCATACCGCTGCTGCCCACGCCGCCAAATCCCATGTGGGAGGTGGCCAGGTGGATGATGGTGTCGTTGACGCAGCCGCCGCCGAAGGACAGCCGCCCCAGCACCTTCCGCTCCACGGCGGGATTCCGGGTGAAGAGGTAGAGGGCCAGGGGCTTGGGCCGTCTGGCGATAGCGGCCATAGCCTCCTCCAGATCCGTGTAGGTGAGCACCGGCAGGATGGGACCGAAAATCTCCTCCTGCATCACCGGGGCGTCCCAGGATACCTCGTCCAGCACCGTGGGAGGGATGAAGCGGCGCTGGGGGTCCGCCACACCGCCAAGGGCGGCGGTCTCCCCCTCCATAAGGCCCATAAGGCGCTGGAAGTGCTTGTCGTTGACAATTACCGGCATGTTGCTGTAGTCCCCGTCGGGGAAGAAGGAGGCCACCGTCTTCCGGTACTCGGAGAGAAAGGACTCCTTCACGCTGCGGTGAATCAGCACATAGTCCGGGGCCACGCAGGTCTGACCGGCGTTGAGACACTTGCCGAAGGCCACCCGCCTGGCAGTGAGGGGGATATTGGCGGTCTCGTCGATGAGGACAGGGCTCTTGCCTCCCAGCTCCAGGCTGACGGGGGTCAGATGCTTGGAGGCCTTTTCCATCACCAGCTTTCCCACCGACACGCTGCCGGTGAAAAAGATATAGTCGAACGGTTCCTCCAAAAGGGCGCTGTTCTCCGCCCGGCCTCCCTCCACCACCGTCACATACTCCGGAGGGAACACGGAGGCGATAAGCTCCGCTAAAACACGGCTGGTTCTGGGAGTGTAGGCGGAGGGCTTCACCACGGCGCAGTTGCCCGCCGCCACGGCCCCCGCCAGAGGCTCCAAAGTCAGCTGAATGGGGTAGTTCCAGGGGGACATGATGAGGGCCACCCCATAGGGCTCCTTCAAAATGAAGCTGCGGGCGGGAAACTGGGCCATGGGGGTGGGGACCTGGGTGGGCCGTGCCCAGGCGGCGGTGTGCTTGCGGAGGAAGGCAATCTCGCTGAGGACCATCCCTGTCTCCGTCATATAGCTCTCCATGGGAGGCTTGTTGAGGTCCGCCTGCAGCGCGGCGTTGATGTCGTCTTCCCGCAGGCGAATGGTATCCTCCAGCCGCCGGAGCATCTCCAACCGCCGCTCCACCGGGCGGGTGGCGCCGGTGGCGAAGTACGCCCGCTGGCGCTGGACAATGGCTTGAATGTCGGATGCGTTCATGTGGTGTTATTCTGTCTCCTTCCAATCGAGATAGAGGCCTTTTGCGTAGTCTCCCACAGTGAAGAGGTACTCGCCGATGAGGGCGGCGAACTCCGGGGCCCCCTCCACGGTGAGATACTGGTGGGCGATATAGTCGATCATATCCCCCTTGCCCATAAGAATATCCAGGGCATGGAGGGGGCTGTCGAAGCGAAGGGTCAAAAAGGGTTTGCACCGGGGATACTCCCCACGGCCCGCCTTGGAGTTGCCCTCCTTCACCCGCACATAGCTGTTGAGGGCGGGATAGCCGGTGACGGCAAAGGCGTAGGCCCGGTCCGGGGAGGTGAGGGCCCACTGGTGGATCTTCTCGTGGCCCGCCTTGTTCAGCTGGCTGATGCCGGCGGGGAGGAGATAGAAGTACAGCTTCACCAGCAGCACCTGGTCCTGGAGCCGCTTGGGAGCCTCCTCCGCCTGGAGGAGATTGGCCATCACCAGGAGGGACCGGAGGAGGGAGGCGAAGAGGAGGGGGTGCTTGGCCGCCCCGTGGATTTCCGGCAGGGGCTTCCCCCGGCCGGAGAAAAAGAGGATGAAGTCCTTGAGGCTCAAAAAGGCCAGCTCGATGTCGGGATTGGGGTGGACCTCCTCCACCTTCACGGTGAATTTGCCGTCCTCCACCACGAAGTGGGTGGCCATCTTGCCCCCCTTCACCCGGACGCAGGGGGCGGTAACCTGAAAGACAAAGGATTTGCCCTTGAACAGACGGCTCAGATCCCGCCGGCTCTCCACCACCACCCGCAGCAGGGGCAGGGCGGCGTTGAAGAAGATCCGGGCGGCGTAGAGGTCGTGTTTCGTGATCTTCTTTCCCATGGCCTTACACCTCGTCCGTCCAGTCGATCTCCGCCTCGAAGTCCCGGTCGTCGAACTTCAGGGCCCGGGTGGCCCGGCCGTCGGCGTCGATCTCCACCACGTGGGCCCGCTTGATCATGTCGATGGCGGTTTTCACGATGTTCTCCGTGTCGATGCCGTTGATGCTCATGAGATCCTCGTGGAAGCCGATGGCGCTGAAGTGGTCATTGAGGCCCAGCTTCTTGAAGGCGCAGGCGTGGCCGCTGTCCAGAATCACCTCTCCCACGGCGGTGCCGAGGCCGCCCAGGATGGTGTGGTCCTCCACGGTGATGATCCGTCTCGTCTCCTCCACCGCCTGGAGGATGATCTCCCGGTCGATGGGCTTGATGGTGTGGAGGTTGATGACCCGGGCGTGGATGCCGTAGTCGTGCTCCAGGGCCCGGGCGGCCTGGACCGCCTGGAAGACGCAGGAGCCGTTGGCGATGACGGTGACGTCGTCCCCCTCGGTCATCAAAACGCCCTTGCCCAGCTGGAAGCCGTAGTGCTCGCCGGTGTACACCGTCTGGTCAAAGCCCCGGTTGATGCGGATATACACCGGCCCTTCGGTCTCGTAGGCCGCCCGGATGGCGTTGGCGGTCTCGTAGCCGTCGGCGGGGACGATCACCTTCAGATTCACCAGGGAGCGGACCATGGCGATATCCTCAATGGCGTGGTGGGTGCTGCCCGCCTGGCCGAAGGAGGTGCCGCCGTGGGTGCCGATGATCTTCACATTCACGTTCTGGTAGCAGATATCCGTGTGGAGCTGGTCCGTGGAGCGCATGCTGGCGAAGACGGAGAAGGTGCTGGCAAAGGGGATGAGCCCCGCCTTGGCCATGCCTGCCGCCACGCCGAAGAGGTTCTGCTCGGCGATGCCCACGTTGAAAAACCGCTCCGGGAACCGCTTCTGGAAGTCGCCGATCTTGGTGGATTTGGCCAGGTCCGCCGTCAGGGCCACCACCCGGGGGTCCTGCTCGCCCAGCTCCACCAGGGTCTTGCCGAAAATTTCCGCGGTGGCCATTTTGGTGCTTTCCACCGCCGTATAGTTCATGCCGCCCATCTCAGCCCTCCTGTTCCGCGCGGGCAATGCGCTTTGCCTCGTAGTCCTTCAGGTCCTGGGTCGCCTGTGCGTACTTCTCCGAATCCATGGCGCCGTAATGCCATTTGTAGTCCCCCGCCATAAAGGAGATGCCCTCCCCTTTGATGGTGTCCAGGATGAGGCACACCGGCTTCTCCGTGGCAGCCATGGCCTGTTCCATGGCCTCAGAGAGCTTCTTCATGTGGTGGCCGTCCACCTCGATGACCTCGAAGCCGAAGGCCCGCCACTTGTCGGCAAAGGGCTCCAGGGCCAGCACGTCCTCGGTGGGACCGTCGATCATCGCCTTGTTGCGGTCCACCACGGTGATGAGGTCCGTGGCCTTGTAGTGGGCGGTGGCCATGGCGGCCTCCCAGACGCTGCCCTCGTCGCACTCACCGTCGCCCAGCAGCACCCAGGTCTTGTGGGGGTTGTGCATCACCCGGGCGGCCAGAGCGTCGCCGAGAGCCAGGGAGCTGCCGTGGCCCAGGGAGCCGGTGGAGGCCTCCAGGCCCTTCACCTTGTTGCTGTCCAGATGCATCCCCAGCTTGCTGCCGGTGAGGTTGAAGGTTTTCAGGTCCTCCTTGTCCACCAGGCCCAGCTGGGCGTAGAGGGCCGCCAGGATCACGCCGATGTGGCCCTTGCTGACGATGCAGCGGTCCCGCCCCGGGTCGGTGTAGTTCTGTGGGTCAAAGTTCAGGTACTTGTGGTAGAGCAGGGTGAGAAAGTCCGCGCTGCTGAGGGAACCGCCCATGTGGGCGCTGCCGGCCCAGTTGCAGGTGTCCAGGGCCAGCTGGCGCAGGTCCGACGCCTTGTGTTCCAGTTCAATCCATTCCGCTTTGGACAGTGCCATGGCAACATTCCTCCTTACATGTGACGTTTGGTTACTGGTACCGCTCGGGGTGACGGGCCTTCAGGGCCTTGAAGGCCTCGTCGGCCACCTGGCCGGTGAAGTCGATGTCCGCGTCGGTGAGGGAGAGATTGGTGAAGTGGTTGTGGTGGTTGGTGACGTACACGCCCCGCTTCACCATCTCGGCGATCCACTCCTGGTGGAGCATGAGGCTGTCGTCGTCGGTGATGCGGAGGTAGAAGAGGGCGGGCTCGCCGGAGATGGAGAGGCCCACGCCGTTCTCCTTTGCCGCCTTGGCCAGCACGTCGCAGACCTTCTGGCCCAGTGCCCGGTGGGCCTCCCCGCCGCCGAGGGCCTTCATCTTGTTGATGCAGGCGATGGCCGCCGCAAAGGGCACCGCGCTCATCCAGTAGCTGCCGGTGTAGGTGATGGAGGAGACGGCGGAGCGGAGGAAATCCTTTCCGCAGAGGGCGGAGACATTGAAGCCGTTTGCAATGCCCTTGCAGAGACAGAGGAGGTCCGCCTCAAAGCCGTAGTGGTGGTCGCTGCCCGCCAGATCCAGCCGCCATCCGCAGCGGACGTCGTCGATGATAAGGATGATGCCGTTTTCCGTGCACAGCCGCCGCACCTCCTGCCAGTAGCCGGGGGCGGGGAGCACGTTGTCCACGAAGTTGCCGTGCATGTAGGGGGTGGAGATGAAGCAGGCGATGTCGTCCTTGTTCTCCTCGATGACCTTCTTGAGGCCCTCGATGTCGTTGAAGTCCACCATCAGGTTGTGCTCCACCTCGCCGGGCAGCACCCAGGGGGCGTCGGCACGCTGGGTCCACTGGGCCACGCCGTGGTAGTAGCCCTTGACGAAGATGATCTTCCGCTTCCCTGTGGCGGCCCGGGCGGTGAGCACCGCCAGGGTGGTGGTGTCGCCGCCGTTCTTGGCGAAGAAGGTCCAGTCGGCGCACTGCACCGTCTCATGCATCAGCTCCGCCAGCTCCACCATTTTGTAGGAGGGGGCGGTAATGCAGTCGCCCAGGGCCATCTGCTCCATGGCGGCGGCGTTCACGTCCTCGTCACAGTAGCCCAGGATGTTGGGGCCATAGGCGCACATGTAGTCCAAAAACTTGTTGCCGTCCACGTCGTAGAAGTAGCTGCCCTTGGCCCTGGCGGCAAACTTGGGAAAAGCGCTGATGGGGATGAAGCAGCCCTCGGCGGGGCCCTGGTGGCCGTAGACCCCGCAGGGGATCACCCGGGCCGCCTGCTGGAGCAGGGCGTCGTTTTTGGGATAGGTGTAGGTGTTCATGCTGTGCCCTCCTTTACGCCAGATAGACCGCCACACGGCCCAAAATTCGGTTGAGATTGTCGATCATGGGGATGAAGCCGCCCATGCGGATCTTTCCGGCAGCCAGAGCGCTCATGGACTCCAGAGTGCCGTCGAAGAGACCCCGTGCGGTGTCGTAGCTGTCGAAAATCATGTAGGCCCGGGGGTCCTCGGACTTGCGGCTGCGAGTCACCAGGCGGCCCTCCCGGGCGGTGATCTCCACGGCGGGGCCGCCGTCGATCTCCATGGCGATGGTGCCGTCGGGGATGGCCGCGGCGGCGATGCGGCCTAAGGGGTCGTTGTTGGCGATGGCCGCAAGGGCAAAGGCCACGGTGTGAAAGAGGATAGCGGTGCTCCGCTCAAAGAAGGCCCGGTCCTCCAGGTCCTCCTGGGCGGGCCGGAGGTAGACCTCCAGGAGGTCCGTGAGCTGGGTGAACTCCTTGAGGAGAAAGTTCACCTTGGTCAGACCGCTGTAGGGCAACGGGTTCTTGTCCCCGTCCACCATGGCGTTGAAGGCCTGGGGGGAGGGCAGCAGCAGCTTCACCATACCGGTGTTGCCCCGGCTCATGCGGCACACCCCCTCGGAGAAGTGGAGGGTGGCCATGGGGCCTCCCTGGACGTGGAAGCCGATGGACATGGGCTTTTTGGGGGAAGCCAGAGCCTTGGCGGTCTCGTCCAGGGCGCAGAGGGGCTCCAGAGATTTCAGCACCGCCCACATGTTGACGTGGGACATCACAACGGGATCTTTCATAGGGTCACTCCTTTTCTTTTCGGCATTGGATCTCACTTATCAGCCGGGCAGCAGCCCGGTCCGGTTCGGTAAGAGGCGGGGAAAAGCGCAGCTCCCGGGGGGCCAGGGCGGCAAATCCCTGGCGCAGCAAGGCACAGAGACGGAGGCAGGCCGTCTCCTCCGGGATGGGCGGGCGGAACGCATTGAGGGCGGCGTTGAGGGCGGAGAGGGCCTGGGCCACCCCCTGCTCCCGCAGGCGGAGAAGCCGCCCGTAGGCGTCCGGCAGAGGCGTTCCGGTCTCCTCCCCTGCCAGCAGCGCTTCCAGGACCGCCCGGTCCTCCTCCGTCTCCAGCATAGGCGGCAGACGGCGGGCATAGTCCTCCAGCTGCCGGAGAAACCGCTCCACCCGCTCCAGGAAGGCGTTTCCTGCCTGGGCGTTGAGGGCGTAGCGGCGCATGGCAATGAAGTCGTCCAGGGTCTGGTCGGAGACATGGATGATCTCCACCGCCTGGGCGGTGGTGAGGCCCGGGGAGAGCATGCAGTCGTTGAGAAGGTTCTCGATGTCCTGGAGGGCGGTCTCCCGCAAGTGGGACTCATAGAGGGAGAAGCTCTTCACCGTCTGGGCGGCTGGGATGCCGGCGTCCAGTCTCCGGCGCACCAGTTCCATGAGCCGCAGCTCCCCCTTGCAGCAGAACATCTCCGTTCCCCGGCGCTGGGGGGTGAGGAGGCCCGCCGCTTCCAGAAGTGCGGCAGTCTTCTCGTCCAATCCGGCGGCGGCGACGGCCTGGGAGAGGGGCAGCAGGTCATAGTAGTCGTCCTGGTCCGCCTTGCTGATGGCGTGAAGGAGCTCCGCCTCCCCCGGGTCCCCCTGCCGCAGCAGGCGGCGGATGACGGAGAGGGGGTAAAACCGCTCCCCCTGGAGCCGCCGGATCAGGCGGACCTGCTCCACCGCCTCCGGGGCGTAATAGGCCATGTTGGGGCTGGTCTTTTTGGCCGGGCGGATGAGTCCCTCCCGGACGTAGTATTTCACGGTAGTAAGGCTGGTATCCGAGGCCTCCGCCACCTCGCTGATTTTCAAAAGCCGCTGTTCCATAGGGCCCTCCCCCTGTTTTTGGCAAAAAGTGGAGAGTGGTACTATCTGCTTTTTAGGATAGCACCGGGAGAAAATCCCCGCAAGGGGCGGGTGAATTTTTCTACAGGCGAAGGAAAATCTTTGTGCACCCTGCCGGAGGCTGCTTTTTGTCCCCTCGGTTGCCGGGACCGGCGCTTTTTTGCCCTCTGACGAGGGCGGGGCGTTTTTGTCGATACCCGACGGTGTACTGTCTGGTGTCTTGCCTCCGGCGGCCGACTTTTCTCACGGAAGAAAAGTCGGCAAAAGTCCGCTTAGAACCAAGGTTCTAAGGACTCCTTTTGGCCTATTTGGGGGAGTCTGTACCGTTTTTGTCGTTGCCCTGTGCGGCTGACCCATCAAGAGGGTCGGAGTTCCCCTCCTTCCGCGCGACCGCGCGCTGCCCTGGCAGTTGAAGAAGTTGGTTCGTCTAAAGCCTTCCCCCGCTGGGGGAAGGCTTTAATGAGGGCAATTGCAGAGGCCCCTACCACCACCAGAGGAGCGCGCCGAAGCGCGGAAAGAGGGGAATCTGTCACCCCCTTGCACCCGTCAGGCGGACCAAACTACCGAAAAAACGGTACAGATGACCCCAAATAGGTGAAAAGGAGTTCTTAGAACCTTGGTTCTAAGCTGATTTTTGCCTACTTTTGTTCAGCGACAAAAGTAGGCCGCCGGAGGCAAGACACCAGACAGTACCCCGTCGGGTATCGACAAAAGCGCCCTCGTCAGAGGGCAAAAAAACCGGTCCCGGCAGACCGGGAAAAAAGCGGCAGGCCCGCGGACCCCTGTCCGAAGGAGGAAAAACGCAAAAAAAGAAGGAGCCGAGCTCCTTCTTTTTTCTGCGCTTTCGTATTCAGCCTCCCAGGTAGGCCTTCTGCACCTGATCGCTGGCCATCAGCTCCGCGCCGGTGCCGCTGAGGGTGATCTTGCCGGTCTCCATAACGTAGGCCCGGTCGGCCACCGCCAGAGCGGCCTGGGCGTTCTGCTCCACCAGCAGAATGGTGGTGCCCGCCGCGTGGAGCTCCTTGATGATGTCGAAGATCTGCTCCACCAGAATAGGAGCCAGGCCCATGGAGGGCTCGTCCAGCATCAGGAGCTTGGGCTTGCTCATCAGCGCCCGGCCCATGGCCAGCATCTGCTGCTCGCCGCCGGAAAGCGTGCCGGCGATCTGCCTGCGCCGTTCCTTCAGCCGGGGGAACCGCTCATATACATCGGCAATCCCCGGCTCCACAGTGGAACCCGGCTGGGTAAAGGCGCCCATCTCCAGGTTCTCCTCCACGGACATCTGAAGGAAAATCCGCCGCCCCTCAGGCACCTGGGCCAGACCGTGGCTCACCACCTTGTGGGGCGCCACGCCCTTGAGGTCGTGGTCTTCAAACACCACGCCGCCCGTCCGGGGGTGGAGAAGGCCGGAGATGGTGTTCAAAACGGTGGACTTCCCCGCGCCGTTGGCGCCGATGAGGGTAACTACCTCCCCCTGGTTCACCTCGAAGGAGACGCCCTTGACAGCATGGATGCTGCCGTAATACACATGGATATCGTTGACCTGCAGCAGTGCCATACTCACGCCTCCTTCTTCTTGCCGAGGTACGCCTCAATGACCGCCGGATTGGCCTGGATCTCAGCGGGGGTACCCTTGGCAATGATCTTGCCGAAGTTCAGCACACAGATGCCCTCACAGATGCCCATAACCAGATTCATATCGTGCTCGATAAGCATAATGGCGATCTGGAAGGTGTCCCGGATCTTCACGATGTTATCCATCAGCTCCGCCGTCTCCGAGGGGTTCATACCCGCAGCCGGCTCGTCCAGCAGCAGGAGGCTGGGCGCAGTGGCCAGGGCCCGGACAATCTCCAGCCGGCGCTGGGCGCCGTAGGGGAGGCTTCCGGCCTGGTGGTCCGCCAGATCCTGCATGTCAAAGATGCTCAAAAGCTCCAATGCCATCTCATGGGCTACTTTCTCTTTGTGCCAGTAGGAGGGCAGGCGGAGAATTCCGCTCCACATGGGATAGGCCGCCTGATTGTGCAGGCCGATCTTCACGTTGTCCTCCACGCTGAGTTTGGAGAAGAGGCGGATGTTCTGGAAGGTCCGGGCGATGCCCGCCCGGTTGACCTGGGCGGTGGTCATGGAATGGGTGTCCCGGCCGTCCAGCATGATGGTGCCCCGGGTGGGCTGGTAGACCTTGGTCAAGAGGTTGAACACAGTGGTCTTTCCCGCACCGTTGGGGCCGATGAGGCCGGCAATCTCTGTACGGCCGATGGCCATGTTGAAATCACTGACGGCGCTGAGGCCGCCGAAGTCAATCCCCAGATGTCGGCACTCCAGAATGGGACTCTTGTCCACATCCCGCTCGGGAATGATATTGGTGCTGGGCACCGGCACCAGCTTGGGCTTTGGATACTGCTTGCTCATTGCGCGGCGCCTCCTTCCTGCTTCTTGCTGCTCTTAAACTTCTTGCTGACCGAACCAAAGGCATTCCGGAGAACAGGGTTGTTGCTGGCCAGCATGACCAAAATCAAAATTACGGCGTAGAGCAGCATACGGTAATCCTTCAGGCTGCTGGAGCGCATGAAGGACATCTCCGGCAGCATGGTCAGAATGGCGGCGGCGATGATGGAGCCCCGGATGCTGCCAAGGCCTCCCAGCACCACGTACACCAGCACCAGGATGGAGGTGTTGAAATCGAACTTGCTGGCCACGGTGGAGGAGTAGTTGAGGCCGTAGAGAGCGCCGGCAGCGCCGGCCAGCACGGCGGAAACCACGAAAGCCATCAGCTTGTACTTGGTCACGTTGATGCCGCAGCTCTCGGCGGCGATGCGGTTGTCCCGCAGGGAGAGGATGGCCCGGCCCGCCCGGCTGTCCACCAGGTTCTGGACCACGAACAGGGTCACCAGGATCAGGATAAAGCCGGCGGTGAAGCTGGCGATCTTGGTCACGCCCACAGCGCCCATGGGCCCCTTGATGATGGCGATGCCGTCCTCGGCCAGCGTCAGGTTGGCCTCCTTGGTGGCCATGTGGAGGCCGTCGCCGTCGATGCCCACATAGAGGACCATGATCACGTTCTTGATGATCTCGCCGAAGGCCAGGGTGACGATGGCCAGATAGTCGCCCCGGAGCCGCAGCACGGGGAGGCCCACGATGACGCCGCCGATGCCGCCCATGACGGCTCCCACCAGCATGGCGAGAAGCAGCCGCAGAGGCTCCGCCTCCACCACATCCTTCAGCGCGGTGGAGACGATAATGCCGGAGAAGGCGCCCAGGCTCATGAACCCGGCGTGGCCAAGGCTCAGCTCGCCCAGGATGCCCACGGTGAGATTCAGACTCACCGCCATGACAATGTAGCAGCACACCGGCACCAGCATGCTCTGGATGGAGTTGGAGATCATGTCCTGACCCAGGAGGATCTGGAGGATGATGAACGCCACAATGACGATGGCGTAGTTGATAAAGGAGTTGACGGTGGCCTTGCGCAGCCGTCTTGCTTGTTTCATTGCAGTCATACCGGCCACCTCACACTTTCTCGGGCACGTACTTGCCCAGCAGGCCAGAGGGCTTCACCAGCAGCACGATGATCAGCGCCAGAAATACGATGGCGTCGGAGAGATCGGTGGAGATGTAGGCCTTGGCGAAGATCTCAATGATACCCAGCAGCAGTCCGCCCACAAAGGCCCCGGGCACGGAGCCGATGCCTCCGAACACGGCGGCGGTGAAGGCCTTGATGCCGGGCAGGGAGCCGGTGGTGGGCATCAGGGTGGGGTAGGCGGAGCACATCAGCACGCCGGCAATGGCCGCCAGGGCGGAGCCGATGGCAAAGGTCATGGAGATGGTGGAGTTGACGTTGATGCCCATGAGCTGGGCGGCCCCCTTGTCCTCGGAGCAGGCCCGCATGGCCTTGCCCATCTTGCCCTTGCCGATAAAGGCGGACAGCACCGCCATGATCACCAGGCAGGAGGCCACGGTGAGGATGGTGACATAGGAGATATTCAGCTGCCCCCCGAAGATGCTGAGGCCCCCGGAGACCACCGGGGTAAAGACCTTGGGCGCCGCGCCCCAGAGAAGCTGGGCGCTGTTCTGGAGGAACCAGCTGACGCCGATGGCGGTGATCAGCACCGCCAGGGAGGGCGCCTGGCGCAGGGGCTTGTAGGCCAGGCCCTCAATGACCATGCCCAGAATGGTACACACCACCATGGCCAGCAGCACGCCCGCCACCGGGTGGAGGCCAAAGCTGCCCGTGGCGAAAAAGCACACATAGGCGCCCACCATGATCACGTCGCCGTGGGCAAAGTTCAGCATTTTGGCGATGCCGTACACCATGGTGTAGCCCAGGGCGATGATGGCGTAGATGCTGCCCAGGCTGATGCCGGTGATCACATTGTTGAGAAACGACATACACACACCTCTTTCTCTTTTCTTCTCATCTCTCTGATACGGCGGAAAAAACCGCAAGGGGACCTTGTGATCTTTTCTGCCATATCAGCATGTCTGAAATCGGGGATAGGAGGGTTGCCGAGTATTCGGCAACCCTCCTGTCAGTGCAAAATGGTCGCTGGCCGGAAACCGGCAGGTTACATGGTCACGTAAGCGCCGTCCTGGATCACCACGACCACGGGATCCTTGGAGATCTCGCCGTTGGTGCTCCAGCTCATGCCGGAACCGGTGAGACCGTCGACGCTGAAGTCCTCAGCGGTGAAGGCGGCGATCAGGGCCTCGCACAGGGCCTCGTGGTCCATATCGGCCAGACCGTCGATGTTCTGCAGAGCGGCATAGATGGCGTAGATGCAGTCATAGCCGTCGGCAGCAAACTGGTTGGGGATCACGTCGCCGCTCAGCTTCTTGTAGGACTCCACGAAGTTCACAGTGGCGTCGTCGGTGGCGTCGGCGTTGAAGGGGGTCATCAGCATCAGGCCCTCAGCCAGGGAGGCGTCAAAGCCCTCCATGGTCAGGATACCGTCCATGCCGTCGGCGCCGAAGAAGGTGGGAGCGTAGCCCATGGCGCTGGCCTGGGCCAGGATCAGGGAAGCGGGGGTGTAGTAGATGGGCAGGAACACCAGATCGGCGCCGGCGTCCTTGCAGGCGTTCAGCTGAACGTTGTAGTCAGTGTTGGAATCGCTGGGGTAGGTCTCGGTGGCCACAACCTCCAGACCGATCTCGGCGGCGTGGGCAATAAAGGCCTCGGCAATGCCGGTGGAGTAGGCGTCGCCGTTGTTGTAGATGACGCCGATCTTGGTGCCCAGGCTGTTAGCGCTGATGTAGTCAGCGGCGGTGACGCCCTGGTTGGGGTCGGTGAAGCACATCTGGAACACGTTGTCCTTACCCTCAGTCACGTCGGTGGAGGAGGCGGAGGGGGTCAGCTGGAAATAGCGGTCGGCAAAGGTCTCGGCAGCAACAGTAACGCAGGGAGCGGTAGTGGTGCAGCCGTAGATGATGTCGGCCTCCCAGTCCTTCAGGGTGTTGTAGGCGCTCACAGCGGTCTCAGCCACGCCGGTGTCATCCTGGAAGTTGTACTCGAACTGGATAGGGCCGCCCAGGGCGTTGATCTCGTCCACAGCCACCTGAGCACCCAGCTGGGTGGCCACGCCGTACACAGCGTTGCCGCCGGTCAGGGGGCCGATGCCGCCGATTCTGATGACGACGGTGCCGTCGGTGCTGCCGCCCTCGTCGGCGGAGCCGCTGTTGTTGCTGCCGTTGTTGCCGCCGTTGTTGCTGGCAGTGTTGCCGCAGGCAACCATGGCCATCATCATCGCAGCAGCCATCAGCATTGCGATAAACTTCTTCATGATGCAGGAACTCCTTTTCTTGATATAGCCCCCATACTCCAATCTTCCGGAAGTATACAGGGACGCTGCGCCTTTTCAGACGTTGGATATATGATAAAACTTCATCTCTTTAAAGTCAATCGGCAATATCCATACAATTCCACCTGGGGTTCCCCGGGGTTTTTATAGCGATTTCACACAATTTTGGTCCAAAACCCCGGACAACTGCCGGACTCTCACCCGCCGATTCCCCCTTTTTCCGCCGCATTTCGCCCTCTTTTCCATTACCATTTGTCATGTATAGCTGAAATTCATTCATGCGGCCTTTCTCCTGCAAAGAGGGAAAAGTTATACAAAACCGCCGGAGCGCAGCAGCTCCGGCGGTCGGCAATACCGTTTTCTATGTAGGATCCGGCGGCCGGGCCTCCTATTCCCCCTCAGCCATCCGGTAGCCCACTCCCATCTCCGTGAAAATGTACTTGGGGTCGGCGGGATTCTCCTCGATCTTCCGGCGGATGTTGGCCATGTTCACCCGGAGAATCTGGTTGTCGCTTTTTGCCTTAGGTCCCCACAGCTCCTTGATCATGAAGTCGTAGGTCAGCACCTTCCCGGCGTATTTGCCCAGGAGGGATACGATACGGTACTCCCCCTGGGTGAGCTTCACGTTCTCCCCCTTGACGAAGACGCAGTGCTTGTCGTAATCAATCACCATGTCCCCGGTACGGAACTGGCCGGAGTTGGCGATCATGCTGTTGGGCAGCTGGGTGCGGGTGTGGCGGATGGCGGCCCGGATCCGGGCCAGCAGCTCCGCGGAGCCGAAGGGCTTGGTGATGTAGTCGTCGGCCCCGGCGTCCAGGGCCTCCACCTTGTCCCGCTCGTGATTGCGGGCGGAGATCACCACAATGGGCACGTTGCTCCAGCTGCGCACCGCCCGAACGATTTCCATGCCGTCCATGTCGGGCAGTCCCAGATCCAGCAGCAGCACATCCGGGCAGTGGGAGGTCACCATGCTCATGGCGTCGGCCCCGCTGGAGGCGGTGATGGCGTCGTAGTCGTTGGCATTGAGGATGGTTGCAATAAAATTGCGGATACCCAGTTCATCCTCCACGATCAGCACTTTCTCTTTAATCATCGGTATATTCCTCCCTTTGGTCCCGGGGCAGCGTCACGGTGAACTCCGCCCCCTGCTCTGTATTGCGCACGGCGATGGCGCCGCCGTGGGCTGTGATAATGGACCGACAGACAGACAGGCCGATCCCCATATTTCGCTTCATGTCGCTGCGCTCCTCCCGGAATTGGGAGAAGGAGTCGTCCAGAATTTTGTGGAGAATCTTAGGGTCCACCCCACCGCCGTCGTCCTCCACAGCAATGGATACCCACTGTTCATTCTGGGTCAGCGTCAGGATGATACAAGTGGTGTTTTTTCCATGGAGCACGGCGTTCTCCATAATGTTGATCAGAACCTGCTCCATGAGAGTGGCATCCATGGAGGCCACAGCAAAGTCCTCCGGCGGATGGATGGTAATGCGCACGTTGGGGTAGCGCTTGCGGAACTTCTGCACCGCGCCGCCCACCACCTCCTCCACCACCTCCGGCTGCTTGCTGAGCAGGGCGTTTCCGTTGTTCATCCGGGTAATGCTGAGGAGGTTCTCCACCATGTTGATCAGCCACCGGGACTCCTCCTGAACCTGGGTCAACAGCTCTCGCTGCTTCTCCGGACTCACCCGGTCCCCGCTCTCCAAAATGGTGGAGGTGGCCCCTAAAATGCAGGTGAGGGGCGTGCGGATGTCGTGGGAAATCGCCCGGAGAAGATTGGCGCGCATGATCTCCTTCTCCGTCTCCGCCCGCAGCCGCTCATGGGCCTTGGTCTGAGTGGTGAGGGCGCTGGTGATGATGGACACCGCCAGCATAACGCAGAAGGTGAGGGGATAGCCGGCGATGGTAAAATTGAAAGCGCCGTAAGGGTAGGTAAAGGTGTAGTTGGTGGCTACCACCCCCACAAAGGAGGCGATGATGCCGTAGAGGTAGCCGGTAGTCACCCGGGCCACGCACACCACCGCCAATACAAACACCATGGAGGCATAGCTTCCGCTGGCGTCCAGGCCATGGAGCAGGGCGCAGCAGATCACCGCCACCACCAGAATTCCGGCGGTGAGCAGCGTCTCCCTCCATCCCACAGGGAACCAATCCCGCAGCTTCTTCCATTTCACGGCTGCCGCCTCCCCCCTTTTTTCTTTCCTATACTATAGCCTATTTCCCCCTCCTCGTAAAGTCCCCGCCTTCCGGGAAACTTTTCCGGAAAGAGGAGAGGGCGTGCCGCCCGGCACGCCCTCTTGTCGTTTTGACCAATCAGCCCACCTTTTTGAAGGACAGGATGCGGATGGCGGCCACGTCGGTGCCCAGCTCCTCTGCCAGGGCGGCGGATACGGCAGCAATCAGCTCGCCCCGGTTGGGAATGGCGTCGGCTGCAGGGGGGATGACGGCAGGGGCTTCCGGCTGCTTTGCCTGGCCGTTCTCGCCCTTACGGCAGATGGCGCCCATGATCATGATCATAAAGATCAGAGCAATGAGGCCGATGAAGGTGACGCCCATGCCCATGAGGCACACGAACAGATTGGATACTTCCATGACAGATTCCTCCGAAAACGAAATTTCACTGTCTGTCATTGTAGTCCTTCCCCGTAAAACCGCAAGGCCTCGCCAAAGCATTTGACATTTTCTTGACAAACCTCGACATTTTCTTAACAAAATCTTTACTGCTCTATATGTCTCTCCACTCCCGACTTGCAAAATCGGGCTCAGACCGGTACAATAGCGGTATCCAATACAGAAATCAGGAGGCAGCTATGGGGGAATTGACCCATTTCAACGAAGCAGGGCGGCCCCGGATGGTGGACGTGTCCGCCAAAGGGGACACGGTACGGAAGGCCGTGGCCACCGGAAGGGTGCTGGTAAACGAGGAAACCTTCCGGCTGATTCGAACCGGCGGAATGAAGAAGGGGGACGTACTGGGCTGTGCCCAGGTGGCGGGGATTATGGCCGCCAAACGGACCTGGGAGCTGATCCCCATGTGCCACCCCCTGCCCCTCACCGGGGTGGATCTCACCTTTACCCTCAATGAGGAGGATCTGGCGGTGGAGATCGCCGCAGCGGTGCGGTGCACCGGGCCCACGGGGGTGGAGATGGAGGCGCTGACGGCAGTGTCCGCCGCCGCCCTCACCATCTATGACATGTGCAAGGCGGTGCAGAAGGACATGGTCATCGACCGCATCCGCCTGGAGCAAAAGAGCGGCGGCAAAAGCGGCGACTATCAGAGGGAGGCGAAATGAGATGGAATACACAGCAGCGGTACTGACCATCAGCGATAAGGGATCACAGGGGCTCCGGGAGGACAAAAGCGGCCCGGCCATGGCAGCCATGCTGGAGGCGGCGGGATACCAGGTGGTGTACACCGCTATTTTGCCGGACGACTACGAGGCCATCCGGGCGGCCCTGCTCCTCTGCTGCGATGAGAAGCGGGTGTGCCTCGCCGCCACCACCGGCGGTACCGGCTTTTCCAAGCGGGACATCACCCCCGAGGCCACCGCCTCGGTGATCGAGCGGTTTACCCCCGGCATCCCGGAGGCTATGCGGGCGGAGAGCCTCCGCCACACCCCCCACGGCATGCTCAGCCGGGAGACCGCCGGCATCCGGGGGGACACTCTGATCCTCAACCTGCCCGGAAGCGTGAAGGCGGTGACGGAGTGCCTGGGGGCGGTGCTGCCGGCCCTCCGCCACGGCATCGACATTCTCCGGGGCAACGCCGCCGAGTGCGGAGAACATCATCACCACAAGGAGGGACATCACCATGGCTAAGATTCTGGCCGTCTGCATCAGTGAGCACAAGGGAATTCAAAAGCATCCGGTGGCAGAAGCAGAGCTGCGGGCGGACCACGGCATTGTGGGGGACGCCCACGCCGGAAACTGGCACCGTCAGGTGAGCCTTTTGGGGGTGGAGAGCGTCCAGAAGGTCCAGGAAAAGGTGGATTTTCTCCTGAAGCCCGGGGATTTCGCGGAGAATCTTCTCACCGAGGGCATCTGCCTCTACCAGCTGCCCGTGGGCCAGCGGCTCCGGCTGGGGCCGGTGGTGGCGGAGGTGACCCAGATCGGCAAGGAATGCCACAACGACTGCGCCATCCGCAAGGCCGCCGGGGACTGCGTCATGCCCCGGGAGGGCATCTTCGTGAAGATCCTGGAGGGGGGCACCGTTCGCCCCGGGGACACCATCGTCCTGCTGGGCTGAAAAAGCCCCCTTTCCCCCCGTTTTTTCCACCAAAGGGACCGTTGCAAAATAGGCCTATAAAAATGAGCGAGGTTTGGAGCCCGAAAGGGTTTCCAAACCTCGCTTGT
>CALXDC010000038.1 GCA_944386975.1 uncultured Oscillospiraceae bacterium | reverse complement strand
GACGGCCCCACGGAGATCGCCGCCATGGAGTCCGGCTCCATCGACATCTCCTACATCGGGCCCGGCGCCCACAAGCTCTGCTCCACCGGCAACGCCGAGGTGGTGCTGCTGCAGCACCTGGGCGACGGCGACTGCATCATCGGCCTGAAGGGTATCACCACCCTGGAGGAGCTGAAGGGCAAGACCATCGGCTACTCCGCCGGCACCTCCTCTGAGACCATCCTCACCGTGGCCCTGGAGTCTGTGGGCCTCACCATGAGCGACGTCAACGCCATGTCCATGGATTCCACCGCCCTGACCACCGCCGCCCTGTCCGGCACCGTGGACGCCGTGGCCGCCTGGGCCCCCCTGTCCCTGACCATCCTCAACGAGGCCGAGGACGCCACCGACATCTGCTCCAACGTGGACTTCGCCTCCCTGGTGTCCCCCGGCTCCTGGGTGGTGAACCCCAAGTGGGCTGACGACAACCAGGACGCCATGGTCCGCTTCGTCCGTGCCATGTACAAGGCCATGGACTACGCCGCTGCCGCCACCACTGACGACGCCATCGCCGAGGAGGTGGCCGGCTACATCGCCGCCGTCATGTCCACCGACGCGGAGACCGTCATCGGCGAGCGCTACACCGGCACCTGGATGACCAGCACCGAGGTGATCGAGATGCTGGGCAACGGCGAGGTGCTCCGCATCTACGGCGACCAGCAGGCCACCTTCATTGCCAACGGCACCTTGGAGGCCGAGGGCAACCTGACCCCCGAGGAGTTCGTCCTCACCGATGTGATGCTGGAGGCCAGCAAGTAAGCTTTCCAACCCCGGAGGGAAGGCAGACCCCAGCGGCTGCCTTCCCTCTGTCCGCGGATACCGGGGCTTTTCAGGCCCTGTGACAGATTGAGATTGATTGAGGAGGCCCTGACGTGAATGTGAAAAAGAAAAAAGTGGACTGGGTCGGAAAGATTCCCAAGTGGGCATGGCTGATCATCTCCCTGCTGGTCGCCATCGCCTGCTGGACCCTGCTGTCCTACGGGGAGAACACCGGCCGCGCCTTTCCTCCCCTGCCGGAGGTCTTTGGTTCCTACATCAAGATGGCCGTGGACCGCGGCGTGTTCTGGGGGGATGTGGCAAGCTCCCTGACCTCCGCTGGCATCGGCTTTCTGCTGGGCTTTGTCATCGGCGTGCCGGTGGCCTTCCTGATGGCCTGGTACCGCCCCTTCCGCTTCATTGTGGAGCCCTGGATCCAGTTTATCCGCAACATCCCCCCTCTGGCCTACGTGCCTCTGGTAGTCATCGCCGTGGGCATCGGCCGCACGCCCCAGATCGTGGTCATCTGCCTGGCCACCTTCCTGACCATCTGCATCACCGTGTTCCAGGGCGTCATCAATGTGGATGAGACCCTCATCAAGGCCGCCCGGGTGCTGGGGGCCAACGACACCCTGCTGTTCGTCCGGGTCATTTTCCCGGCCACCACCCCCTTCATCATCACCGCCATCCGTCTGGGCATCTCCGTGGCTCTGACCACCCTCATCGCCGCCGAGTCCACCGGCGCCAACGCCGGTCTGGGCATGCGGATCCGGGCCCTAAGCAGCTCCTTCGACGTGGAGGCCATGATGCTCTACATCATCGTGGTGGGCATCATCGGTATGGCAGCGGAAAAGATTCTGAAATTCTTCGAGAGGAGGCTGACGGCATGGCAGGAGAAGCGAGAGATCTGAGAAAGATCAAGGTTCAGATCAAGGATGTGGA
Source organism: uncultured Oscillospiraceae bacterium (assembly GCA_944386975.1). Lineage (GTDB taxonomy): Bacteria > Bacillota > Clostridia > Oscillospirales > Oscillospiraceae > CAJFPI01. The sequence continues at coordinate 26,167 of CALXDC010000038.1, read as the reverse complement.
GAAGGTGTACGAGGGCCGCAACGGCCGCACTGTCGCCCTCAACGGCGTGAATCTGGACATCTACGACAACGAATTTATCTGCGTGGTGGGCCCCTCCGGCTGCGGCAAATCCACGCTGCTGAACATCATCGCCGGCCTCCACGAACCCACCGCCGGCGAGGTGCTGGTGGACGGCGTGAAGGTGGAGGGCACCGGCGTGGACCGGGGCGTGGTGTTCCAGCAGTACGCCCTCTTCCCCTGGCTGACCGTGAAAAAGAACGTGGAGTTCGGCCTTCGCATCAAGAAGCTGCCCAAGGAGGAGCAGGAGGCCGTCGCCATGAAGTACATCAAGATGGTGGGCCTGGAGAAGTTTGTCAACGCCTATCCCAAGGAGCTCTCCGGCGGCATGAAGCAGCGAGTGGCCATCGCCCGGGCCTACGCCGTCAACCCCTCCATTCTGCTGATGGACGAACCCTTCGGCGCCCTGGACGCCCAGACCCGCACCCAGCTCCAGACGGAGCTGCTGCGGACCTGGGAGGAGGAGCAGAAGACCTGCTTCTTCATCACCCACGACGTGGAGGAGGCCATTTTGCTGGCCTCCCGGGTGGTGGTGATGAGCGCCCGTCCCGGACGGATCAAAGAGGTCATCGACATCAATATTCCCTATCCCAGAAACCAGGAGACCAAGATGCTGCCGGAGTTCACGGAGCTGAAGAACTACATCTGGGGCATGGTGTACAAGGAGTATCTGGAAGTGCAGAAGTAAGAGGGAGGGGGATGCGCGGCATCCCCCTGTCTTCTGTGGAGCAAGGAGGACCTTTATGCGTCACGAGTACTACTACTACAACAAAGAGCAGCTTCTGGCCTCCCCCAAGATCCCCATGGAGGTCATGGCGGACAAGCCCACCGTGTTCCAGCGGATCGCCCGGGAGATGGCGGACGAGATCAAGGCCCGCAACGCCGCCGGAAAGACCACCGTGTTCATCTGCCCCGTGGGGCCCGTCGGCCAGTATCCCTACTTTGTGGAGATGGTCAACCGGGAGGGGATCAGCCTGAAGAACTGCTGGTTCATCAATATGGACGAGTATCTGGGGGACGACATGCAGTGGATCCCCATGGACCACCCCCTGAGCTTCCGGGGCTTCATGGAGCGGACGGTCTACTCCAAGATCGACCCCGCCCTCAACGTGCCGGAGGACCACCGGGTGTTCCCCGACCCCAACAACACCGCCTATATCCCGGCGCTCATCGAGCAGCTCGGAGGCGTGGACGTGTGCTTCGGCGGCATCGGCATCAACGGCCACCTGGCCTTCAACGAGGCGGACCCCACCAAGACGGTGGAGGAGTTCAAGGCTCTGAAGACCCGGGTGCTGCCCATCACCCCGGAGACCCGCACCGCCAACGCCATCGGAGATTTCGGCGGCCGCCTGGAGGATATGCCCACCCACTGCGTCACCATCGGTTTTTCCGAGATCTACCACGCCCGGAAGATCCGCCTGGGCATTTTCCGGGACTGGCACCGGGCGGTGGCCCGCCGGGCGGGCTACGGCGAGATGACCGCCGACTTCCCGGTGTCCATTCTGTCGGACCACCCCGACGCGCTGATCCGCATGACCGAGGATGTGGCCAACCTGGAAGATTGAGGACAGACTATGGATACGCTTTATCTTGTTAACGGACTGGTCTACATGGGCCGCTCCTTCGCGGAAAAAACCATCCGCGTCCACGGCGGCAAGCTGACCGTGCTGGACAGCGGCAGTCCCACAGAGGGCGGGGCGGTGCTGGACGCGGCGGGCCTCAGGATCGTCCCCGGCTTTATCGACACCCACACCCACGGGGCGGTGGGGGTGGACGTGAACGGCGCCTCGGCAGAGGACCTGGAGAAGATCTGCCGCTTTATGGCGTCAAACGGCACCACCGCCTGGCAGGCCTCCGTCCTCACCGACACCCAGGAGCAGACGGAGTGGTGCATCGGCGAGATGAAACGCCACGAGGGCCTGGAGCAGCGGGGCGCGGAGCTGATGGGCATCCATCTGGAGGGGCCATTCCTGTCCCCGGCCTACAAGGGGGCCATGCCGGAGCACCTGCTGCAGAAGAACAACTTGCCTCTGGCGCGCCGCTATCAGGAGATGGCGGGGGGCAAGATCCGCTATCTCACCCTCTCCCCGGAGCTGGAGGGGGCGGTGGAGATGATCCCGGCCCTGCGGGAGCTGGGGATCGTGGTGGGCATCGGCCACTCCGGGGCCACCTACCGGCAGGCCATGGACGCCATCGCCGCCGGCGCCACAGTGGGGACCCATGTGGGCAACGCCATGCGGCTTCTGCACCAGCATGAGCCCGCCATCTTCGGCGCGATTCTGGAGAGCGACTGCTACGCCGAGGTCATCGCCGACGGCCGGCATCTCCACCCCGGCACCGTCCGCATTCTGCTGAAGGCCAAGGGCGCAGATCGCGTTGTGGCCATCACCGACTCCATCATGGCCGCCGGGCTGCCGGACGGCCGGTACCACTTGGGCGTCAACGAGGTGGTGGTGGAGGACGGCGACGCCAAGCTGGCCTCCGACGGCACCCGGGCCGGTTCCACCCTGACCCACGCCGCGGCGCTGAAAAACCTGCTGGCCTTCACCGGGGCGCCGTTGGAGGAGATCCTCCCCCTGCTCAGCGAGAACCCCGCCCGGGAGATGGGCTATTTTGACCGGAAGGGCTCCATTGAGACCGGTAAGGACGCGGATTTGGTGCTGCTCAACGACAACTGCGACGTCGTCCACGTTTTTGCTAGAGGCATCAAGGTAAAATGATGGCTTCTTCCATATAATGGCAGCACATTTTTAGCCTGCCGTCCCTGATTTGTTTAATATCACAGTAACTGCCTGCGAAGGATGTCCGGATTCACGATCTTTCGCAGGCAGTTTTTTCATTTTGCCGGGGTTGTGCACAGTAGTATAAGCTGAAATTATAGTATACATTCTTACCCCTTTTCGGGCGGGCATTTTGCACGCAGGGCCCTAATTGATTTGTACATATTTTGTTTACAGTACCTCAATTACTGAGCTGTGGACAGTGCAGGAAGTGCTTGCTTAATCCCGCCCGCAGAGGTACAATGCAGGCAGTCAGAGGTACGAAAAACGCTCCCAGTCCCTGTCGGCGAAAGGCACCGGCAAGGGTTGGGGAGCGTTTCTGACCACAGAACATCCCACACACCGCCCCGGACCACACGGAAACAGTGTGGTCAAAGAGCGGTGAAGATGAAGCAGAACGGAGAGGAAATAGCTAAAACGGCCCAAAATGCTCGAAAAAGTTTCCGGGGCCGCTTCACACGCAGGAGGTCACTGGTTCGAGTCCAGCAGTCTCCACCAAAAACCCTCAGAGCCGCAAGGCTCTGAGGGTTTTTCTTTTTATAAGCGAAAACCACCGGCTGTGCCGGTGGTTATGATTATTTATAGCGTCGCAATCCTTAAATTTCCATCTTAGAATTGACCGTTATATTGTCTTCATCCGATTGCAATATTGTTCATGTGTATGATACAGAAATTAGTTTATGATATCATCTAATATCGTCCGACACAAAGTCAAGAAAATTTTATTGGAAACGGGATTATCGTACTTTTCGCCTCCCAGTATTCTCCGAGCCCCGGACCTCCTCGTGATAGAAGTAATTCACGATCACCGGATGGCCCGGCTCCGCCCGGCCGTAGGGCAGTTCGTTATCCACAAAGGGGCAACCGTTCTCCGCGGCCAACTGCTCCGCCTGCGCCTCCAGGGTATAGAAGTAGCTCCGGTCACCCTTTTGGTAGATGGCGTGGTACAGAGAGGTCAAATGTGGGTATTTTGCATCGACGTAGTCCAAGATGTCCTGTTTGAACCCGCCCCGCAGATTAAGATTTTCCAGCCATACCAGATCGCATTGCTCCCTCACACGCTGGAAAATGGCCTCAAAGTCGGTGATGCCGGGGAACACCGGAGCAATGAAGCAGACAGTCCGGATGCCCGCGTCATAAACCTGCTTCATGGCATGGAGCCGCCGCTGGATGGGGGCGGCGTGGTCCATGTCGGCCCGGAAACTCTCGTCCAGGGTGTTGATGGACCAGGAGACGGTGACTTTGCCCAACTCTTTCAGAAGGTCAATGTCCCGGACCACCAGGTCCGACTTGGTGCAGATGAGAATTTCCGCGCCGCTGCCCCGGAGTTGTTCCAGAAACTTCCGGGTGTTTTGAAACTGCTCTTCTTGGGGCAGGTAACCGTCGGTTACCGAGCCGATGACCACCCGCTGGCCGCAGTATTTTTGCGGATTGCGGATTTCTGGCCAGTGCTTCACATCCAAAAAGGCACCCCATGGCTCCGTGTGGCCGGTGAAACGCTTCATGAACGAGGCATAGCAGTATTTGCAGCCGTGGGTGCAGCCTACGTAGGGATTCACCGAGTAGCCGCCCACCGGGAGGCTGGATTTGGTCATGATGTTTTTCGTGTCCACATCCCGGATCAGGATGTCGTTCTCCGTTATTTCCGCCATTTGGCCTGTTCCTCCAATACCCGGCAAAAAGCCCGCGGCAATTCCTGAATCATCTGCGCCTGTCCCAGAATAGGCAGCAGATCCTCCTTCCAAAAGACCGGGATGCCCAGGGCGTGGGCCTGGTCGGTCAGATTCCATACCCATTCCGGCTTCGATACGAATTTTCCCTTCCGGCGTCCGGTTTCGGTGCCGATGACGATCCATTCGATCCCCCTGAGATCCACCTCGCCAATGTCATCAAACATGGGCTCAAAGGTGACATGGTAATGGCCGCCGCGGAGGTGCTCCCGCAGGGCAGCAATCCGCCTCTTTTCCCTGCTGGAGGTGACGGTTACACCGAACCAGGCGTTGTCCAGATCTATGGAGAAGGTGATTTCCTCCGGGCGCTTCGTCAGAAAGAGATACTGATGCTGGGGATTGTCTGCCATTTTAGCAAAGACCTCGTCCCGCCATTCCTGCCTCCAGCCGGAAAAATCGCTCATCCCTGTGAGCAGGAAAATTTGAGGCCGGGCTTTCTCCATGAGGCGGAGCTTTCGGGGGAAGTATTCCGGCTTCTCAAAATCCTCGATCATGCGAAATCGCCGGACGTTGCTTCTGGCGTAGCAGTAGGTGCAGCCAATAGTACATCCGATGACCAGGTTAAGATTCTGAATCTGGGATTTGATGCAGACAGCCAATGGATTCGCCTCCTGTGCGTGTGCGGAAATCAGCCTTCCACCGCCGGAGCGACTTTGCCGAAACCGTTCCAGGCCCATAGGCCCTTCTTGTCCTCGTCGCCCAGGAATTTGTCCACCCGGCAGATGTGGAGGATGTGATCGCCCACTTCTACGGACTGCTGCAGCGCGGCCACCATGGCCAGGCGGGTATCGGCGGGAATCTGAATATCACTGCCCTCCACCGCTGTCATCTCGATGTGGTTTTCTGCCACCTTGTTCGTCGTGGCGCCGGTGGAACTGCCGCAGGCCATCACGGTCTGGGCCAGACTTTCGCCGGGAACAGTCACGACGACCTTGCCGGTCTCCCGAACCCGTTTACCGGTGTGGGACTGTTTTCCGGCGGCGAAACCGATCATGGGCGGGTTAAAGGACAGGTAGGACACGAAACAGATGGGCGCCAGATTGGTGGTGCCATCCTCGTTCCGGGAGCAGATCAGGGTAAGCGGATTGGGGGAAGTGAAGACGGCAGCCTCCATAATGTTCAGTTCTTTCATAAATCAGTGCCTCACTTTCAAGATTTTTCTGTAATTGACATACTGTTTTGATCTCGATATAATTATTATATCAAGGTCAAAAAAAGGTGCAAGTACGCAGAATATTCGTACTTGGTACGAAAAAACATACTAAGAGAGGACCCGATTCATGAACCAGTCCATGACTTATGAGGAATTCCAGGAAAAGGTGGGTAACCTTATCCTGACGGAAGGCGGAAACTGCCCAGTGACACCGGTCATTCAGATGCTCCAGGGAAAGTGGAAGTTACAGATTCTTTACGAACTGTGTATTCAGTCACCCCTGCGGTTTGGAGCGTTAAAAAAGATGCTGAAACCTATCACAAACACCATGCTCACCAGCGCCCTCAAGGAACTGGAAGCCGACGATCTGGTACATCGGGAACAGTATAACGAGATTCCGCCCCGGGTGGAGTATTCCCTGACAGAACAGGGGAAGGACTTACTGCCCGTTTTTTATGCTATCTCCCAGTGGGGTATGAAGTATATTCCCTGACAGCAACCGATCAAGGCGCTAATAACCCTTGCTGGCTATTCCGGCGTTTTTAGGATACAGTTACGGCTGCATAGCATCGGCAGATAGGGCGTGCAGTTTTCGAAATAGGGCATCCAAAAGAAGAGAGCCGGCGGTCACCGCGTCCTCCACCGAGAGATAGTGGGAAGCACTTCGGTCGAGGAACAGCCGGCCACTACCGGGGATATCCTCATCGGCAAACCAGAACTTCAAGGTGATGGGATAGTTAGGAAACAGGGAAAAGACGGCGCAGAGATCCGCGTTGGACGAAATCAGCGCGGCACCCAGGCCGCGGCAGGCCTGTTCCACTTGTTTCTGGGGGACATGGCCCAGGCGGAGACTCAGGTCCCGCTCGCTCTGTCGGTCGAATCCGCCGCCCCGGACCATGCCACTGGGCAGGTCCCCGAAGGCCATCAACTGATGGCTCAAAGGCGTCCCATCGGCCATGTCCAGGTAGTGGAGAATCAGCAACTGGTGCCACTCGTCCAAAACCGGGCGAATATTCCAGCCGCTATAGTCAATTTCAATGTCCTTGCCCAGGCTGAACAGGGAAAACACCTGGCGTTGACGATCAAAGGGAATGCCGGTTCGCGCCGCCATATCCTCTGCCGCCTTTCCATGGAGCCGCTGCAGCGCCGGCTTTCGCATCTCCGCAAAGGCACGGTTTTTAGGTGCTTGCTCCTGCATCACGGTATTCTGTCACCTCACATCATGGATTTAATTTCAAAATCGTTCTGTCACAAAATCGACATTTTGGAGATCTATTGATCCGCGCCTTCTTCCGGATGATGGATGGAGAGCGCCGGATGGGATGCTGCGCAGGATATTCCGAGAAACCGAAATCAGATACTTTGCACGGAAGAACAGCAAGGGAGATTGACCTGCGCACTGCGTTCCCGCGGTACCGCAGTCCATGAACTTCATTTGACTGTCTCCTGCCGATCGTTTTCCATTTTCTCTTTCACCGCCATGATCTCGCTTACTGTTTGAGGGCTCACGTCAAAGGGAGATTGCCCCAGTCGGTCGGCCGTGACAACGTGTCGATTGTAATGGATGATCCCCAGTAAATCTTCAGGCGGAATTTTGGAACGTACAAATGCCTCATCCGCCTCATCCTGTATTTTGTTGGCCACAACACGGACTTGCGGAACACCCAACTGAAATGCCAGACGGCGAATGTTGTGGTAGGTTTGGACGCTGCGTTCTCCTGGCTCAATCACAACTACAAACTGATCCATGCCCGCCGTGGTACCGCGGCCCAGATGCTCCAAACCAGCTTCCATGTCCAGAATGACAACATCGTCGCGATAAAGCATCAGGTTTCCGATGATGCGCTGGAGCATAACGCCTTCCGGGCAGATACAACCGGACCATGCGGTTTCTATCGTTCCCAGAACCAAGAGTTTCACGCCGTTATAAACTTTACCGTAGGCATCTGGAATATCGTCTACTTTCGGATTGATTTTAAAGAATACATTACTTTTGTCGGCGCCTGTACGCTCTTCGGCCAATTTACGCATCTTACTGATGGGGACGATCCCATCCAGCATCTCAGGGGGAAAGCCCAATGCAAGTCCCAGATTGGCGTCTGGGTCTGCATCGGCTGCAAGTACTTTCCGGCCTTCCTGGGCGTAAAGCCGTGCAAGTGTTGCGGCAACGGTTGTTTTTCCTACGCCGCCTTTACCGGTTACTGCTATTTTCATACATTTATCCTTCTATCCTTCCATGTTCGAGCCTGCCGGGATCACATGGCCGCAGGTATCGCATATGGCATCTGCCGCTAATGAACCGTCCCGGATAAATACTTCTACACCAGTTCCACACTGGGGACAGGGAACTTCCGTGATGGTAACGGCGTTTCTGGCTTCCTGACATCCATCCATGATAGTTCACCTCCTCGTCAGAGCCCCAGTTTTTCCACGATGCCCCTGAGGGCAGAACGCACCGGGGAGTCCTGGGGCAGTTCCACCATGGGCTTGCCGTCACAGTCGAAGCGGTATACTGTGTTGTCCATGGGCACCACACCGAGCAGCGTTAAATTTTGCTTCTCGATCTCCTCTTTGGTGCCGTCATCCAGTTTGCCTTCTGGCGCCCGGTTGACGATGAGCCCCACCGTGTCCGGGTGGAGGTTCATCTCCGCCATGAGTTTGGCGATGCGGCCTGCGGCCTGAATGCCCCGGCGGGAGCAGTCGCTGACCAGGAGCACCTTTTCCATATTGGGCAAAATACCGCGGCTGACGTGTTCCATACCAGCCTCGTTGTCCACCACAACATAGGGGTACTGGCTTTGGAGTTTCTGCACCTGGGTCTGGACAAGCCCGTTGACGAAGCAGTAGCAGCCCTGACCCTGGGAGCGGCCCATGACAAGCAGGTCAAAGTCCTTGGTTTCGGTTAAGGCGTCGGACATCCGCATTTCCAGCCAATCCGCCTTGGTAATCCCGTGGGGAATTCGGTATTTGGGGTCGGCTCCAGCCCGTTCGATCTCCTCCCGGAGTTCTCCCAAGGTCGGACCGATTTCCACACCGAGAACCTCGTTGAGATTGGAATTGGCATCGGCGTCCACGGCCAGCACCGGCTTTTTGCCGCTTTCACAGAGATACTGAATCAGCAGGCCGCAGAGGGTGGTTTTGCCCACGCCGCCCTTTCCTGCCATGGCAATCACATGTCCCATCAAAATGCCTCCATTTCTGTTCACACTGTATTTTCATGAACAAGATGTTGATTTTTCTTGATGGCTCCATTATACTGGCAGCAAGGACAAATGCAATCATCAATCCCGGCAAGTTGTGCGGTTGATCAACACTTTAGCGGAACTTGATGAAAATTGGAGGGAAATTTTTTTGGAGAACACGGGAACAGGACGGAAGATGGATCGCCGGACCCGCTACACCCGGCAGATCATCCGGGACACGCTGTTGGAACTCATGGGAGAGAAGGGGTTCAACCACGTCACGGTTACCGAGGTTTGCAGGCGGGCGGAACTCAACCGCGGCACCTTCTATCTTCACTATCTGGATTTGAACGATGTACTTGACGACATTCTAACGGAACTGATGTCAGAAACGACTTGCGCCCTGGATCACGTTCTTTGCCCCAACCGGCAGTGTACTACCTACCCGTTCTGTGACAAGATCCGCAGCAACGATCGGTATCGGGTTCTGTTTTTGGATGAAACTGTGACAGAGACGCTGCTCGGCAAACTGTCGGATACCTGCAAGGAGATGTATGTGACCTATCTGATGTCCCATAGCCTCCTGACATTCCAGGAGGCGGAAGCCATCTTCACCTTCCAGATGAACGGGTGCTTGGCCATCAACCGGCTGATGCTGCGCAATCATTGCGCTGACTGGAAAACCATTCAGCGTACCATCGACGACTTTATCCGGGCTGGCCTGGAGCATTATCTCCTTCCGGATCGGCCGTAAGAGGCCAAAATAGATCAGACGGGGATGCTTCCCATGTAAGGGAAGCATCCCCGTCTTTGCTGCATTACTCCTGGTGAAATGGACACATTTCCAAATCCGGAACCGCATACCGCTCAGCCAGGTCCTTGTAATATTCGGTCCGCAGGACCGCCATCTTCACATTCTCTCTCGTGATGGCCGTTTACATCCTTTCTGGCACTTTGTCCTGGCTCCGCCTGCCGGAAACCAGGAATTCCCGCAGCGTTTCTCGCTGGGCGGCATAGTCCCGCAGGCCCAGGTCATACAGTTCCCGTTCCGCGGATTCCTTCATGGAGTATGTCCCCACATGAAGGGACTCGCTGGGGGCGAAAACGAAGGCAATCCCCTGCTGTTCCAAGGCAAGCACATCGTTGAGATTTTCATTGTACCGGAGATGCCGATGGTCGATGGCCTCGACAATATTGGGGTATTTTCGGCAAGCCCGACGGTACAGGGGGCGCATGCCCTGGGGTTTCCGCACATAGCCGCGGTTCTTGGACAGGATGACCACCAGCTTATCGCAGCCCTGCGCCAGGGCCCGGAGGACGGGGATGGCATCGGTGAGACCGCCGTCAAAGTATGGGATGCCGTCCAGTTCCACAGGGCGGCAAACTGCCGGGATGGCGCTGGAAGCCATAATCAAACGGTAATCGTCCTGTTTCATGTGCTCCTGACCGAAGTACTCCGGTTTTCCGGTTATAGCGTTGGTAACCACGGCCTCGTAGACCGTCGGATTGCTCAAAAAAGCAGGAAAGTCCAGAGGGTCCTTACCGCCGGCCTGGGTCAGGGCGCCGTAGATATACCGCAGGCCGAAGAGGTCCCCCGTTTTTACCAGACTTTTCCAGCCAAAGTATTCGGGAGAATGGATGTGCTCTGTAAAAAAACGCAAATTCCGGCCTCGCTGTCCGGCCAGATAGGACGCCAGATTACCCGAGCCGGCGGAGACGCCGATGCAGTAGTCAAATGAAATTTGCTCGTCCAGGAAGGCGTCAAGTATTCCGGCATTATAGGCGCATTTCATACCGCCGCCCTCCACCACCAGACCGATTTTATATTTCTGTTTCGTATGCCGCATCTCCTTTTTCCTCCGCTATCCCACGGAGTTTCCTGTGGTATCGCCTGAGAATCTCCGCCAGTGTGATCTCCTGCATTCGCCGTTCCGCGGCATCTTGAATCTCACCATAACAATCCGCCAGGGCCAACTGGATATTGACGCCGACGCCGCAGGCGGGATTGGTGTGGGTGTCCTGATGGAGAATGGGCTTTTCTCCCTCCACAGCCCGATAGACGTCCAGCAGCGTGATCTGATCGGGATCTCTGGAAAGAGTCGGGCGTGGATGCCCTTTGACACTGAGCAAAAGCCCACCTTTCCGCAAAGCGGACATGAGCTGTCGGACATAGGCGGGATTGGTTTGAATGCTTTCGGCAATTTTTTCACTGGTAAGAGAGGCGCCTGGGTGCAGGGCAAGGAAGGCCAGAATGTGAACGGCGTCGCTGAGTTTGGTGGGATATTTCATGGGTACCGCCCCTTTTTGACTTGATGTTAGTTTTATTATAACAGCATATTGACATCAACGCAAGCAAGTGCTATGATGTGCTTGATGTTAAATAAAAAATAACAGCAAAGAAGAGGGAACCCTATGAGCTTTTATGAGGAGCTGGTCCTAAAGACCCAGACGAACTATTCCAGGTATTATAACCTTTATGCTGCCGGGAAAACACCCTACGAACTTTCACATCGGCCGGACCTGCCGTATCCGGAGCAGATTGCGCGTCTGGTGCAGGAAATTCGGGAGGCTGACTGTATTCTGGTAGGCGGAGCCTCCGGCCTGTCCGCCGCCGGGGGCGGAGACTTTTACTATGAGGACAACCCCTCCTATCGAAAGTATTTTGGAAAGTATGCGGAGAAGTATCATTTTAAGGGCGCATTTGCCGGAATGATGCACCCGTGGTCCAGTCGGGAGGAATTCTGGGGATATCTTGCCACCTTTCTCCACACGACACAGACAGCGCCGATCCGGAAGCCGTACAAGGATTTGGACACGCTCCTTACGGGTAAGGACTTTTTCGTTCTGACTACCAACCAGGACACCCAGTTTGTCAAGATTTATCCAGAGGAAAAGGTGGCGGAAATCCAGGGAGACCACCGGTTTTTTCAATGTGCTGCCTGTTGCACCGACGATACCTGGGATGCGGTGGCACCCGTTGCAAAGATGGTCGCGGCCATGGGAGAGCAGACGGCGATTCCCACAGAATTGATTCCAAGGTGTCCTCATTGCGGAGGGGAAGCATTTCCCTGGGTACGGGGCTATGGAAACTTCCTGCAGGGAAAAAAGTACGAGGCTCAGTATGAAAAGGTGTCCCGCTATCTGCTGGATCACCAGGGGAAAAGGATCCTGTTTCTTGAACTGGGGGTAGGCCGCCTGACGCCAATGTTTATCCAGGAGCCGTTCTGGCATCTGGCGCTCAGTTTTCCGAATGCCCGTTATATTGCTGTCAATGACAAATACCATTTTCTTCCCCGGCAACTGGAGGAGAATGGTATGGTAATCGTCCGGGACATCGCCGCTGTGCTGCGGGATGCCAAATCCGCTATGATCGGGGAGGAGGATGCACAGTGAGCGAGGTAGTGCTCCAGGCAGCAGAAACGCTCAACAAAGCAGACGCCATCCTGATCGGCGCCAGTAATGGATTGTCCATTGCGGAAGGACTGCATCTCTTTGCGGACAATCAGGCGTTTGAAAAACTGTTCGGCGATTTCAAAGAGAAATACGGCCTGCGGTGCATTCTGCATGGCATGGGCGGACGTTGGCCTTTGGAAGAAGAGAAGTGGGCCTTCTGGAGTCGGCTGATTTGCCACTATTGCGGACAGTACCGGCCGACACAGGTCATGCAGGACTTGCGGGCCATTGTGGGCGGCAAGGACTATTTCATTGTCACCTCCAATGGAGAGGGGCACTTTGCATTGGGCGGTTTTGCGCCGCAGCAGATTTATGAAGTCGAAGGGACCTGGCTGGCCATGCAGTGCGCACAACCCTGCCACAACGCCCTGTACCCGACTCTGAAACCGGCGGAACGGATGGTGGCGGCGGAGCGTGACGGCAGGGTCCCTGCCGATCTGCTTCCCCGGTGTCCCCGATGCGGCGGCCCCATGGAGATCCACATTGCAGCCGGTCATCGGCAGATTCCGGACACCGGCGCCCAGCAGAGATACGAGGCGTTTCTCCGCCGGTACCATGAAAAAAAGTTGGTGGTGCTGGAACTGGGCATCGGCTGGCGCAACCAGCTCATCAAGGCGCCTCTGATGCGCTTGGTGGCGCAGGAACCCCATGCGGCCTATATTACCATCAATCTGGGCGAAGTCTACATTGCCGATGACATCCAAAATCGTTCCTTCGGGCTGGACGGTTCCGTCAGCGACCTGCTGTTTCTGCTCCGGAAGGCATGTGCAAGCTGACTGTCTCGAGGCCATCTCCGGGCTGTCCAAGATCTAACACAGGAAGCAGCGTTTATTCAAATCAGGCATCCATTTCCGGGTATACTCCTGGATATGGATGCCTGATTTTCGAACAGGAACCCGCTCACGGGACTGTTACACGGCAGAGGAGGCTGGGTGAGACTGACTCAATCCTGCTCGATCTGCTTTCGGAGATATGTTCCCACAATATGAGCAAAACTGTCAATCTTCCGGGTATAGACAAATTCCTTACCGAAGATTTTCCGTTCTGCAGCCAGATCTTCTTCGTCCCCGATGAAGATGCCCAATACAGAAATGCCTTGGTTTCGGGCCTTTCGAATCTCCAGTGCCGTATCCCGCACGGCCAATTCTCCCACGTAGGGGATAGGGGGGTTCATTCCCGGGCGTTTCAGGCCGAGGGCGTTTGGCCTGCCGTCAGACAGGATAATCAAGATTTTCTTTTCCTCGTGGCGGCCTTTGAGTTCGTCGACAATCGTTCGAATGGCAAGGCCGTCCCGGTTTTCACCGAAGGCACGGAACTGCAGGATGTTTCGATTGCTGCTTTCGGGATCCTCATACTGGCGAAAGCGATGAACGACGGTATACTCCCAGTAGGAGCAAAAACTGCTGACCCGGTGGGGAATTCCAGCCTTGCTGAAGGCCTGGCTGATAAGATAGGCCTGCACAGCAATCTGCGGCTGGCGCTGGGTTTCGGAACTGCTGCTGTCCAGCAGGATATCCACCACAAAACTGGAACTTTCCCGCTTTTTCCGGCAGTTAAAGAGTTTGTTGTCTCCGGAGCGGCCAACCTTCCAAAGATCGGCTGGACGGATTTGGCCGTACTCTGCACGGACAGTGTCTTCATCCATACACAGGGTCTGCGCCTGTTTCAGCATCGCGGAGAGAACGCCGACGGAGCGCCGCACGGCGTTCTTTTTCATTTCGAAGTACATCTCATTTTTCGTTTCCTGCATGCGGGTCCGCAGGTACTGGGTGTTTTTTATGGCGGGATTGGTGAGAACGCCGTCTGTAAAATAGAGGAAGCACCGTTGATGCAGCCCAGTACACAGTCTGCGGTTGATCCGATCCTGTTCTAACCTGGAAAGGCTGCTTTTTCCAAACTGTCGTTCGATGTAGGCATGGACCTTTTCACGCAGGGCCGGGTCCGGCGCCGAGAGATCGTCCGCTTCGCCGCCTGATGGAGCGGGAGCAGGTTGACGGATGGATGGACGGATGACCATGTTCAGAAGTTCGGTCTTCAATTTGGACCGGTATTCCTCCATGACCCGATCAACCTGCTCGTCGGTCAGGGCCTGGTGCCGCCGGGACTCCGCCGGCTCCTTCGCCGTTATTGGCAGCACATCGACCAAGGAGCCATTTTGCCGGGCAGACGGGGCCAGCACGGCATCGTGAATGGTGTCGATGGCCATAATCAGGGGGCCCGTATCCGTCTGGCCGGAAAGCTGCACAACCTGTTCTGCCAGTGTCTGAATACCGGCATCGGCGGAAACCGGCAGGCCCAGAAAATGGCGGATTACGCACTGCTGCAGTTTCTCCAGCGGAGTGGATGGTGCATCCTCCAGCAGCAATGAAAAGGCATCCCGTCGGATCTGCCCAATGCCGCTGCGCTCGGCGCGGATCAGGGGGTAAACGGCCACGTCGGCGCAGAGCTGGATCAGCCCCATCAGCGCAGATTCTTCAGCGCCCTGGGCGCATTTGTTCATGGCGTAAACGGTCAGCTGCTCCACATCCAGATACTTCGTCAGCGCTCCCTGCCGGATGGCGAGATACAGTGCCAGTTCCGGAGACTGGCGGTAAGTTTCCACATCCGGTTGAAACTCCGCGGCATAATCGCCGCTGACGGTCCAAAACAGGTTGCGGAGCCGGTTTTCAATTTCCATCCGCTGATCTTCCAGTTGTTCCTCTGTCATCCTTGATTCCTCAGGGTTCATGGGTCAGCCCTCAAAGACGTCGTACCTGGTCCAAGCCGCAGGAATTCTGGTGTTGGCGGCATCCTCCAGAAGTTCCTTTTCAAAGGGATCAAAGCACTTGTTGAGGACACCGATGCGGATGGCGTTGGCCGGTTTCAGTCCGGAACGGATGGTGCGGATGCCCGCAATCATGCCCCGCAGATCCAGAGGCTTGGTGGAGATTTCGCCATGGGACGCTTTGTTCTGCAGATCGAGAAACAGCCCTGCAAACTGCTCCAGGGCCTCCTGCTTCAGGTCCGGGAAATGCCGGCGCATCAAAGCCCCCAGGGTAGTCTCGTCCAGCGGCGGCATTTCAATGACCAGGAACCGGGACACCAGGGCCTCATTCAGCTCCCGGGTACCGGCATAGCCCAGATTCATGGTGCCGATGAAGCGGGTGGCCGGGTGCAGCGGAATCCGGCTATATCCGGGAATGTCGATACGGCGCCGGTGGTCCAAAGTGGCGTGCAGTACGGAAATTGCATCGTTTTTCGCCATGTTGATCTCATCCAACACGCCAAAGCCGCCGGCTTCCGCACAGAGACAGACCGGCCCCTTCCGAAGCGTCACCTCGTTGTCCCGAAAGGTATCCGTGCCGATCAGGGATGCGCTGTCTGTGTTGACGTGGAACGAAATATCGTAGGATGGCCGGCCAAACACCCAGGACAGGGTTTCGCACAGCACATTTTTTCCTGTTGCCTTGCCGCCGGACAGCAGCAGATTTTCTCCCTGCAAAATGGCGGCCAGGGCCATTTCCAGCGTGTCTTTTCCGTAAAACGGCAAAGAGGGAGCCCCAATGCGCTCTCGAACCTCTGGATTCACTGAATATTGATTGCGGAATACGGCGACTTCTTGCATCAGGTCTGCCTCGATTTCCTGACTGTGCAAATATTCTTCTATACTATGCATCGCCTCAACGCCCCCCGTATGGATTCTCATTCAGCAGTGCCGCAGCAAGATGCTGAATGGGCGTGTTCTCCATGGTCGGTTCCCGGCCCAGTAATCCCGCTTCGCTAATTTCCGGATCAGAAGGGAGTACCGCCAGAATTTTTCCCGAATTGCAGACCAATTTTCGCTTCGGAGTGAGGTTCTGGCCATCTACCTTGTTGAATGCCTTGTCTTTGCCGCCAAAATACTCCGTAAAATCCCGCGGTAGTTCTACGCCCAACTGGCGGTGCAGCCTAAAATTCGATTCGTCGGAATCCACCACAAGAACGGTTTTACCCATTCTCGCAAATTCCTTTGACAGGAGCGCAGCAACGGTGCTCTTTCCGCGCCCGCCCTTTCCGCAAATGGTTATTTTCATTTTATTTTCATTTCCTCATTTCAACCAAGTGTTCCACAGCCTGTTGAAGTATGGCTTGAACATGGCTGTCAGCCAAACTATAGAACGTGGATTTTCCTATTCGCTTTCGCATTACAAGGCCCGTTCTTTTTAAGACTTGAAAGTGATGAGATACAACGGATTCTGAAACATTTAAGCAAGTCGCTATATCACTAACACATATTTCTTGATTCCTTATTTGGAAAATAACTTTGATTCTTGTCGGGTCTCCCAATATTCTAAAGAAGTCGGCCAATTGGAAGAGCCTGTCATCTCTCATATCTAAGAAATGGCTCATATCATTACTCCTATTGTGAACAGGTGCAGGAATTTGATTGCCTACACCTGTCTATGCTGTCTTACAAATTGTTTACTCGCAGCGCACGAATCGCATTTAGCACTGCTAGAATCATAACGCCTACATCAGCAAAAACTGCAAGCCACATATTCGCAATACCGATTGCAACAAGAAGCAAGCAGGCTGACTTCACCGCAATGGACAGTACGATATTCTGATAAACAATCCCCAGACACTTGCGTGAAATTCTAATAGCCTTGGGAATCTGCAGAGGGTCGTCATCCATTAGGACAACGTCGGCGGCTTCGATCGCGGCGTCGGAACCCATGGCTCCCATAGCGATTCCAATATCGGCCCGGCGCAGCACCGGAGCGTCATTGATGCCATCTCCGACAAAGGCCAGTTTTTCCCCCTCGGGCTTCGCCTTCAGAAGTTTCTCGACTTTTTCCACTTTATCAGCAGGAAGCAGTTCGCTGTAAACCGCATCCAATCCCAGAGAAGCGGTCACTTGGTCAGCCACCTTTTTGGCGTCGCCGGTGAGCATCACGGTCTTGCGGATACCGGCAGACTTGAGTTGGCGGATAGCATCCTTGCTGTGGGGCTTGACAATATCGGCAATCACAATATGTCCGGCATAGCTTCCGTTGATCGCCATGTGGATAATGGTGCCTACGCTGTGGCAGGAGATGTATTCTATCCCCAGACGCTCCATCAGCTTGTCATTACCGGCCGCAACTTCAATGCCGTCCACTTTCGCAATGACGCCGTTGCCGCTGATCTCCTGGATATCGCTGACGCGGGAGCGGTCAATTTCTTTTCCGTACGCCCGCTGGAGGCTCTTGCTGATGGGGTGAGAGGACGCACTTTCGGCCAGAGCCGCGTATTCCACCAGTTTTTCGTCACTGATCTCGCTGTGGTGGATGCCGTTGACCTCAAAAACGCCCTGGGTCAGAGTACCGGTTTTATCAAAGACAACGGTCTTGACCTGGGACAGCGTTTCCAAATAATTGGAGCCTTTTACCAGCACACCGGCTCTGCTGGCGCCGCCAATACCGGCGAAGAAGCTGAGGGGGATGCTGATGACCAGCGCACAAGGACAACTGGCCACCAGGAAGGTCAGGGCGCGGTAAATCCAGGTTTCCCAAGCGGGAGTCAGCCCCATCCCCAGCATCCCCACCAGCGGAGGCAGGATAGCCAGCGCCAGCGCCGCATAGCACACCGCCGGAGTGTAAATGCGGGCAAACCGGGAGATGAAATCCTCCGATTTGGACTTGCGGGAGGATGCGTTTTCCACCAGATCCAGTATCTTGGATACCGTGGACTCCCCAAACTCCTTACTGGTCTGGATTTTAAGAACACCGGTCATGTTGATGCAGCCGCTGATCACCTCATCCCCTGCCTTGGCATCCCTTGGCAGAGATTCGCCGGTCAACGCCGCGGTGTTCAGAGTCGACGTACCCTCTACAATGATGCCGTCAATGGGTACTTTCTCGCCGGGCTGGACAACGATTACACTTCCGATTTCCACTTCATCGGGGTCCACCTTTTCCAGCTTGCCGTCCCGCTCTACATTGGCGTAATCAGGACGAATGTCCATCAGATCGCTGATGTTGCGGCGGCTTCGGCCCACTGCATAACTCTGGAACCATTCACCCACCTGATAGAACAGCATGACGGCAATGACCTCCAGGTACTCGCCATTTTCATAGACGGCCAAAGCCAGCGCACCCAAAGTGGCAACCGCCATGAGGAAGTTTTCATCGAATACCTGCCGATTGCAGATTCCTTTGAATGCCTTTTTCAGAATATCATATCCGATGATGAAATAGTCAACCAGATATACGGCTAATCGAACCCATCGCCCAGCTGCGCCCAGTTGATCGAATGCTTCGGCACCAAGAGTTTGAAGGCCCAGCAACAATACGGTTGCAAGCAAGATTCGCCACAGCATGACCCTCTGTTTCTTTGTCATACCGCTGCTTTTTTTCTGCCCGATGAACAGAAGAACCACAGCCAAAACTGTGACTACAACCAAGAGCCCGCTTTCAATCAGTTCTTGCATTATAGCGCTCCTTTCTATATTTGCTTAATCGTTTATTTGTTTATGATGGAAAAGCGCCCGAAAGCCTATGCACTCCGGGCGCTTTCCCGAGGTTTCGAATGCTTACAGGAAAATCTCGCAGTCAGGCTCCACTCTCTTGCATGCTTTCAGCACGTTATCCATGACCCGACCTGTGTCCTGCCCCTCGTCAAACTCCACGATCATCTTCTGGGTCATGAAGTTCACCGTAGCGGATGCAACACCGGCAGTCTTGCGGGCGGCTTCTTCCATCAGGTTTGCACAGTTGGCGCAGTCAACCTCAATTTTATAGGTCTTTTTCATCAGGAAAATCCCCTTTCAAAATGCAATCTTTACAATTAAGCACTTGTTTAATTGTTGTGCTTGCAGTATAATGGCTGCCAAGAGAGAAGTCAACACGTCCAGGATACTCCCTGCCAAACAGGCGAAAAGTATTTCTAAACCAGCGAAAAGGGAGAGACTGGCATGAATCATCCTACGCTGCCCCATAAGCATGGTACTCAAAATACTCTTGCAGCTATGGAATCCGGGCTGTTTCAGGTGGAGCGATTTGAAATTGTTGCAGATATTATTAATCAACTGAGTGACACTACAAGAATCCGTATCCTTTGGCTTTTGTGTCACACAGAGCAGTGCGTAATCAATATCTCGGCGCTGATGGACATGTCCAGCCCCGCTGTTTCCCATCATCTGCGCCCACTCCGCAGCAGCAATTTGATCGCGAGCCCCAGAGAGGGAAAAGAGGTCTATGATTGCGCGTCAGACTGGCACAGCTGCTGCACAAAACCACTGAAAAGGTGATGGCAATTGCCTCTTCGAATTGAAAGGAGGAAACTGTGTGTCCTCAAAACATCACGAGATCATATCGTCCATTCACAATAACGCCGGGGAAAGCCGTACTGAAATTCTGCAGCTTTATCCCGGCCTGGAATTATCCTTTTTCTCTGCATCCGGGAAAGATTCCTTTCACGTTTGCCATGAGCCGCTGCCACGAATATTGGAGATCAACTACTGCATTTCCGGCAGAATCGGTTGGAACATGAGCAACGGGAACCGGATTTACCTCGGCCCCGGCGATTTTTCTTTAAACACGATGGATGTCTGCGGAAACTCGACGATCACGCTGCCAAATAAGAATTATGAGGGACTTGCCGTCTATATTGATCTGGAGCAACTGACAGCAAATCCTCCCACACCTTTAGCTGGTACAAATGTTACCGGGGAACTTCTCCTTGAAAAATATTGTAAGGACGGCGTCTGCACAGCCCTTGCCGGGAATGAAACCATTCAACAAATCTTTGGGGCGATGTATCGATCTCCCAAAGAAATTCAACCGGCTTATCAAAAAATCAAAGTACTGGAACTCCTTCTTGTTCTAAGCCAGTTGGAAATCGGCCGCGAAAAGCACATGACGGAATACCGGTCAGAACAGGTGGAGATCATTCGCCAGATTCATGACCAGTTGACCGGGAACCTGGAGCAGCGCTGCTCCATTGAAAGCCTGTCCAAACAGTATTTGATGAACCCCACGACCCTAAAAAGTATGTTCAAGACCATCTACGGCACATCCATCGCTGCACATATTCGGGAGCATCGGATGGCCTATGCGGCTCAACTGCTTCAATTGTCCAATTTAAGCATTTCAGAAATATCACAAAAAGTCGGTTACGACAGTCAGAGCCGTTTTTCCTCCGTATTCAAGAATCAATTTCATGTACTTCCCAGAGAATATCGGAGAAATCATAGAAAAGATGGGTAAAATACGCACTTACTTTGCAGTAAGTGCAGTATAGAATGCTGATCATTTCTCATCCGCAGGCTTTCTACTGGTATTGCGTAATCTCCATCACAGCAACGGCTGAATTTATTTTTGTTTATAGCCCCCCCATTTCTGAGTCGTGGGTTGCGCAGAAAGCACTTGCTTCATCCCGCCTTCAGAGCCGCAATGCAGCTGGTCAAGGGTACAAAAACGCTCCCTCGGACGAATACCAGTCCGGGGGACTTTTGTTATTCTTTTGGATAGCGCACCCACAGTATTTTTTCACAGAAATTGGACTGTCCACCGCGGGGCGGGCATGGTATAATCAGGCAGGAAGCGATGATCCCTGATCCACTCACAGCACCCCCGCACGTCCATCCGGTCCCCCGAGGCCGGGGCGAAGGGGAACCACCCGGAGGTCCGTCCCGGCGCGTCTTCCCGCCCGGATGCTTCCGGCAAAAGAAAGGATGAATGGAGCAATGATTATCACACAGAAAAAGCCGGCGGAGGAGCTGCTGGCCATGCTCGCAGGCGTGCGGAAAGTGGCGCTGGTGGGCTGCGGAAACTGCGCCGCCGCCTGCCAGACCGGAGGCGAGAAGGAACTGGAGGAGATGAAGCAGTTCCTGGAGGAGCAGGGCTTTGAGGTGGTAGGGTCCATCCTGCCCGACGAGTGCTGCCACAAGCTGCTGGTGAAGCGGGACCTGCGGGCCCTGAAGGACTGCGGCGCGGAGGCCGTCGTGGGCCTTTCCTGCGGCGACGGCGTCCAGACCGTAGCGGACAACCTCCAGCTGCCGGTCTACCCCGCCAACAACACCATGTTTCTGGGCCAGGTGGAGCGGGTGGGTATCTTCCACGAGTACTGCCGGATGTGCGGGGACTGCGTGCTGGGAGAGACCGGCGGCATCTGTCCCATTACCAAGTGCGCCAAAAGTCTGGTGAACGGGCCCTGCGGCGGCCAGAAAAACGGCAAGTGCGAGGTCTGTCCGGACAACGACTGCGCCTGGATTCTCATTTACAACCGCCTCCAGGCCATCGGCCAGGCGGACAAGCTGGGCAGGACCCGGAAAACCAAGGGCTACGCCGGGGCCTACTATCCGAAACATCTGAATCTGAGGGAGGGAAAGAAGGCATGAGTCAGCTGCAAAGGGCTCTGGAGAGCGGCCGGTTCGCCGTGACGGCGGAGATGGCGCCTCCCAAGGGCTATGATTTTTCCCGGCAGATCGCGGTTTCCGGCCTTCTCAAAGGGAAGGTCCACAGCGTCAATGTGACGGACATGCAGTCGGCGTGTCTCAAGGCCTCCTCCCTGGGGCTCTGTATTCATCTGAAGCAGGCGGGCCTGGAGCCCATTTTACAGATTACCGGCCGGGACCGCAGCCGCATGGCCATTCTGGCGGACGTGCTGTCGGCGGCCTCCTTCGGCATCGACACGGTGCTGGCCCTCACCGGCGACCACCCGGTGGTGGGGGACTGCAAGGACTCCAAGCCGGTGTACGATCTGGATTCCGTGGGCATTCTCCAGATGCTCAGCGATATGGAGGCCACCGGCTGCGACTGCGGCGGCAATCCCCTGGAGGGCGGCGCGCCCGCTCTGTTCAAGGGAGCCTCGGTGACGCCGGTGTACGACCCGCTGCCGCTGCAGATCAACAAGCTCCGCCAGAAGGTGGAGGCCGGCGCCCGGTACATCCAGACCCAGGGGGTCTTCGACCGGGAGAGCCTGTGCCGGTTTCTGGAGGAGGTGGACCGGGCGGGGATTCAGGTGCCCATCATGGCCGGAATCATCCCCCTGAAGAGCGCGGGTATGGCCCGGTTCATGAATGAAAACGTCCCCGGCATTGCGGTGCCGGAGGAGATGATCGCCCGCCTGGACGCCGCCGCGGCGGAGGGGAAGGCACAGGGCGTGAAGGGCCTCCCCGCCAGGCTGGGCATGGAGATGGCGGCGGAATTCATTGCCCGCATCAAGGAGGAGAAGCTCTGCGCCGGCGTCCACATCATGGCCATCGGCGCGGAACAGAACGTTCCGGTTATCCTGGAACAGGCCGGTATCTCCCTGTAATTTCGACGGAGGGAGCCGCAGACAGCGCCTCTCCTCCTGTCCCCCGGCGCGGCAGACAAAGGGCCGCCATCCCAGCGCCTGTGCGCCGGGATGGCGGCCCTTTCCTTTCCTCAATCAGCCTTCGTATCCCCGCAGAATGTTGTCCATGCTCCGCCGGATGTGCCCCTCCATCCGCTCCCGCGCCAGCTGGGGCAGGCCGTCCCGCACCGCCTCCAGAATGGCAATGTGCTCATGGATGGATTTCCGGTAGTGGTCGGTCTCGGAGTCGCTCCGGCCCGTGCTGGGGCCGTTCCACAGCCCCAGCAGATAGGTCTTCAGCCGGGCGTTGTCCGCCGCTGTCCAGATGGTAAGGTGAATCTCCTGATTCAGCCCCTCATAGTCCTCCCGGTCCAGCACGTCCAGACGGCTTTGCATGTCCCGGGCCCGCTCCAGCAGCGCGGAAACGTCGGCGCCGCGCGCGGCGGCTCTGGCGGCCGCCTCCCCCTCCAGCAGCATCCGCATCTCAAAGATATCCCGGATGAATTTCCCGTCAATCCGATTGACGACGGCTCCCCGGTTCATCCGCAGGGTGATCAGTCCCTCGGCGGCCAGGGCCTGGAAGGCCTCCCGCACAGGCGTGCGGCTGACGCCCAGCTGCTCCGCCACGCCGGTCAGGCTCAGCTCCTGTCCGCTCTCATATTCGCCGGAGTAGATGGCCTTTTTCAAAATTGCGGTAATCCGGACGCGGATGGGCATCAGTTCTAAAGACTCCATAGACTGTCTCCTCGCACATCATAAATCGTATATCTGATTATAGCCCACCGCCCGCCGCTCCGCAACCACTCTTTTCTCCCGCCCGGCGCGGAAATTTTCCGCCGGGGACTTGCCAAATGCACTGAGGTGTGGTACGCTAAGGGTAAGAATTGAATATTGTATACGATATTCAATTCTTACCTATGATTTTGAGGGGGGTGCTGTGATGCACGCAATTGAAAAGATTCTGTCCAAAAACAGCGGAAAAGCCTCTGTGCAAACCGGCGAGATTGTCACCGCCAAGGTGGATTTTGCCGAGATCAACGACCTCTATCTCCAGACGGTTTACTCCTTCTATGAGATGGGGGGCGAGAAGGTCTGGGACCGGGAGCGGTGCGCCTTTGTCTTTGACCACTACGCCCCCTGCCCCGATGTGAAAAGCGCCGCCAACCACCGGGAGATGCGGGAATTTGCCCAAAAGAACCAGCTCCGCTTCCATTTCGACATCGACTGCGGCGTCTGCCACCAGGTCATGCCCGAGGCGGGCCTCATCTACCCCGGTATGATTGTGGTGGCCACGGACAGCCACACCACCACCCACGGCGCCTTCGGGGCTATGGGCACCGGCTGCGGCGCCACCGACATGGCCACCATCCTCATGACCGGCGAGCTGTGGTTCCGGGTCCCTGAGATCATCGAAGTCCGGCTGGAGGGGGAGGCCCCCAAGGGGGTGTTCCCCAAGGATGTGATTCTGGCGGTACTGGGAAAGATCCGGGCCGACGGCGCCGTCTACAAGGCCATCGACTTCACCGGCAGCTACGTGGAACAGCTGAATGTGGCCGGCCGCATGACCATCTGCAACATGGCCGTGGAGATGGGGGCCAAGACGGCCTATATGCAGCCCAATCAGGCGGTGCTGGACTATGTGGCACAGCGGGCGGTCCGCCCCTATGAGGTCCAGTTCACCGACCCCGGCTACGTCTACGCCGAGACCTATGTGTTCGACGTATCCAAGCTGGAGCCGGAGCTGGCCTGTCCCAGCAGCGTGGAAAACGTCCACACGCTGTCCAGCGTAATCGCCCAAGGGGAGGTTCTTCTGCAGCAGGGCTACATCGGCTCCTGCACCGGCGGGCGGGAGGAGGATATCGCCGCAGCCGCCCGAATTCTCCGGGGAAAGAAAATCCCGCCCTACACGCGTCTGATTGTTGTCCCGGCCTCCAAGCAGGTGATGAGCAACTGCATGAAGAGCGGGGACCTGCAGGCCCTGATGGACGCCGGCGCCACCATCGCCGCCCCCGGCTGCGCGGCCTGTCTGGGGGTACACGAGGGCATTCTGGCCCCCGGCGAGACCTGCATCACCAGCACCAACCGCAACTTCCCCGGCCGGATGGGCGCCAAGGACGCAAAGCTCTATCTGGCAAGCCCCGCCACGGTGGCCGCCAGCATCCTGAAGGGGAAGATTACCGATCCCCGGCAGTATTTGTAAGGGAGGGCACGCACATGAAGACGACATTCACAGGAAAAGTGACAGTGGTAGGCGACAACGTCGACACCGACCAGATCTATCCCGGCGCCTATCTGGCGCTCACCGATCCGAAGGAGATCGGGCGGCACTGTTTGGAGGGAGTCAGCTCCGACATTGCGCCCGGCTTTCCCCAGGGCGGCATCGTGGCTGCAGGGCGGAACTTCGGCTGCGGCTCCAGCCGGGAGCACGCCCCCATCGCCCTGATCAATATGGGGGCCTCCGCCGTGGTGGCGGACTCCTTCGCCCGGATCTTCTTCCGGAACGCAGTCAACCTGGGGCTGATCCCGGTGGTGTGCAAAGGAATTTCCAAACAGGTGCAAAACGGCCAGACGCTGACCATTGACCTCCTCCGCGGCACGGTAACCGTTCTGGAAACCGGCGCGGTTCTCCCCTGCGAGCAGCTGGGAGAGCAGGCCATGATGATTCTGGAGGCCGGCGGAATCAAGCCTCTGATGCGCAGGCGGTTTGGAAAGGAGTAATCGCCCCTCCAAACGAAAAAAGAGGCGTGCCGCGTCGGCGGCACGCCTCTTTTTCCCTATGCAATTGTCTCTTACAGGAAGCTGCCCAGCACCGACAGCATCAGGCTGCCGATGATCAGGATGATGGCGCCGCCCAGACGGGAGGAGATCTGCGCGAAGGGCATCAGCTCCATCCGGTTGGCGGAGGACAGCACGGCCACGTCGCCGGTACCGCCCATGTTGGACATGCAGAGGCCCGCGGTGATACCGGCCTCCACGGGGTAGAAGCCCACCAGCTTGCCCACCAGGGCCGCGCCGATGAAGGCGCCGGCGCAGGACAGCAGGCACAGGATCAGGTAGGTGAAGCTGAAGCTCTCGATCACCGTACCCAGCTCCAGGTAGCACAGGCCGATACCCACCAGCAGCGCGGGGGTCAGGTTCTTCATGATGAACTGGAACCACTGGTAGCAGTCGATCTCCACCCACTCAGGCAGCAGGTTGAAGATCTTGCAGATGGCCACAGTGATGATCATCCAGGCATAGGCGTGGATGCTGATGGAGGGAACCAGCATGGACCAGACCTTGGCCACGATGAAGCCCCAGGCGAAGAAGGAGCCGGAGACGAAGAGGCCGATACCCAGGTTCTGCACGTTGATCTTCTCACGCTTGGCCTGCACCTCATCGCTGATGGACAGCTCGGCGGCGTCGGCGCCGACTCTGAGGAGCTGGCCCTGGCCGTTGAGGGACTTGCTCTGGATAACCTTGACCACGATACCGGCGATGACGATGGAGATGGCGTTGCCGATGGCCACGGCGGGGGTCATGACGGAGATGGCC
>CALXDC010000037.1 GCA_944386975.1 uncultured Oscillospiraceae bacterium | reverse complement strand
TGATGGTGGTGGCGTATAGCTCCGTGCCCATCCGCTCCAGCACCATGTTCCAGATATCCTGAATCGAATTCAATGGGCGGGTCTCCTTTCTGTATTGTCCCCTCGGTTGCCGGGACCGGCGCTTGTTTATTTCTGCCCTCTGACGAGGGCGCAGTCACGTACTATCGGTGGCCGACGCTTTTTTTGCCCGCTGACAGGGCGGGAGCTTTTTTGTCGGAAGCCGACGGTATTTCGATACCTGGTTCAGCCTCCGGCGGCCCACTTTTGTCGCTGAACAAAAGTAGGCATCTCCGCGCTAAGAGCCTCGCTTCGCTCGGTTGCGCTCCAAAACACCTCGCTGCGGCTCGGTGAAAATCAGCTTAGAACCAAGGTTCTAAGGACTCCTTTTTTCCTATTATGGGAAATCTGTACCGTTTTTTCGGTGATTTTGTGCGGCTGACCCATCAAGGGGGTCGGAGTTCCCCTGCTTCCGCGCTTTAAGCGCGCTGCCCTGGTGGTCGTTGGGGCCTCTGCAATTTCCCAAACTGAAAGCCTTCCCCCCTTGGGGGAAGGTGCCCCAGTGGGCACACTGGGGCGGATAAGGGGAACCCAGTGGCAGAGACTCCCTTCTATTGATACCCCATATTGTGCGGCCCCTCATCCGGCGCTGTGCGCCACCTTCCCCCAGCGGGGGAAGGCTTGGAGAGGGCCATCATCAACCCAACCCATCAGCGCGGCGCTGAAAGCAGAAGATAACCCAAACCGGTGTCGTCCGTACAAAGCCTCCCTGACCTTCAAGTCTTGGAAAGCGGTAGAGGGACCAGCCCCTACCACCACCAGAGGAGCGCGCTAAAGCGCGGAAGCAGGGGAACTCCGACCCCTTTGCATCCGTCAGGCGAGAAAACCAACGAAGCAATGGGACGAGACTACCCCAAATAGGCCGAAAGGAGTTCTTAGAACCATGGGTTCTAAGGGGACTTTTGGTGACTTTTCTTCCGTGAGAAAAGTCACCCGCCGGAGGCATAACACCAGACAGCACACCGTCGGGTGCCGACAAAACGAGGCCCACCCTTGTCAGAGGAAAAAAAGGCCCCGCCCGGCCGGAGGGCAAACAAGACCAGACCCCGCCAATGGAGGGGCCAATACATAACAATGGCACGGTGGGGAGGCGTGTTCCAATGACCCACCGTGCTGTTTTCCGCTTTCTATTTTATCAAAGATCCCTCTCGATTGCAATATACTTATTCTAATATATAAGAAATATTTTTCCACCGAGGTCTCTACAACATGTGGGAAATCAAAGCGGCTTCCCTCCACAAGATTTTGTGGTTTTTCTATGCCTCTTCCGGAAAAAAGCCAAATCTTTCAAAAATTTCTCCCTTTTGCAAGTTTTTGTTGACAGAATGGGGAAAATTGTGTATAATGCTAAAGCGTTCGCCCCATAGGAGGCGAAGGAAATCGTCAACTGCGGAGAATGGAGGAGTCCTTTCCCCATCCGCCGTCGAGTAGCGGCGGTTCGCCGCCGCAGCAATTTTTCATTTTGAGAAAGAGGTGTATTGCATGTTCCGTACCTACCAGCCCAAGAAGCGCCAGCGCTCCAAGGAGCACGGGTTCCGCAAGCGTATGCGTACCGCCAATGGCCGCAAGGTGCTCGCCCGCCGTCGTGCGAAGGGTCGCGCCCGTCTGACCCATTGAGGAAAGCGGAAAGTGCATCGCAGATAAAAACCTCAGGGACGGTCACGTTGTGCCCGTCCCTATCTGGCTATCACCGGAGGTTTGCCGGCCATGAAAAAGGCGGTTACCATCAAACAGAATCATGAGTTTCGCCGGCTATACGCCAAGGGAAAGTCTGCGGTAGGTCCCGCCATGGTGGTCTACTGTCGGAAAAACCGTCTCGACCATAGCCGTCTGGGTCTCACTGTGTCCACCAAGATCGGCGGCGCCGTAGTCCGCAACCGAGCCCGCCGCCGTCTCCGGGAGGTTTACCGCCTCTCTCAGCCGGGGATGAAGCAGGGGTACGATATCGTCATTGTGGCTCGTTCCCGGACCCTGACGACCCCCTTCCCCGCTCTTATGGACAGCTTCCGCCGTCTCTGCCAGAAGCTGGGACTATGGGAGGAGGCGGCTTCATGAAGCGCCTGCTCCTGGCCCTCATCCGGTTTTACCAGAAATGCATCTCCCCCGGTCTCCCGCCCCGGTGCCGTTTCATCCCCACCTGCTCTCAGTATGCGGTGGAGGCTATCGAAAAATACGGCCCCTGGAAGGGGGGCTGGCTTGCCCTGCGCAGATTTCTGCGGTGCCACCCCTTTTACAAGGGGAATTTTTACGACCCCGTTCCCTGAGGCGGCCTCCTGCCCAAGGGGTCCGTCCGTGCGTCAACAAGTAACGGAGGAATTCAAGGAATGACCAATCTTATCACCGCGCCCTTCGCGTGGATCATGCGGCTCTTCTTCGAGCTCACCGGGTCCTACGGCATAGCTCTGATCCTCTTCTCCCTGGTGGTGAAGCTGGTGCTTCTGCCCTTCCAGCTCAAGAGCAAGAAGAGCATGGTCCGCATGGGCCGCCTCTCCGGCAAGCAGAAGGAGCTGGAGCGGCAGTACGCCAACAATAAGATGAAGTATCAGGAGGAGCTGCAGAAGCTATACACCGAGGAGGGTGTCAACCCCATGGGCGGCTGCCTGTGGAGCTTTCTCCCCATCTTCATCATCTGGCCCCTGTACTATATCGTCCGCCAGCCCATGACCTATTTCATGCGCCTGGGTGAGGAGACTGTCACTGCCATCCGGGAGCTGGCTCAGACCATCGGCTACACGCCCACCATGACCAACGGAAACCTGGGCGTCTACGAGCAGATCGACCTGGCCCAGTTCGTGTCCAACAACTGGGCCTCCTTCGACGGGAAGTTCGACGGCCTGATGAACGTCAACTTCAACTTCCTCAATCTGGATCTCACCGCCATGCCCTGGAACATGGTGAAGAATTTTGAGGTCCACTGGGAGTGCATCGGCGTCATCCTCATCCCCATCATCTCCGGTCTCCTCAGCTATCTCCTCAGCCGGGTGACCTCCACCTCCAACGGTCAGGAGATGCAGCCGGCCATGAAGAGCATGATGATCACCATGCCTCTCATGAGCGTGTGGATCGCCTTCGTCATGCCCGCCTCTCTGGGTGTGTACTGGATTGCCAACAGCGCCTTTTCCATTATTCAGGAGAGCACTCTGGGCAAGTACTTCAACAAGAAGATCCAGCAGGAGGAGGACGAGCGCCAGGCCAAGCGGGATGCGGACCGTCAGCTGCGGATGGAGGAGGCCAAGCGCCTTGCCGCCGAGCAGCGGGAGAATCCCCAGAAGAAAAAGAAGCTGCCGGAGAAGAAGCCGGAGCGCAAGCAGAATCCCACCAACGAGGCGGGCCGGGTGGGCGACCGTCCCTACGCCCGGGGCCGCAGCTATGTGGAAAACCGATACGACGACAAATAAGGAGCAAGGCTTATGCGGTATATTGATGTAACGGGCAAGACCGAAGCCGAGGCCATTGAAAAAGCCCTTGCGCAGCTGGGGCTGTCCCGGGACGATGTATCTGTGGAGATCCTGGAGCGGGCCAAGAGCGGCTTTTTGGGTCTTGGCAGCAGCCCGGCCAAGGTCCGGGTGAGCTATGACGATCCCGCCGAGGAGGCGGCTCCCGTGGTGGAGCCCGCCCCCGCTCCGGCGGTGGAGGAGAAGAAGCCGGAGCCTCCCAAGGCGGAGAAGAAGGCCCCGAAGCCCCAGGCTGAGCGGAAAGCGGAGGCTCCCAAGCCCCCCAAGGCGGAGAAGAAGGCGGAATCTGTGGAGAAGACCGCCATCCCCGCGGAGCTGGGCGAGGAAGTGGACGACGCCAAGAGCCAGCAGATCCGCCAGTTCCTCAGCGGGCTCATTGCCCACATGGACGCCCAGGCAGAGGTGAAGGTGTATCTCGCCGAGAAGGACCGGTATAAGGTCTATCTGGTGGGCGAGAAGCTGGGTCAGCTCATCGGCCGCCGGGGCGAGACGCTGGACGCCATGCAGCAGCTCACCAGCTATGCTGTGAACCGGGGCAGCGACAAGCGGGTCCGGATCTACTTAGATGCCGAGAACTACCGGGAGAAGCGGGAGGAGAGCCTCCAGCGCCTGGCGGTGAAGGTGGCCGGGAAGGTGGTCAAGTACCGCCGGAACGTCACGTTGGAGCCCATGAACGCCTATGAGCGCCATGTGATCCACACGGCCCTTCAGGACTACGCCCATGTGACCACCTACTCCATGGGCACCGAGCCCAACCGCCGGGTGGTTGTGGCCTACGAGCGGTAAGATTTGAAAAAAGAGAGGACGACGGCTTGTCGTCCTCTCTTTTTTCTGGTCCGGTTTTCCACATGGGGTGGATGTTTTTGCTTTTTGACTGCGTTTGCCCGCTGACGAAGATTTTTTCTTTCTGTCGGTGGCCGACGGTGTACTGTCTGGTGTTTTGCCTCCGGCGGCCTACTTTTCTCGTCAAAGAAAAGTAGGCAAAAGTTGACTTAGAACCAAGGTTCTAAGGACTCCTTTTTCTCTATTATGGGTAGTCTGTCCCGCTTTTTCGCTGGTTTGGTGCGGCTGACGGATGCAAGGGGGTCGGAGTTCCCCTTCTTCCGCGCTTGAAGCGCGCTCCCCTGGTGGGCGTTGGGGCCTCTGCGTCTAAAAGCCTTCCCCCGCCGGGGGAAGGTGGCGCGAAGCGCCGGATGAGGGAAACGGTACGGAATTGCTGGAATTTACATGAGAGCAGTTTTCCACAAAATTCTGATTTTTGTGGAAAACTTTATCCCTTGTCCCGGGCGATGAGCAGCTTCAGCGCCTCCACCCCCACCCGCACGGCGGCGGAGGTGTCCTCGCTCATGTCCTGGTCGAGACCGGCGGCCTCCCGCTCCTGGTTCCAGATCACATGGAAACAGGCCCCACACCGGACCTTCAGCGCCGCCGCTACCACGAACAGGGCGGCGCTCTCCATCTCGCTGGCCTTCACCCCCAGCCGTTTCCAGGCCTCCCACTTATTCTGAAGCTCATAGCTCACCGGCATTCTGCCGGGAGAGTGTTGCCCGTAGAAGCTGTCCTTGGCCTGAACTACCCCGGCGTGGACAGTCTTACCCATGGACCGGGCGGCGTCCACCAGAGCGTTGGTGACGGTGAGGTCCGCCACCGCCGGAAACTCAATGGGCGCATATTCCCGGCTGGTGCCCTCCTGGCGGACGGCTCCGGTGGCCACCACGATATCCCCGGACCGGACGTCCAGGTCAATGCCGCCGCAGGTGCCCACCCGGATAAAGGTGTCCGCCCCGATGGCGGTCAGCTCTTCCATGGCGATGGCGGCGGAGGGCCCGCCGATGCCGGTGGAGCAGACGGTGACCTTTTCCCCCAGGAGGGTGCCGGTGTAGACGGTAAATTCCCGGTTTTGCGCCACCAGCCGGGCGTCGTCAAAGAGGGCGGCAATGGCGGCGCAGCGGCCCGGATCCCCGGGTAGAATGCAGTAGCGCCCCACATCCCCCGGCACACAGTGGATGTGAAATTGTTTTTCCAGTTCCTGCATGGCGGTCACCTCATTTCGTAAGATTGGGATTTCATTGTAGCATTGGGGAAAAAAGTTTGCAAGAGGACCGGAAAAAGCGGAATTGCGGTTGACAAAACCGCAGAATGGAGATAATATAGAAACCGTTATCATGGCAAACTGCGTGGAAAAGGACGAGTACCCGGCAGGGACCTCCACAGAGAGCCGCCCGTTTTGGTGGAAGGGCGGAGAGGGATGGCCGGGGAAGATCACCTTGGAGCAGCGGCCCCAACGAAACAGATAGATTTCTGTCTATCTGAGTCCAGTAGACGCCGCCGGACGTGCCCGTTACCGCACAGGCTTGAGTGGCTGGAAGAATTTGGATTTTTCCGGCAAAAAGAGTGGTACCGCAGAGGCTGATAGAGCGCCTTTGTCTCTTTATGGAGGCAAAGGCGCTTTTATTTTTCCACAGACTGGGGAAAAACCTCCAGCATGAGGGAGACGCCCAGACGGAAGCCGTCCCGGAAGTCGTGATAGCCTTCCAGGAGGGACAGCTCCATGGCGGTGCTCCACAGCCCGTCCAGCTCCTCCCTGCTCAGCTTCTCCCCAGCGGCGTCCCAGGTTTTGGCCATGGCGGCGGTCGCCGCCTTGTATTCCGGGGTACGTACGGACTGGCGTTCGTAGTTGCCGTAGTAGATTTCTTCCAGAAGGGATTTCATTGAAACCATCCTTTCGTATGTTCTGAATTTCAGATATCTATAATGTGAGTATATTCTGAATTTCAGAACTTGTCAAGGAGAAGTTATGTTTTCAAAAGAATTATTTGGTCAGAGACTGAAAGAGGTTCGAACACAGAATAAGGAAACACAACAAGATCTTGCGGAGTATTTGAGCTCTGCTAAAAATTCAATTAGCGAAATTGAAAGTGGGAAACGCACGACTACGGCGGAAAAAATAGCGCTGATTTGTGAGCATTATAAGATATCCGCTGACTATCTGCTGGGGTTATCGGATGATCCGACACCCCGGTGAGGTTCTGACGAGTGCTGTTTTTCCCTAACCGGGAGATGGTATTTCGATACCTTGTTCTGCCTCCGGCGGGTGACTTTTCTCGCGGAAGAAAAGTCACCAAAAGTCCGCTTAGAACCAATGGTTCTAAGAACTCCTTTATTTATTACCAAGACCGGATGGTCAGGGATGCTTTTAGTTGGAGGCGTTGTACGGGTGACGCCTGTTTGGGTCATCTTCTGCTTGAAGCGCCGCGCTTCGGCGCGCTCCCCTGGTGGGTTGACGATGGCTGCTGCGTCTACCGTTTTTTCCGCATCGGAGGAAAGCCGAAGTTTTCCACAAAATTTGGATTTTTGGGGAAAACTTCCGGGCAGGAAATTGCAGAGGCGATAACGAATATCAAGGCAGCGCGCGGTCGCGCGGAAAGAGGGGAGCCCGGACACCCCGCTGCAGCGTCAGAAGCATCCGAGCCCAAATAGAGCATCAGGACAAGCAGCACAAGGAAACAGAGGAGTCCTTAGAACCATAGGTTCTAAGTCAACTTTTGCCTACTTTTCTTTGACGAGAAAAGTAGACCGCCGGAGGCAAAACACCAAGCAGTACACCGTCGGGTACCGACAAAAAAGAAAAACTTCGTCAGAAGAATAAAAAAAGAAAGAAAATTAAGATATTGATTGTAGGAGGAATCCACCCATGGATTACAACAAGACCATCAATCTGCCCCAGACCGACTTCCCCATGCGGGCTGGGCTGCCCGCCCGGGAGCCCGGCATGCTGGAGAACTGGAACAAGCTGGACCTCTACCACGAGCTTCTGAAGAAGAACGAGGGTAAGCCCCGCTTCGCCCTCCACGACGGCCCTCCCTTCTCCAACGGCAACCTCCACATGGGCCATGCCCTGAACAAGTCCCTGAAGGACTTCATCACCCGGATGTACGCCATGCGGGGCTACTACACCCCCTACATCCCCGGCTGGGATAACCACGGCATGCCCATCGAGTCCGCCATCATCAAGGAGCAGAAGCTCAACCGCAAGAAGATGAGCGTCCCCGAGTTCCGCACCGCCTGCCACAACTACGCCCAGAAGTATATCGACATCCAGATGGAAGGCTTCAAGCGCATGGGTGTCATCGGCGACTGGGAGCACCCCTACAAGACCATGGACCCCGGCTTTGAGGCCGAAGAGGTGAAGGTCTTCGGCGAGATGTATAAGAAGGGCTACATCTACAAGGGCCTCAAGCCCGTGTATTGGTGCCCCAAGGACGAGACCGCCCTGGCCGAGGCCGAGATCGAGTACCAGGACGACCCCGTCACCACCGTCTATGTGAAGTTCCCCATGGCCGATGATCTGGGCAAGCTCCCCGGCTATGACAAGAACCACCTCTTCTTCGTGATCTGGACCACCACCATCTGGACCCTCCCCGGGAACCTTGGCATCTCCCTCCACCCCAGAGAGAGCTACGCCATCGTGAAGGCCGGCGAGGACCACTTCATCATGGCCGAGGCCCTGGTGGAGAAGGTGATGAAGGTGGGCGGCGTGGAGCACTACGAGATCCTGGAGACCCACCCCGGCGCCTTCTTCGAGAACATGCTGGCCCAGCACCCCTTCCTGCCCAAGACCAGCCGCCTGCTGCTGGCGGAGTACGTCACCATGGACTCCGGTACCGGCTGCGTCCACACCGCTCCCGGCTTCGGCGCCGACGACTATCAGACCTGCCGCCGCTACGGCATGGAGATGGTGGTGCCTGTGGACGACCAGGGCCGCCACACCGATTACGCCGGCAAGTACGCCGGGATGAAGACCGAGGAGTCCAACCCCGTCATTCTGGAGGATATGAAGGAGAGCGGCATGCTCCTCGCCAGCGAGGACATCGTCCACTCCTACCCCCACTGCTGGCGCTGCAAGAACCCCATCATCTTCCGGGCCACCCCCCAGTGGTTCTGCTCCGTGGACGCCTTCAAGGACGAGGCGGTGGCCGCTACCGACGACGTGCGGTGGGTGCCTGCCTGGGGCAAGGACCGCATGATCTCCATGATCCGGGAGCGCTCCGACTGGTGCATCAGCCGTCAGCGCCGGTGGGGTCTGCCCATCCCTGTGTTCTACTGCAACCACTGCGGCAAGCCCATCTGCACCGACGAGACCATTGCCGCTGTCTCCAAGCTCTTCGCGGAGCGCGGCTCCAACGCCTGGTATGAGCTGGAGGCCGCTGAGATCCTGCCCGACGGCTTCACCTGCCCCCACTGCGGGGAGAACCACGGCTTCACCAAGGAGGAGGACACCCTGGACGGCTGGTTCGACTCCGGCTCCACCCATTTCGCCTCCATGAAGAAGGACCAAGGCTTCTGGCCTGCCACCATGTATCTGGAGGGCCTGGACCAGTACCGCGGTTGGTTCCAGTCCTCCCTGCTCACCGCCGTGGGCGCTCTGGGCCAGGGCGCGCCCTTCCAGGAGTGCGTCACCCACGGCTGGACCGTGGACGGCGAGGGTCGTGCCATGCACAAATCTCTCGGCAACGGCGTGGACCCCGCCGACATCTTCAAGAAGTACGGCGCGGACCTTCTCCGCCTGTGGGCCGGCAGCGCCGACTACCACGTGGACGTCCGCTGCTCCGACGCCATCTTCAAGCAGCTGAGCCAGAACTACCTGAAGTTCCGCAACACTGCCCGGTATTGCCTGGGCAATCTCAGCGGCTTTGATCCCAACCAGCTGGTGAAGCCGGAGGAGATGCTGGAGTTGGACCGCTGGGCGGTGACCAAGCTCAATGAGCTGATCGCCAAGTGCTTTGCCGCTTACGACAACTACGAGTTCCATGTGGTGTCCCACGCCATCAACGACTTCTGCGTGGTGGAGCTCAGCAGCTTCTATCTGGACATCATCAAGGACCGCCTCTACTGCGAGGAGAAGGACGGCCTGAAGCGCCGCAGCGCCCAGACGGCCCTGTGGCTGATCCTGGACACCATCACCAAGCTCTTCGCCCCCATCCTCTGCTTCACCTGCGACGAGATCTGGCAGGCCATGCCCCACAAGGACGGGGACGACGGCCGCAACGTGGTGCTCAACGAGATGAACCAGCCCTTCACCGCCTACGCCCTGAGCGCTGAGGCTATGGAGAAGTGGAACAAGGTCATCACCGTCCGCACGGCGGTGAATGCCGCGCTGGAGAGCGCCCGGAACGAGAAGAAGATCGGCAAGAGCCTGGAGGCCGCCGTGGCCGTCACCGTGCCGGAGGAGGACGCCTTCCTTGCCGACATGGGCGAGGAGGAGCTGGCAGACCTCTTCATCGTCTCCAAGGTCTCCCTCACCGTGGGCGGCGAGCTCAGCGTCTCTGTCAGCGAGGCTGCGGGCGAGAAGTGCGAGCGGTGCTGGAAGCACAGCGAAGGCGTGGGCAGCGACAGCGCCCACCCCACCCTCTGCCCCCGCTGCGCCGCCGTGGTCAGCAAGTTGTAAGCAAGGGCTGCTCCGCCTTTAAAAAACAAAAAGAGTGCTGGTACCTGATGGTACCGGCACTCTTTTTGCTCTTATGAAACCGTTATTCCTTGGTGGGGGGAGCGGCCAGATCCTCCGCCTCCAGCTGCCGCAGCAGGGCCTGAGGAGGCTGGGGCCGGTAGAAGTAGAAGCCCTGGATATAGTCGCACTCCGTCTCCCGGACCACCTGCAGCTCCTCCTCCGTCTCCACGCCCTCCACGCACACCGTCTTGCCGGATTGGTGGCAGGCGTAGATCACCGTCTTCAAAAACTGCCGGTTCTCCTTGGAATTCTGGATCTGCTTCATCATGCTCCGGTCGATCTTCACCGTGTCGATGGGGTACCGGAACAGACACTGAAGGGCCGAATAGCCGTTGCCGAAGTCGTCTAAGGCCATGGAAATGCCCAGGCCCCGGCAGTCTCGGATCATCTGCAGCATCCGCTCGGGCATGCTGTCAAAGTAGGTCTCCGTCAGCTCCATGGACACGTGGTCCCCCGGCACGCCGTAGCGGTGGAGAATCTCGTGGACGTAGGGGAAGAAGGTGGGGTCCTGCATCTGCAGGTAGCTGATGTTGAAGGACAGCCGGAAATCCGGCCGCAGGCGCAGAATGTCCCGGCAGGCCTTCACCGCCTGCTCCAACACCCACTTGCTCACCGGAATGATCAGCCGGTTCTCCTCCAGAATGGG
The DNA here is from genome assembly GCA_944386975.1 of uncultured Oscillospiraceae bacterium. Lineage (GTDB taxonomy): Bacteria > Bacillota > Clostridia > Oscillospirales > Oscillospiraceae > CAJFPI01. Next base: position 17,616 of record CALXDC010000037.1, on the reverse strand, counting down.
GATAAACTGGGCGGGGGTCAGGGGCTCTCCGTCCTTGCTCCACCGCAGCAGGGCCTCGCCCCCCACAATCCGCCCCGTCTCCAGGGCCACGATGGGCTGGATGACGATGCTGAAGTGGGAGAAATCCTCGTTGACGCTCTTGTGGAGGGCCAGCACCAGATCCGCCTTCTCCTGGCGCTGCTGCTGGGCCTCCCGGCTCATGAGGAAGTAGTCCAGCTCCGGGTGCTCCCGGGCCTCCATCAGAGCCGCGAGCACCTGCTCGATGATCTCCGGCGCACCGTCCCGGGGATTGGCGCAGCGGACAAAGCCGATGGCGCAGTTTTTCCGCAGGCACAGCTCATGGCGCTGGTACACCTCCCCCACCGCCCGGAGAATCCGGTCGGCAATCTCCTGAAGGGACTGCTCGGGATACCGGGTGGAGATGGCCAGAAACCGAACGCCCTCCAGCCGGTAGAGGAAAAACCGCCCCTCCAGCTCCTCCTGGAGCTTCTGGGCCGCCTCCCGGACGATGAGGTCTGCCGTCATTCTTCCTACGGACTCGTTGACATACTCGTAGTCGTTGAGCCGGATGCCCACCGCCAGGATGGGGCCGCTGCCCCGGGGCATCCGGGACAGGTCCTGCATGGCGGTGGGATAGTAGAAGAGCCCCGTCACCGAGTCGATGGCGTCCACCGAGGACTCCAGGTTGGAGACAATCCCGGAGAAGTACAGGGCCTCCCTGCCGTCGGCGCTCCACTTGAGAGAGCCCCGGCAGTGGAGCCAGGTGTAGCCGCCCCGCACCGTCCGTACCCGGTACTTCACGTCGTGAACGGCCTTTCGCTGCTGGAACACGTCCTCCAGCTCCCGGAAAAAGGCCGCCCGGTCCCGCTCGTAAATCCGCTCCCCCCACTGGGGAATCAGATCCTCCACCACGGTGCTCTCAAAGTCAAAATCCCGGCGCATGTTGTCCGAGATATAAAAGACGTTGCGGCGGATATCGCCGAAGAAGAGGTAGTAGGGCGTATTGGCGTCGGAAAACAGCTCGTCGGCCAGGTAGTACTCCTTGAAGAAATTTTTGATCTCCTGGGGGGCGGGAATCCCCGTCTCCGACGGGCCGACCTGGACCGGGATGACCTGCCGGGGAGTGTGGTAAAAGCGATACTTGTCCAGATACATCTGGGCGTCGGCCCGCTCAATGAGGGCCTCCACATCCTCCCCGCCGCTGCTCCACACGCTGCCCACCGCCAAATCGCACTGACCGCTCTCCGCAGCCTGCTGCCGCAGACGCGCCGTCTGCTCCTCCAGCTCCTCCCGGGTGGCTCCGGGGCACAGCACCAGAAACTCATCGCCCCCCACCCGGTACACCTGCTCCCGGGAAAAGACCCCCTGAATCAGCTGGGCCGCCCGGATCAGCAGCAGGTCCCCGGCCCGGTGGCCCTGGGAGTCGTTGAGCCGCTTGAGACCGGTGACGTCGCAGAACACCACCCCCAGGGGGCCGGAGCCGGTCATGGCCTCCACCGCTTCGTTCATGGCGTTGCGGTTCAAAAGTCCTGTCAGCTGGTCGTGGTAGCTGGTCTGAACCAGCCTGCGGTGGAGATCCCGCCGGCTGAGAACGGAGACAAAAAAGTGGGTCAGCAGGCGGATACCTGCGGAGATGCTGCTCAGCCGCGCCGTGGGGGGATTGTCCACCCCCAGAAAGCCCCGCAGCCGCCCCTGATAGAGGAGGGGCGTGGCCACCAGGGAGCGAATCCCCTTGGGCTTGAGCTGACAGTAGATGGCGGGCAAAGTCTCACGAATGGACTCCAGGTCCTCCAGGGATACGTTTTCCCCCGCCGCCAGCTGGTCCAGCCAGGGCTGAAAGGGAGCGGCGGGCACATGGCGCATCCGCTCCTGCTGGGAGGGAATCCCCGGGGCGCACCACTCATAGGTGTTGTCAATCTCATGGCGGTCCGTTTCGAAGAGATAGACCCGGTCCGCCTCCAAAGCGCTTCCCAGGTAGGCCAGAGCCTCCTGAAGCGCCTGATCCGTATCCAGATTGCCGTGGATAATCCGCAGGCACTCATTGACAATCTGCTCGCTGCGGAGCATGTCCGTCCGGCTGGTCCAGGCTCCCTCCACGTCCGTTACATCAATGGCGAAGGCCAGACGCAGCCGCCGTCCCTCCTCCTCCAGTACCGTGATCTTGCGGAGATAGGACCGCCCGTGCCACCGCAGCACCCGTGTTACCAGCGCGCCGTCCGCTTTCCGCTCCAGACAGTTGGGACAGGGCCGGTCCAGGCCGCAGAGAAGAGCGTGGCAGCGCAGCCCTGACAGGGAAGCCTGGGGCCCGAGCCCCAGCATCTGCCGGAGACTGCGGTTGCAAAACACCGGTTCCATGGTCTCCAGGTCCACCGCATAGGCTGGTTCTTCCAGGGAATCAAAGTATGTCCAAAGCCGCTCCACCATAGGCTGTCCCTTCCGGCCCCCTCCGGGGCCTTTTCTGCGCCGCCCATGGGGCGCCGCCTGTTCATTTATCAGCATCATATCATAGAAACGTCTGTTTGTATATATCTCACCGGCATCCGGCAGGCCATCTTTTTCTCCCCTGCTTGTTCCGATTGCCGTTGCCACGCATTTCAAAAATAGTCGAGTTATCCAAAAAGAATGGATTAAATTTAAAGAATTCCGTCTTTTTAACAGCAGGAAATATAGAAAGAGACAAATGTCCACATAACAAGGACAGTGGATTTGGAAGCGTCGCCGGTATATGGACAATTTGCACAAGGATTCGAAAAATTTGCCGCTGCGGGGAGCAGATTTCTCTTCAGAGGGTCTGTGTATATAACCACAAAAAAGAGAATAAAACAGGATAAAATACGGATTTATTCACATTATAGCGAGACAAATTGAATGTATTACCAGTGTACATCAAAAAACAGGAACATTTTGACAAAAATTAGTGCAAGTATCATATTTGTGTAAAAACAGCAGATTACACACGAAAAACCTCTGTCATGCCGTCAATTTAGTTCCTATTACCAATTGCTTGTGCAAAAAGATTACAATATAATATTTTTCAACCGAAAAGACCGGGCGCCCCAGAAGGGCGCACAAGATATTGAACAGAGAGGGAGCGAGGCAGCATGCTGCAAAACAGCTATTTGAAGAAGGTTTATCAGGACACGGTGGAGCGCAACAGCGATCAGACGGAGTTCCTGCAGGCCGTTTTGGAGGTATTCGAGTCCCTGGAGCCCTATGTGGAGAAGCATCCGGAGTTGCAGGAGAACGCCATCATGGAGCGTCTGGTGGAGCCGGAGCGGATGCTGACCTTCCGGGTCACCTGGGAGGACGACAACGGCAAGATCCACGTCAACCGGGGCTACCGCTGCCAGTTCAACTCTGCCATCGGCCCCTACAAGGGGGGCTTGCGGTTCCACCCCAGCGTCAACGCCTCCATCATCAAGTTCCTGGGCTTTGAGCAGATTTTCAAGAACAGCCTCACCAGCCTGCCCCTGGGCGGCGCCAAGGGCGGTTCCAACTTTGACCCCAAGGGCAAGAGCGACGGGGAGATCATGCGGTTTTGCCAGTCCTTCATGACGGAGCTGCAGCGTCACATCGGCTCCAACTGCGACGTGCCCGCCGGCGACATCGGCGTGGGCGGTCGGGAGATCGGCTATCTCTTTGGCCAGTACAAGCGGCTGTGCAACCGCTTCACCGGCGTGCTCACCGGCAAGGGCGTCCTCTTTGGCGGCAGCCTGGCCCGCACCGAGGCCACCGGCTACGGCCTCCTCTACTTTACGGAGGAGATGCTGCGGTGCATGCGTGAGGACAGCGTGGCCGGGAAGACCATCGTGGTGTCCGGCTCCGGCAACGTGGCCATCTATGCCGTGGAAAAGGCCACCCAGCTGGGGGGCAAGGTAATCGCCATGTCCGACTCTCAGGGCTACATTGTGGATGAGGACGGCATCAAGCTGGACGTGATCAAGCAGATCAAGGAAGTGGAGCGGGGCCGTATCCGGGAGTATGTACAACGGGTGCCCGGCAGCCGCTTTGTGGAGGGCTGCCGCGGAATCTGGACCATTCCCTGCCAGATTGCCCTGCCCTGCGCTACCCAGAACGAACTGGATCTGGACAGCGCCAAGGCGCTGGTGAAAAACGGCGTTATCGCCGTGGCGGAGGGCGCCAACATGCCCTCCACCGCCGAGGCGGTGGCCTACTTCCAGGCCAACAACATCCTCTTCGCCCCCGCCAAGGCGGCCAACGCCGGCGGCGTGGCCACCAGCGGCCTGGAGATGAGCCAGAACTCCATGCGCTCCAGCTGGGAGTTTGACGAGGTGGATGAGAAGCTGCGCCACATCATGGTGAACATCTTCCACCAGGCGGACAATGCCGCCAAGGAGTGCGGCCACCCCGGCGACCTGGTGATGGGCGCCAACGTGGCGGGCTTTATGAAGGTCTCCAGCGCCATGCTGTCTGAGGGCCTGTTCTAAGTAGAAGAAAGCGTTCCCGGCGCCCAGGCGCCGGTAAGCCGCGGAGTCCGGGCGGAGAGATCCCGCCGGATTCCGCGGCTTTGTTGTGCGGGGGTGGCCGCTTGCTTTTCCACCAGCGGTATGGTATGCTGACGGAGATCAAAAGGAAGGGAGGCGCAATGCGGTGAAGGAGAACAGCGGGACCCCTCTGTGCCGTCTGACCGGGCAGGTGATCCACGGCCGGGGCCTTGGGCGCACGGTGGACATGCCCACCGCCAACCTCCTGCCGGACCCGGGGCAGCAGCTGCCCCCCGGCGGCGTCTATGCCACGGCGGTGGCGGTGGAGGGAAAGGTGTATCCCGGCGTCACCAACGTGGGAACCCGGCCCTCGGTGGACCGGGAGGGGGATGTGACGGTGGAGACCTTCATTCTGGGACTCCATCAGGACCTGTACGGGCGGCGGATAGCCGTCACCTTCTGGCACTATCTGCGGCCCACGGTGAAGATGGCCTCTCTGGAGGCGGTGAAGGAGCAGGTCCGCCGGGACAGCCTGCGGACCCTGGAGCTGCTGGGAGAGACGCCGGCGCTGTGAGCTTCTTATGTTTTGTAAAGGTGGGAGATTTTTTTACTTCTCCATTGACAGCAGTGGTATGATAAGAGGGATCCGGCCCCCTTTTTGCCGGTTTTATCACCAATTTTGCGAGGAATGACCCATGAAACAACGGATACAAGCCTTTCGCCGCCGCCAGGAGGCGTCCCGGTGGCTGCGGCTCTGCTGGATGCCTCTGTGCCTTGTGAGCCTCCTGTTCACCGGGGGATGGTTCTGGCTGATGTACACCGGGGGGAACTACCCCCGCCGCTGGATCCTCCCGGCGGCCCTCTTCACCCTGGGCTGGTCCCTGGCCCTGACGGCCCTGGGGGGCCTCCTGCCCCGGATCGCCCGGCGGTGCTACCTCGTCGTCCTGGGGGCGGCTCTCTTTGCCCTGACCCTCACTCACGGGGTTTACTTCAACATGTTCCGGAAATTCTTCTCCTTCAGCGACATGGCCTTTGCCGGGGACGGCTTTGCCTTCCTGGACAGCTCCTATCTGGTGGTGCGTAAGCTCTCCGTTTTGCTGGGGCTTCTGGCCCTGGGTCTGATGCTTCTGTCCGCCTTTGCAGTGACGGCGGAGCAAAACCGCCGCCGGAGGCTTCTCACCGCCCTGGGCGGCCTTCTGCTGTCGGCCCTGGTGGTGGGGGGCACCGCCTTCGCCTTCCTCCGGGGGGGCGACACCATGATCTGGGACATGTCCTCGGACCCGGCGGTGGTCTATGAGAACTTCAACGACTCCAAGGCCGCCATGCGCCTTCTGGGCCTCTACCAATTTACCTTCCGGGATCTGCAGCTGGCCCTCTTCCCCGGCGGAGAGACGCTGGATGAGGCGGAGCTCCAGGAGATCGACGACTATGCCGCCGCCCGGCCCCACGCGGACAACGAGATGACCGGCCTTCTGGCGGGGAAAAACCTGATCCTCATTCAGCTGGAGGCCATTGACACCTGGATGGTGGACTACATGCCCAATCTCCAGAAGGTGAAGGAGGAGAGCATCGTCTTTTCCAACCACTACACCCCGGCCTATATCACTGCAGGCACCTTCAACACGGAATTCATGGTGAACACCGGGCTGCTGCCTGCCGCCACCGGCACGCCGGTGAGCGTCTACACCCGCAACACCTTCTCCGCCTCCCTGCCCAGCCTCTTCCGGGCCCAGGGCTACACTGCGGAGTCCTTCCACGGCAGCGAGGCCAATGTGTACGACCGGGGGGCCATCCACGAGAACCTGGGCTATGAGGTCTACCACAGCGGCAGCGACATGGGGATGGCGGACTACACCATGGACTCCCAGCTTATCGGGGCCTTTGACGACATGACGGCGGGGGACCCCTTCTTCACCTTCATCATCACCTACTCCGGCCACGGGCCCTACTCCGATACCAACCCCATCTATCTGGCCCACGCGGAGGAGGCCCAGGCGGCGGCGACACGGACCGACGGCAACTATGTCTATGCCGTGGGCCACGCCATGGAGACGGACGTGTTCATCGGGGAGCTGATGGAGGCCCTGGAGGCCAGCGGCCACGCCCAGGACACGGTGGTGGCCTTCTACGCCGACCACTACAACTACTATATGATGAACGACGCCCTCAACATGGACATCAAGGGAGTGGACAGTCTCAACCTTCTCCAGCACACGGATTTCTTCATCTGGGCCCCCGGGGTGGCGCCCATGACGGTGGAGAAGTACACCTCCAGCCTGGACGTGATGCCCACCCTGGCCAACCTCTTCGGCCTGGACGCCCCCTACGGCCTTCTCACCGGGGACGACGCCTTCTCCGACGACGGTGGGTACGTATTTTTCAACGACAACACCTGGGTAGGCAGCGACGTGGACCGCTCGGCGGAGATTCTCCAGCGCCGGCGGATCAGCGGCCTGCTCCTCTCCGGGGACTACTGGGGACAGTAGGCCGGCGGGCAGAGAACGACAAAACAGGAGCCGCGCGCAATTGGGAGCGCGGCTCCTGTTTTTTTGACAGCCATTCAAGTCCGGCGGCTCAGTAGTGGATGATCATGTGCAGCCGTACCGTCTCCTTCCCGGCGCTGCGGTAGCAGTGGGGCACGTCCGCCCGGAACCGCAGGGAATCTCCCGGTCCCAGGGAGAAGACCTCTCCCCCGGCGGTGACCTCCACCTGACCGTCAAATACCGTCAGAAACTCCTCTGCGCCCCCCATGTGGGCCTGAGCCTCCAGCGCCCCGCCCGGCCGGATCTCAATGACGTAGGTCTCAAACCGGGTGTCCTCCCGGAAGGGGAAAGCGGGCCGGTTGATATACCGTCCCTCGTCCTCCACGAGAGGTGTCACCGACTGGCCTCGGATCAAAAGATGAGGGTCCCCCTGGGCCTCAAAGAGAGAGGTGAAGGAGGTTTTGTATCCGTTGGCAATTTTCCAGAGGATGGAGATGGTGGGATTTCCATCTCCCCGCTCGATCTGGGCCAGCATACTCCGGGATACCCCCGTCAGCTTTGCTGCCGCGTCCAGGGTGAGCTTCTTCCCCTCCCGAATTGCCTTGATGTTTCCGGCCACCGCCTGCTGAAATTCCATAGAACCTCCTGTTGACAATATATTGGACCAATAGTATACTATACAGGAATCAATATCTTGGACGATGAGATCATTATACCGTCAATCAGCAAGGAGGTCAATGGGATGAACTGGCTGCAATTTCTCTCCTACGCGGTGGTGACCGCCGCCACACCGGGACCCAACAATATCATGTCCATGTCCAACGCCGGACGGCTGGGATTCCGGTGCTCCTTCCCCTTCAACCTGGGAATCTGGGCGGGGTTTTCCCTGGTCATGCTGCTGTGTACCGCCTTTTGCGAGGCTCTCTCCAGCCTGATTCCCAGGATCAAGACGCCCATGCTGTTTATCGGGGCGGCCTACATGCTGTGGCTGGCGTGGAAAACCTTCCGCAGCGCCTCGGCCATCGAGGAGGATCACCGGGGCGGCGGCTTCGCCTCCGGCATGCTGCTCCAGTTTGTGAACCCCAAGATCTATATTTATGGGGTGGTGTCGCTGGAGGCCTACATCCTCCCTTATTTTCAGGGCCGCTGGGCTGCCCTGGCGCTCTTTGCCCTGCTGCTGGCCTTCATCGGCTTCGTCTTCACGCTGCTGTGGGCTCTTTTCGGCTCGGTGTTCAAGCTGCTCTTCTCCCGGTATGCCAGAGTGACCAACACCGTCATGGCGCTGCTGCTGGTCTACTGCGCGGTCTCTCTCTTCCTGTAAAAGAGCTGTCGAAAATGGAAACCGCCCCGAAGCTGTGCTCCGGGGCGGTTTTTCTGCCGCTCAGGCCTTGGACATCATGGTCACAAAGCCGTAGCTCTGCAGGATTTGAAAATATTTGGCGATGCGGGGGTACAGGGGCTCCGCCGCCTCCCCGAACCGCTCCTTCAGAGGACCGGCCAGGTCGCAGACTGTCTGCCGGCCGTCGATGAGGGGCCAGAGAAAGCTGCCGGTTTCGTCCAGATGGACGTAGGAGATCCGGGGCTTCCGGAAAACCTTCTGGGCGATGGCGTTCATCACACCCCTGTTTTCGATCTCCAAGGTGACGATCCCGTTTTCATCCGTGCTCCACGCCAAATCAGCTCGGACGGGGATCATGTCGAGGTAGTTGACCTGCTGTTTGTTTTTGCGGGCCATGCGGATTACTTCGCCGCCTTGTTCTTGCCCCACAGGGAGAACTTCAGGAGGCTGAGGATAATGAGGGCCAGCACCACTGCGCTGCCCACCAGGTTGTTGGTGACGCCGCGGATGGCATCCAGGAATTTGGGCGTGGAGGGATCGATCTCGAACACCGCCAGAATGGCCAGGGCGATACCCACCAGACCTTCACCGGCGATCATACCGGCGCTGAAGAGGGTGCCGTCGTTGTTCTGCGCAGCCTTCACCTTATCGCTGATGTTCTTGCGGCGGTTCATGAGCAGGGAGATGATACCGCCCACCATGATGCAGGCGTTCAGCTGCACCGGCAGGTAGATGCCCACGGCGATGGGCATGACGGGCAGGCGCAGAATCTCAAAGCACAGCGCCAGGCACACGCCCACGAAGATGAGGCCCCAGGGCAGCTGGTTGCCCATAATGCCCTCCACCAGCATCTTCATCAGATGGGCCTGGGGGGCGGAGATCTCCGGGGAGTCAAAGCCCCAGGCGGCGTCCAGCAGGTACAACACGCCGCCGATGGCGATGGCGGAGGCCACCACGCCGATGACCTCGCCGATCTGCTGCTTCTTGGGGGTGGCTCCCAGGAGGTAGCCGGTCTTCAGGTCCTGGGAGGTGTCGCCGGCGATGGCGGCGATGACGCAGATGACGGAGCCGATGGCGATGGCGCCGGTCATGCCCTCAATGCCCACCATGCCGGTGGACTTGAGCACCAGGGTGGAGATGATAAGGGTGGCGATGGCCATACCGGACACGGGGTTGTTGGTGGAGCCCACCAGACCCACCATACGGCTGGACACGGTGGCGAAGAAGAAGCCGAAGACCACGATGAGGATGGCCCCCAGCAGGTTCACGGGGATGCCGGGGAACAGCCAGATCACCAGGGTGGTGACCACCACGCCCGCCAGGATGATCTTTATGCTCAGGTCCTGACTGGTGCGGTCCAGGCTGGTGACCGCGCCGCCCCGCATGCTCTTCATGGAGTCGGCAAAGGTGCGGCAGATCAGGGGGAAGGACTTGATAAGGCTGATGAAGCCGCCGGTGGCGATGGCGCCGGCGCCGATATACTTGATATAGTTGCTCCAGATGCCGCCGGGGCCGTCGGCAGCGAAGATGTTGGCGATGGTGTCGGTGCCCGGATAAATGATGGCGTCAGCGCCGAAGAGAAATACCAGGGGGATCAGCACACACCAGCCGATGACGCCGCCCACGAACATGAAGGAGGAGATCCGGGGACCCACGATGTAGCCCACGCCGATGAGGGCGGGGTAGACCTGGGTGCCGATCTGGGCGCCGAAGCTCTTGAAGGTATAGTTGATCTCGCTGGGGATCACCTTGAAGCCGTCCACAATCAGCTTGAAGACAGCAGAGATGCCCATGCCGGAGAACACGGTGACGGCGTCGGAGCCGCCCTCCTCACCGGCCAGCAGCACCTCGGCGCAGGCGGTGCCCTCGGGATAGGGCAGGGTGGCGTGCTCCCGGACGATGAGAGCGTTGCGCAGGGGCACCATGAAAAAGACGCCCAGAAGGCCGCCGCACAGGGCGATGATGGTGATTTCCACCAGGCTGGGCTTCTCCCCCAGACCCTCGGCGGCCCAGAGGAACAGAGCCGGCAGGGTGAAGATGGCGCCGGCGGCCAGGGACTCACCGGCGGAGCCGATGGTCTGGACGATGTTGCTCTCCAGAATGGAGTTGCGGCGCATAAGCACCCGGATGATGCCCATGCTCAAAACGGCGGCGGGAATGGACGCGGAGACGGTGAGGCCCACCCGGAGGCCCAGGTAGGCGTTGGCCGCGCCGAAGACCACGGCCAGAATCACACCCACCAGGATGGATGTGACGGTCAGCTCCGGCGTGACTTTGTCCGCCGGAATATACGGCTTGAAAGGCTGATTTTCATTCATAACCTCTCTCCCTTTCCTTGTTATTTTGGCGCGTGAGTCCAAGTATACCGTATATTTTCCGTTAAGACAAGCTTTCAACCGCCAATTTGGGGGAAGTACCAAAAAAATTTTAAGTTTTTAGCGCTTCTCCCAAAAAATTCAGAGGAAATGTCTTTGAACTGTGGACACAAAATCGGCTAAAATGCATGAAAAATCAGAAAAATTGGGAAATTTATGTGACGGGCGAACAGGCGGATTTGTGCGCGTAAAGCGGACAAATCCTAAAAAACCCGCAAAAAATCCACGGGAAAAAGAGGCTGGAGGCGGCGGAGGACGCGGCAACCTGACCGCTACGGCAAACCGGAAGGCGGAGGATTTTGTCCAATGTGACAAAATTTGCGGGCGGCGGAAAACGAAGGGGAAAAACCCATTGCACCAGGGGAAAAGATTCGGTAAAATGGAAAAAATCAGCCAAGCGGCGGAAAGGCGGCGAATCTATGCAGGCAGCACTTATCCTGGAAAACGGCATGGTGTTTCAGGGCAGGAGCATCGGCAGTACAGAGACACGGATTTGCGAGCTGGTGTTCAACACCTCCATGACCGGTTATCAGGAGATCCTCACCGATCCCTCCTATGCGGGACAGGGGATCGTGATGTCCTATCCCCTGATTGGAAACTACGGCGTCAATGAGGAGGACAACGAGTCCCGGCGGCCCTGGGCGGAGGCCCTGGTGGTCCGGCATCTCTCTCCCCGGGGCAGCAATTTCCGCTGTCAGGGCGATTTGGACGCCTATTTGAAACAATATCATATCAGCGGTATCGAGGGAGTGGACACCCGGGCGCTTACCCGTCTGCTGCGGTGCCAGGGCACCATGAACGCCATGGTGACCACGGCGGAGCAGACGGACTGGGAGGCCTGCCTGGCGCAGATTCGTTCCTACCGCGTGGAAGGCACTGTGGAGCGGGTCACCCGGCAGGCGGAGGAAGTGTTTCCCGCCGAAGGGACCGCTTCTTTTTGCGTGGCCCTTATGGATTACGGCGTGAAGCAGAACATGATCCGCTGTCTCCAGAAGCGGGGGTGCCAGGTGACGGTGTTCCCCGCCCACACCCCTGCCCAGCGGATTCTGGAGGGTGGCTTTGACGGGGTTATGCTCTCCAACGGCCCCGGCGACCCCGCCGACAACACCCAGATCATCGCCGAGATCCGCAAGCTCTATGACAGCGACCTGCCCATTTTTGCCGTGTGTCTTGGGCACCAGATGCTGGCCCTGGCCACTGGAGCCAAGACCAGAAAAATGCGCTTTGGCCACCGGGGAGGCAACCACCCGGTGAAGGACCTGCGGGAGGGCCGGGCCTATATCACCAGCCAGAACCACGGCTATGTGGTGGCCAAGGAGAGCGTGGACCCGGCGGTGGCCGAGGTGTCCCATGTCAACGTCAATGAAGGCAGCGTGGAGGGCCTCCTCTACAAGCGGCCCCATTGCTTCACCGTCCAGTTCCACCCCGAGGCCTCCCCCGGCCCCATGGACACGGAGTATCTCTTTGACCGGTTTCTTGACAGCATGAAGGGAGGCAGAGACTGATGCCCAAGGATCTCTCTATTAAAAAGGTACTGGTGCTGGGCAGCGGCCCCATTGTCATCGGTCAGGCCGCCGAGTTCGACTACGCCGGCACCCAGGCCTGCCGGGCCCTCAAGGAGGAGGGCGTGGAGGTGGTGCTGGTAAACTCCAACCCCGCCACCATCATGACCGACAAGGACATCGCCGACCACGTCTATATCGAGCCTCTCACCATCCCCTCCGTCACCTCCATTATTGAAAAGGAGCGGCCGGACTCCGTGCTGCCCACCTTAGGCGGTCAGACGGGACTGAACCTGGCCATGGCCCTCCACGAGAACGGCACCTTGAAGCAGTACGGCGTCCGCCTTCTCGGCACCAGCCCCGACTCCATCCGCAAGGCGGAGGACCGCCAGGGCTTCAAGGACACCATGGAGTCCATCGGCCAGCCCTGCGTCACCAGCGACGTGGTGGAGAGCGTGGAGGACGCGGTGGCCTTTGCCGCCACCATCGGCTATCCCGTCATCGTCCGTCCCGCCTACACCTTGGGCGGCACCGGCGGCGGCATCGCCCAGGATGAGGCGGAGCTCCGGGAGATCGCCGACCGGGGCATCCATTTGAGCCGCGTGAATCAGGTGCTCATCGAGCGGTGCATCGCCGGCTGGAAGGAGATCGAGTTCGAGGTCATGCGGGACGCCGCCGGCAACGTGATCCAGATCTGCTCCATGGAGAACATCGACCCTGTGGGCGTCCACACCGGCGACTCCATCGTGGTGGCCCCCACCCAGACCCTGGCCAACAAGGAGTTCCAGATGCTCCGCTCCGCTGCTCTGGACATCATCTCCGCCCTGGAGATCGAGGGCGGGTGCAACGTGCAGTTTGCCCTGAACCCCGACAGCTTTGAGTATGCCGTCATCGAGGTCAACCCCCGTGTGTCCCGCTCCTCCGCCCTGGCCTCCAAGGCCACCGGCTACCCCATCGCCAAGGTGGCCGCCAAGATCGCCCTGGGCTACCACCTGGACGAGATCCCCAACGCGGTGACCGGCAAGACCACCGCCTGCTTCGAGCCCACCCTGGACTACTGCGTGCTGAAAATCCCCCGGCTGCCCTTCGACAAGTTCACCACCGCCAGCCGGACCCTGGGTACCCAGATGAAGGCCACCGGCGAGGTCATGGCCATCGGCAACAGCTTTGAGGGAGCTCTCCTCAAGGCCATCCGGTCCCTGGAGCTGCCGGTGAAGTCCCTGCGGCTGCCCGGTCTCGACAAGGCCTACACCGAGGAGATCGAGAGCCGCCTCAAGAACGTGGACGACCAGCGGCTTTTCGTCATGGCGGAGGCCCTCCGCCGGGGCTTCTCCCCGGAGAAGATCAACGCCATCACCAAGGTGGACCTGTGGTTTTTGGACCGGCTGAAAGCCATCGTGGACATGGAGCACCTGCTGGACCACGGCCATCTGGACGCGGTGACCCTGCGTCAGGCCAAGGTCATGGGCTTCTCCGATGCGGACATTGCCGCCCTCACCGGGAAGGAGCGGGTGGAGATCAAGGATCTCCGCCAGCAGCACGGCATCATCCCCGCCTTCAAGATGGTGGACACCTGCGCCGCCGAGTTTGAGGCCCAGACCCCCTACTACTACTCCACCTACGACGAGGAGAACGAGGCCATCGCTCCCCTCCATATGCCGGTGGTGGGCGAGATGGCCCCCAATGTGCCCATGGCCCCCTTCCTCTCCGCCGCGGACCCGGAGGCCCACCGCAGCGAGGACCGGCCGCCCCGGAAGAAAATTCTGGTGCTGGGCTCCGGCCCCATCCGCATCGGCCAGGGCGTGGAGTTTGACTACTGCTCCGTCCACTCCGTCTGGGCCTTCAAGCGCCTTGGCTACGAGACCATCATCGTCAACAACAACCCGGAGACCGTGTCCACCGACTTCGACGTGGCGGACAAGCTCTATTTCGAGCCCCTCACCGCCGAGGATGTGGAGGCCGTGGTGGAGCTGGAGCACCCCTGGGGCGCCGTGGTCCAGTTCGGCGGGCAGACCGCCATCAAGCTGGCCCAGGCCCTCACCGACATGGGGGTCCCCATCCTGGGCACCTCCTCTGACGGCGTGGACGCCGCCGAGGACCGGGAGCGGTTTGACGAGATTTTGAACCAGTGCGGCATCCCCCGTGCCAAGGGTATGACCGTCTTCACCACCGAGGAGGCCCTGGAGGCCGCCCACGCCGTGGGCTACCCGGTGCTGGTGCGCCCCTCCTACGTGCTGGGCGGTCAGGGCATGGAGATCGCCTATAACGACAAGAATATCCGGGACTTCATGGCCATCATCAATCAGACCACCCAGGAGCACCCCATCCTGGTGGACAAGTACCTCATGGGCCGTGAGGTGGAGGTGGACGGCGTGTTCGACGGGGAGGACATCCTCATCCCCGGCATCATGGAGCACGTGGAGCGGGCCGGTATCCACTCCGGCGACTCCATCAGCGTCTACCCGCCCCTCCACATCACCCGTCAGCAGAAGGCCACCATCCTCCGCTACACCCGGGATCTGGCCCGGGCCCTGGGAGTCATCGGCCTCATCAACATCCAGTTCATCATCCACGAGGGGGAGGTCTATGTCATCGAGGTGAACCCCCGCTCCTCCCGTACCATCCCCTACATCTCCAAGGTCACCGGCGTGCCGGTCATCGACCTGGCGGCCCGGGTCATGCTGGGCCAGAAGCTGCGGGATCTGGGCTGGGGCACCGACCTCTACCCCGAGGCGGGACTGTGGGCGGTGAAGTTGCCGGTGTTCAGCTTTGAAAAGCTCACCGATGTGGACACCGGCCTCGGGCCGGAGATGAAGTCCACCGGCGAGGTGCTGGGCATCGCCGAGAGCTTTCCCCAGGCCATGCTGAAGGCCTTCAAGGCCGGGGGCACGAAGCTGCCCAAGGCGGGCAGCCAGGTGGTCTTCACCGTGAAGGACGAGGACAAGGCCGAGGCGGCGGAAATTGCCGCGGGCCTTGCGGACATGGGCATCACCATTCTGGCCACCGGCGGAACAGCCCGGGCCTTCCAGGCGGCGGGCGTGGCCTGCCGCATGGTGGAGAAGGCCGGGGATACCCACCCCAACATTCTGGACGCCATCGCCTCCGGTCAGGTGGACCTCATCATCAACACCCCCACCAGAGGACGCCGCAGCGACACCGACGGCTTCCACATCCGCCGCAGCGCTGTGGAGCACAGCGTTACCTGCATCACCGCCATCGACACCGCCAAGGCGGTGCTCACCGTCCGCCAGGAGGGCCGCAGTACCGATCTGGCCCCCATCGACATCACCTGCCTGGAAATTCAGCCCCCCAAGGCGGAGGAGCGGGAGAATCTCACCTTCCGCTACGCCTGTCAGGCGGACGTGCCCCTCATCCTCCGGTTCATCAAGGAGCTGGCGGCCTACGAGGGCCTCGGGGACCAGGTAGTGGCCACGGAGGCCCTGCTGGACGAGAGCCTCTTCCAGCACCGGAAGGCGGAGGTGCTCTTCGCCGTGGACGACGGTTTGGAGGTGGGCTTCGCCCTCTTCTTCCACAACTACTCCACCTTCCTGGGCCGGGGCGGCATCTGCCTGGAGGACATGTATGTCCTGCCGGAGTATCGGGGCCGGGGCTACGGCAAGGCCCTGCTCCGCCGTCTGGCCAAGATCGCCTTGGAGCGCCGGTGCGGCCGTCTGGAGTGGTGGTGCCAGCATGAGAACAAGGCGGGCATCGCCTTCTACACCGCTCTTGGGGCCCGGCCCGCCGACGAGTGGGCTCTCTACCGCATGAGCGAGGAGGCCATGGAGGACCTGGCCGGCACCCGGTAAAAGATTCTTTTCAATTTTTCCGCTCAAAAGGCCCCGTGGATTTTCAAGTCACGGGGCCTTTTTACATTGCATGCTGCCGGCCTTTTTTATATAATGAGAATGACAATAGATGGACAAAACAGGATCGCTTCAGAAAAGGAGGCCGTTTTATGGATTGGTGGAATGCGTCTGTGTTCGGTGTGATTCCTGTGCTGTGTGTGGGGATTCTTTTCTGCTTCAGAAGGAGAGCGCTTTGGACAGCGCCCATCTTTTCCGCTGTGTTGACCATTTTGGTCAGCGTCATTGCTATGCCGTCTGTATTAAGCGATCGGGAGCACAGCGCCATGATTTTCGGAATCACCCTCCCTCTCCACCTTGTTGTTGCGGCCGCACTGACGGGGATCGCCTATGGAGTTGCGCATCTCTTGAAAAAAGGACGTTCCCAGGAATAAGGTGTTTTTTGTTGCAGGGAACAGGGGAACTATGGTATACTGAAAAAGATGTGAGGAGGCCAAAAGTGCCTCTGTCTCCCCGGCCCGTGGGGCGGGAAAAGAACGGAATTTGAATCAGGAGGAAAACGATATGCAGAGCAACAAGCGCCCTGAGAACATGGAGCGGATTACCACCGCCGCGCTGGCGGAGCAGTTCATTGCCCAGCAGGTGGCGGACATCCAGGCCCAGGTGGGGGACAAGAAGGTGCTGCTGGCCCTCAGCGGCGGCGTGGACTCCTCTGTGGTGGCGGCCCTGCTCATTAAGGCCATCGGCAAGCAGCTGGTGTGCGTCCATGTCAACCACGGTCTTCTCCGCAAGGGGGAGCCGGAGCAGGTGATCAAGGTGTTCCGGGACGAGATGGACGCCAATCTGGTCTATGTGGACGCGGTGGACCGCTTTTTGGACAAGCTGGCCGACGTGGCCGATCCGGAGACCAAGCGGAAGATCATCGGCGCGGAGTTTATCCGTGTCTTTGAGGAGGAGGCTCGGAAGCTGGAGGGCATCGAGTTCCTGGCCCAGGGTACCATTTATCCCGACATTCTGGAGAGCGGCGGCGTGAAGGCCCACCACAACGTGGGCGGTCTGCCGGAGGATCTGCAGTTTGAGCTGGTGGAGCCCATCAAGCTGCTGTTCAAGGACGAGGTCCGCGTGGTGGGCAAGGCGCTGGGTCTGCCTGATAACATGGTGTTCCGTCAGCCCTTCCCCGGCCCCGGCCTGGGCGTCCGGTGCCTGGGCGCCATCACCCGGGACCGCCTGGAGGCGGTGCGGGAGAGCGACGCTATTTTGCGGGAGGAGTTTGCCAAAAACGGCCTGGAGGGCAAGGTGTGGCAGTACTTCACCGTGATTCCCGACTTCAAGAGCGTGGGCGTGAAGGACGACAAGCGTACCGACGCATGGCCCGTCATCATCCGTGCGGTGAACACCAAGGACGCCATGACGGCCACGGTGGAGGATGTTCCCTTTGCCCTGCTGCAGCACATCACCGCCCGCATCACCAGCGAGGTGGCCGGGGTCAACCGTTGTCTCTACGACCTGACGCCCAAGCCCACCGGTACCATCGAATGGGAATGACGCTCAAAACGGCGCAAACCCGCATGAATACAGGCTTTTTTGCCCGCCCATATTGCTCTTGATACTGGATTGATACTATTTGTGTCCGCCCGGTACTCTCAAGAGAATAATCCCAAAAGGACAA
>CALXDC010000036.1 GCA_944386975.1 uncultured Oscillospiraceae bacterium | reverse complement strand
CGCAAGAGGGCGAAGTCGTTTTGTCCCTTCCGGCCCTGGGACCGGCGCTCCGCCTCCCCTGCCGGTGATAAAAAAATTCCCCGCGGAACATTCCGCGGGGAATTGGCTTTTCTTACTTGCGGGCCTTGGAGTCCACCACATCCTTGAGCATGGCGGTGAAATCCTCGAAGGACATGGCCCCCAGGTCGCCGTCGGAGCGGTGGCGGGGGGACACGGTGCCGTTCTCCATATCCCGGTCGCCGATGACCAGCATATAGGGCACCTTCTCCAGCTGCGCCTCCCGGATCTTCTTGCCGATCTTCTCGTTGCGGTAGTCCACCTCCACCCGGAAGCCCATGGCGCTGAGCTTTGCGGCCAGGTCGGTGCAGTAGTCGGCGGCCCGGTCGGTGACGGGCAGGAAACGGACCTGCTCCGGGGCCATCCAGGTGGGCAGAGCGCCGGCGTACTCCTCAATCAGATAGGCCAGAGTCCGCTCATAGCAGCCCAGGGAGGTACGGTGGATGATATAGGGGGTCTTCTTCTGGCCGTCGGCATCCACATACTCCATGCCGAACTGCTTGGCCAGCAGCATGTCGATCTGGATGGTGACCAGAGTGTCCTCCTTGCCGTACACATTCTTATACTGAATGTCCAGCTTGGGGCCGTAGAAGGCGGCCTCGTCGATGCCAACGGTATAGTTCACGCCCAGATCGTCCAGAATCTGGCCCATGACCCGCTGGGCCTCCTCCCACTGCTCGGCGGTACCCTCGTACTTGTTGTTGGGGTTGGCGGGGTCCCACTGGGAGAAACGGAAGGTGCACTTGTCCAGAAGGCCCACGGTGCCCAGGCAATACTTAGCCAGATCCAGGCAGCCCTTGAACTCCTCCTCCAGCTGCTCGGGGCGCAGCACCAGGTGGCCCTCGGAGATGGTGAACTGGCGGACACGGATGAGGCCGTGCATCTCGCCGGAGTCCTCATTGCGGAACAGCGTGGAGGTCTCCCCCAGGCGCATGGGCAGATCCCGGTAGGAACGGGCCCGGTTGAGGTAGACCTGATACTGGAAGGGGCAGGTCATGGGGCGCAGGGCGAAGCACTCCTTGGTCTCGTCATAGGGGTCGCCCAGCACGAACATGCCGTCCAGATAGTGGTCCCAGTGGCCGGAGATCTTGTACAGCTCCCGCTTGGCCATATAGGGGGTCTTGGTCAGCAGATAGCCCCGCTTCTGCTCCTCGTCCTCCACCCAGCGCTGGAGCAGCTGAATCACCCGGGCGCCCTTGGGCAGGATGACGGGCAGGCCCTGACCGATCACATCCACAGTGGTGAAGTACTCCAGCTCCCGGCCCAGCTTGTTGTGGTCCCGCTTCAGAGCCTCCGCCTGCTGCCGGAGATACTCGTCCAGCTCCTCCTTCTTGGGGAAGGCCACGCCGTAAATGCGCTGGAGCATCTTCCGGTTGGAATCGCCCCGCCAATAGGCGCCGGTGGCGCTGGTAAGCTTGATGGCGTTGCCCTTGATGCGGCCGGTGGAGTCCACGTGGGGACCGGCGCACAGGTCGGTGAACTCCCCCTGCTTGTAGAAGGAGATGTGGGCGTCGGCGGGCAGGTCGTTGATGAGCTCCACCTTATAGGGCTCCTCCCGCTCCTCCATGAACTTCACAGCCTCCTCCCGGGGCAGCTCAAACCGCTCCAGCTTCAGCTTCTCCTTGCAGATCTTCCGCATCTCCGCCTCCAGGGCCTCCAGGTCCTCGGGGGTGAAGGGGCGGGGGGTGTCAAAGTCGTAGTAGAAGCCGTTGTCGATGGAAGGACCGATGGCCAGCTTCACCTCCGGGTGCAAGCGCTTCATGGCCTGGGCCAGCACGTGAGAGCAGGTGTGCCAATAGGTCTTGCGGTATTCGGGGTTTTCAAAGGTATACAGATTCTCGTCGCTCATAGAAATGCGCTCCTTTCCGATGTTGGGGCAAAGAAAAAACGCTTCACCCCTGATTTGGTTTCAGGGGTGAAGCGTAAGCTCCACGGTTCCACCCTGCTTACGGCCCAAGGCCGTCGCTCGTGACCTCTGTAACGGGAGGACCCGGCCCGGTCTACTGCCCCGGAGGGGTTCGGCGGGCGGCTCGGGAGTGGTCATGCCGTCTCGTGCGCAGGCCGCTCGCACCCAGTGCGGCCCTCTCTGAACGCCGGTTGGCGGTTTCGTCTCCGTCCATGTCTTTGATCGGGCTTACTATACCACCAACGGCGGACACTGTCAAGGGCCATCTCTCTGGAATTTTGCCCAGTTTTCCGGGGGAAACAGAACATTATTCTTACAAAGCAGGCCGCGCCCCCCGTTGTCCCGTTCTCTTCCTGCCCGCCACTGGCGGAGTATTGTCCGGCAACCGAAATTGTTTTTCGTCGTTATTGCTAAAGTTTGTCAT
This sequence comes from uncultured Oscillospiraceae bacterium, assembly GCA_944386975.1. GTDB lineage: Bacteria > Bacillota > Clostridia > Oscillospirales > Oscillospiraceae > CAJFPI01. Next base: position 26,108 of record CALXDC010000036.1, on the reverse strand, counting down.
ACAATTTTAGCATATTGCCCTATAACCCCGCGAGAGAGGCAATGATGTTGGTGGAGTTTATCCATTGCAAACCGGCAAAAATTCTCGTATACTAAAACACGTGAAAAGGGTAACACCTTTGAACGTATCGTTTTTCCTCAATCTTCTCCATCTGGGTCGAAGGCGCTTCCTCAGGAAGCGCCTTCGGCCTGTTTTTTTGTCCGGCGGCGGAAACTTTTGGCCCACGGCTGGAGCCGGGAGAGCGCCGTTCCGGCGGAATCCCTGCATTTCTCCGTGGTACCGTACAAAAAGTCGCCTTTGAATTTGACAGATTCTCAAAAAGGTTTCGGTGTGAGAGGAGGTTTTGCCGCCAAACTTGCAGAATGCAGGATTCACCTGCGGAACTTGCATTTTGGATCCGCCGCTGCTTGAAAGCCGCCTCACCCGGCGCCGGGAACTTTCCGGCAGGGGAAACCATCGAAAAGCGGAAAACATCGGAGAAAGAGAAATCTTCCGGCAGTTATTTTTTTACGTCGGCAACAGAAAACGAGAAAAAAGGTCCTAAAAAATACTTTAGAAAGGTAAAGGAAACGAAATTTTCACTTGCCAAGGATGCACCTTTCGTGTATGATAGATGGGTAGTCCTATGGGACTGGATCAAGTTCAAAGGAGAGAAGTACGTATGAAGAAGTTTCTTGCGCTGCTGATGGCGATGGCCATGGTACTGGCCATGGTTGCCTGCGGCAATACCAGCAACAACGGCGGCTCCACCGATAACGGCGGCGCTTCCAACAACGGCGGTTCCGCCGACGACGGCTCCGGCGAGGGCACCACCGGTACCGGTAAGGAGCTGCGGTTCTCCACCGGCAGCGACCAGGGCACCTACTATGGCTTCGGCACCGTCCTGGCCCAGTATGTTACCAGCAACACCGGCACCAAGGTCACCGCTGTGGTCAGCAACGGCTCTCAGGACAACATTGAGCAGATGAGCATGAACACCGCTCAGATGGGCTTCGTGCAGTCCGACGTTATGAGCTACGCCTACAACGGCGAGCGCCTCTTTGAGGGTATGCCCGTCACCGATTTCTCCACTGTGGCCGCCCTGTACATGGAGCAGGTCCAGATTGTCACCTGCGACCCCAACATCAAGAGCGTGGCTGACCTGGAGGGCAAGAACGTGTCCATCGGCGCCTCCGGCTCCGGCGTGTACTACAACGCCCTGGACGTGCTGGGCGCTTACGGCCTCACCGAGGAGGACATCAACCCCACCTTCCAGGACTTCGGCAACAGCGTGGACGCCCTGCAGGACGGTAAGATCGACGCCGCCTTCGTGGTGGCCGGCGCTCCCACCACCGCCGTCACCTCCCTGGCCACCGCCAAGGACGTGTACCTGGTGAGCCTGGACGCCGAGCACATCGCCGCCCTCCAGGAGACCTCCCCCTACTATAGCGAGTACACCATTCCCGCCGACACCTATGAGGGCGTTGCGGAGGCCACCACCGTGGCCGTGGGCGCTGTGGTCATCGCCCGGGACGATGTGGCCGACGAGGATATCTACAACTTCGTGTCCTCCATCTTTGAGAACGTGGACAGCATCAGCCACGGCAAGGCCGCTGAGCTGGATCTGGACTTCGCTGCCTCCGTCACCAACATCCCCTATCACCCCGGCGCCGCTCAGTACTTCACTGAGAAGGGCTACGAGGTCCCTGTCAAGTAAGATTCCTGCAACAATTCATGGAAATACGGGAAACTACGGCGGAACTGTTCCGCCGTAGTTTCCGTGATATAGGGGGCTGTTAATGTCCCGACAAGACCATTCCAAGGAGAGAGACCTCTTATGAGCCTGTTTCGAAAGAAAGAGACGGAGGCGGAGCCGCTGGTGACCCCACCGGAGCACGACGCCTCCACCGGGACCGCTGCCGATGTGGAGGCGGTCATGCGGAAATACGACCGGGAGTCCAACACCCGCATCTGGGAAGGCGCTCCCAAGTGGATCATCAGTGCGCTGATGGCCGTCTTTTCCCTGTACTGCATCATCGACACCGTATTCCTCACCACCCTGACGGAGATCCGCCTGCCGGTGTTCATGGGGCTGATTCTGCTGCTGGGCTTTCTGACCTTCCCCGCCAGGAAGGGGGAGGTACGGGTCAACCACCTGCCCTGGTATGATATCCTGCTCATCGTCTGCGGCTCCGGCGCCTACTTCTTTTATGCCATCAATGCCAGAACGGTGATCCAGCTGTCCAGCCGCATCATGAAGGAGCCGCTATACATAGTCATCGGCCTCATCGGTATTCTGGCCCTTGTGGAGCTGTGCCGCCGGTGCGTGGGCATCCCTATCCTCTGTGTGGCCGGGGCCCTGCTGGTGTACACCTTTGTGAACCTCATGTCCGGCGACGTGGCCATGACCTTCGCCCAGGTAATCCGCACCATGTTCTACACCACCAACGGTATCTTCAGCAACCCCATCACCGTCTGCGCCAAGTTCATCGTGGTGTTCATCATCTTCGGCGCCTTCCTGGAGCGCACCGGCATTGCCAACTTCTTCATCAGCCTGGCCAACGCCCTGGCCGGTGCCGCCCCCGGCGGTCCCGCCAAGGTGGCCGTCATCTCTTCCGCTCTGTGCGGCATGGTGTCCGGCTCCTCCGTGGGCAACACCGTCACCACCGGCTCCGTCACCATTCCCATGATGAAGAAGACGGGCTACAAGGGAGAGTTTGCCGGGGCCGTGGAGGCCGCCGCCTCCACCGGCGGGCAGATCATGCCCCCCATCATGGGCGCCGCAGCCTTTTTGATGGCGGAGTTCACCAGCGAACCCTATAGCAAGATCGCCGTCCGGGCCATCCTTCCGGCGGTGCTCTACTTCACCGGCATCTATATTGCCGTCCACCTGGAAGCCAAGAAGCTGGGTCTCAAGGGCATTCCCAAGGAGGAGCTGCCCAAGATGAGCAAGCTCATCAAGCGGATCTACCTTCTCTTCCCCCTGGTGCTGCTGGTGGTGCTGGTGTCCACCAACACCTACACCATGGCCTACTCCGCCGCCTTGGCCATCGTAGCCACCATCGTGGTGAGCCTGCCCGACTTCATCCTGGACGGCGTCCATACCAGCAGGACCGACGGTGTGGCTACCGGCATCCGGCAGAGCGGCTTTGACATCCTGAAGATGGTCTTCGGCGCCCTGGAGGGCGGCGCCAAGGGCTCTGTCACCGTGGCGGTGGCCTGCGGCATGGCCGGCATTATCTCCGGCTGCATCACCGTCACCGGCCTGGCCTCCAAACTCCTCAGCGCCATTGTCTCCGTGGCTGGCGGCCACATGATGGTGGCCCTGGTCCTCACCATGCTATGCTGCATCGTGCTGGGCATGGGCGTACCCACCACCGCCAACTACTGCATCATGGCGGCCACCTGCGCCCCCATCCTGATGGATCCCTCCATCGGCGTCAGCAAGATGGCGGCCCACTTCTTTGTGTTCTACTTCGGCATCGTGGCGGATATCACGCCCCCCGTAGCCCTGGCGGCCTACGCCGGCAGCGCCATCGCCAAGGCGGACCCCATGAAGACGGGTATCAATGCCACCAAGCTGGCCATCGCGGCCTTTATCGTCCCCTATATCTTTGCCCTCAGCCCCCAGATGCTGTTCGTGGATGTGGAGAGCGCCTTCCAGGTGGTGCAGATCTGCATCAGCGCGCTGCTGGGCATCTTCGGCGTGGCGGCGGCTCTCAACGGCTTCATCTTCCGAAAGCTCCCCGTGGTGTTCCGGGTGCTGCTGGCGGCGGGCGGTCTCGGCATGCTGATCCCCGGCACCCTCACCGACGTGGTGGGCCTGGTGCTGGTGGGCGCCATCTGCGTCTTCGAGTTTTTCGCCGCCAAGCGGTCCACAGATCCCCTGAATGCCTGACTTCTTCTCTCTTATCCATGACGGGGCGGAGCCTTCTGTAAGGCTCCGCCTCTTTTTTTGAGGGCAAAAGACCGTGCAGCGGCATAGAATGGCACAGGAGGTGTCACCATGCCCATCATCTATCTCAGCCCCTCTACCCAGGAGGGGAATATGTACGTCACCGGCAGCGGCAGCGAGGAGTACAACATGAACCGTCTGGCCGACGCCATGGAGCCCTATCTCCGGGCCAATACCATCCGCTTTACCCGCAACACCCCGGAGATGACCGCCGGCAGCTCCATCCGCCAGGCCAACCAGGGGGATTACGACTTCTATCTGGCTCTCCACTCCAACGGCGCGCCGCCGGAGCGGTACGGTCAGGTCCGGGGCGTCATCGCCTTTTATTACCCCAGCAGCACCAACGGCCGTCGGGCGGCGGAGATTTTTGTGGAAAACCTGAAACGAATCTATCCCCTGCCCAATCTGGTGACGGCCCGGTCCACCACCAGCTTAGGGGAGGTGCGGGACTCCCGTGCCCCGGCGGTGCTGCTGGAGCTGGGGTACCACGACAACATCAGCGACGCCCGGTGGGTAGAGGAAAACACCGACGCCATCGCCCGGAATCTGGTCCAGAGTCTGACGGACTACTTCGATCTGCCTTTCATCGAGCCCATTACTCCCTACGACGCCACGGTAACCGTCCAGAGCGGGAATCTGAATCTGCGGACCAAGCCCTCCCTCACCGCGCCGGTGGCGGCGCAGCTGCCCAATGGCACGGTGGTACGGGTCTACGGCGTCTGGCAGGGCTGGGCCGCTGTGGGATACGGCGATCTGGCGGGCTATGTGGATCTGCGGTACCTTCGCTGAGCAAAATATGCCTGCTCACAGGGCAAAAAAGCGGGAGCCCCTGCCATGCAAGGGCTCCCGCCAAACCGCCCGCTGAAAAAAGCAGGCGTTTCCCGGAAAAGTGCGTCTACCGGATAAAGTTGGTGCGGCTGGCGGCCTCGGCCTGGGGCGGGAAAATCCCCTGGTCCCGGCCCGCCTGGATGCACTTGAGCAGCCACGCCAGATTCCTTGCGCCATTGCGCATGGTCTGCAGCCCCTCCTCGTCCCGCAGCACCTCCGCCGGAGTATTTCCGTGGACCATGGTCCAGTAGTTGGAGGAGACCACCGGCATTTGATTGATGGTCAGGTGCTTCATCACCGCGTCCAGGGTGGCCGTAGTCCCCGCCCGGCGGGCCGACGCCACGGCAAAGCCCGGCTTGTGGACAAAGGCCTGCTTTCCCGCGTAGAACGCCCGGTCCAGCGCGGACAACAGCCGCCCGCTGGGGTGGGCGTAGTACACCGGCGTGCCGAAAATAAATCCGTCCGCCTCCGACGCCCGGCTGATCAGCTCGTTGACACAGTCGTCCTCAAAAACGCACATTCCCTTCTCAGACCGTGCGCAGCCTCCACAGCCGATGCAGTCGCGAATAGGCGCGCCTCCCAGCTGGAACATCTCGCAGAAGATTCCTTCCTGCTCCAGTGTTTTGGCCGCCTCCATCAACGCCGTATAGGTGCAGCCGTTGGCCCGCCCGCTGCCGTTGACCAGCAAAACCTTCATACTGATACCTCCCATTTCTTCCTTCTCTCCCCATAGTATAGCGCCCACCTGGGAACTTGTCAAAGTATGCTGCATCTTTATTTGTATTTTTCCAAAGATATGTTATACTATATAAATTACAGAAATAGAATATGCGAAAGGGCGTACCTGAGAGAGGAGGGAGCGCGGATGTGGATGCCCGGTGAGCTGTTCGAGCGGAAGAAGGAGCACCGCTCCCGGCCCCTGGCCATGCTGTCGGAGCTGATTTACCGTTATCACCGCCACGACGTGGCCCAGCAGAGCGCCGCTCTGGCCTACTACCTTCTCTTTACCCTCTTTCCCATGCTGATTTTTGTCAGCTCTCTCCTGGGCCTTCTCCAGATTCAGGAGGCGGACGCCCTGGAGCTGCTGTCCACGGTGCTGCCTGATGCGGTGGTGGACCTGTGCGCCACCTATCTCGGTTATGTCTCCCAGACCGCCACCGCCACCATGTTCTGGTTCTCCCTGGTATTTTCCATCTATTTCCCCATGCGGGCGGCCAACTGCCTCATGCGCAGCGTCCGCCGGGCTTACGGACTCAAGCGTCCCACCAGTCTGGTGCGCCACTATCTGCGGGTACTGCTGTTTACAGCGGTGCTGATTTTGGTGGTGGTGGCCTCCCTGCTGCTGATGACCTTCGGCCAGCGGCTGCTGCTCTATCTGGCAGGGCGGATTCTCTTTATGACCGGGATTATCCACCTGTGGCACTATCTCCGCTTTTTCCTGCTGGCCCTGCTGCTCTTTGCCACCCTGGGGATGCTCTACGCCCTGGCGCAGGATGAACGCCAGGAGGCGGGGGCCATTCTGCCCGGCGCCGTCTGCGCCCTGGTGGGCTGGATGGTCGTCAGCGTGGGGTTCTCCTTTTATGTGGAAAACTTCGCCCACTACTCTGTGATCTATGGTACACTGGGCGCAGTGATTGTTTTGATGATCTGGCTCTTTCTCAGCTCTGTCACGCTGATTATGGGGTCGGAATATAACGGCGCGCGTTTGAGCCTGAAGGGAGCGACCCAGGCAGCGCCTACGGAGGGAAAAGAAACATGAAAATTCTGATTATCGGCAATGGCAAGGTGGGCTTTGCCCTTGCCAAGCAGCTGGCGGGGGAGGACCACGATCTGGTGCTCATCGACCAGGATGTGGAGGCTCTGCGCCAGGCGGACAGCACCCTGGATGTGCTGTGCATGGAGGGCAACGGCGCCTCCATCAACGTACAGCTGGAGGCCGGCGTCCGGGAGGCGGACCTGGCCATTGCCGTCACGGGCTACGACGAGGTGAATATCATGTGCTGCCTCATCGCCAAGAAGCTGGGGGCCCAGCACACCGTGGCCCGGATCCGCAACCCGGAATATTTTGACGAGTCCAACCTCCTCAAGCGGGAGGTGGGCCTTGATATGATCATCAACCCCGAGTACGCCGCCGCCCAGGAGATCGGCCGCATCCTGCGGGTACCCTCCGCCTTCAGCGTGGAGTCCTTCGCCCGGGGCCGGGTGGAGATGATCGGCCTCTACGTCAAGGAGAGCGACGGTCTGGCAGGCACCTCCCTCCAGGACTTCAACCGCCACCGCTCGGGCACCGTGCTGGTCTGCGCCGCCATCCGGGGCGGGGAGCTCATTATCCCCGACGGCCGGTACACCTTCCAGGTGGGGGACAAAATCTACGTCATCGGCGGGCAGAAGGAGCTGGATCAGTTCTACCGGGAGCTGAATCTGCCCTCCCGCCCGGTGCGGACCATCTCCGTGGTGGGCGGCAGCCGGGTGGCCACCTATCTGGGCTGGGCCATGGACAAGCTGGGGGTGAAGATGAAGCTGGTGGAGGTGGACGAGGAGAAGTGCCTTCTGCTGGCGGACAAGCTGCCCGGCGTTCTGGTGATCCACGGCGACGGCACCGACCAGCATCTGCTGGAGGCGGAGGGGATTCTGGACTCCGACGCCTTCGTGGCCCTCACCAACCGGGACGAGGAGAACCTGCTCATGGCCCTGTCCGTCCAGCGCCGCGGGGTGCGGAAGGTCATTGCCAAGATGAGCCGTCTCAACTACATCGAGCTGATGCGGGACGCGGGAGTGGACAGCATCATCAGCCCCAAGGACATCACCGCCAGCCAGATCACCGCCTACGTTCGCTCCCTGGCCAACAGCAAGGGCAGCGCCGTGGAGCATCTCTACAAGCTGCTGGATGGGGCCATGGAGGCGGTCATGTTCACCGCCTCCGCCTCCACCCGGTTTTTGGACACGCCCCTGAAAAGCCTCAATCTGAAAAAGGGCTTACTGGTGGCGGCCATTGTGCGGCAAAACCGCACCATCATCCCCGACGGCAACGCCAAGATCCTGGACGGGGACAAGGTGATCGTCATGGCCAAGAGCCTGTTTTTGCAGGATCTCAATGACATCCTCCAGTGACGGGAAGGACGGCGAGGTAGGGAGATGAATCATAGAATCGTATTCAGAATGCTGGGCCATATTCTGCGGATTGAGGCGGTGTTCCTGCTGATGCCCCTGGCGGTGGCCCTGTATACCGGCGGAGGGGACGCCAAGGCCTTTCTGATCACCCTTCTGCTGACGGCGGCGGTGGGCCAGGCCCTCTCCTGCATCCGCCCCGGCAGCGAGCGCTTTCAGGCCCGGGACGGCTTTGCCGCCGTGGCCCTCAGCTGGATCGGCATGTCCGCCTTCGGCGCGCTGCCCTATGTGCTGTCCGGGGCCATTCCGGACTACCCCGGCGCCTTTTTCGAGACGGTATCCGGCTTCACCACCACCGGGGCCACGGTGCTGGGGGACATTGAGTCCCTGCCCATGGGCACCCTGTTCTGGCGGGCTCTCACCCAGTGGATGGGGGGCATGGGGGTGCTGGTGCTAACCCTGGCGCTGCTGCCCAAAACCGGCGAGGGCAGCGTCTATCTCATGCGGGCGGAGTCTCCGGGCCCCATCAAGACCAAGCTCCTGCCCAAGATCCGGGATACGGCCACGGTGCTCTACAAAATCTATATCGCCCTGACGGTGGGAGAGACGGTTTGCCTGCGCCTTGCCGGCATGAGCTGGTATGACGCCCTGACCCACTCCTTCACCACCATCAGCACCGGCGGCTTCTCGGTGAAGGCGGCCAGCATCGCCGCCTACCCCTCTCTGACCATCCACTGGATCATCATCATCTTCATGTTCCTCTCCGGCGTCAACTTCAGCCTTCTCTTCTTCGCCCTGCGCCGGAATTTCACCGCCGTGTTCCACAGCGAGGAGCTGCGGTGGTACACCCTCATCACCCTGGGGGCCACCGGCCTTGTTTTCGCCAATCTGGTGGTGGTGGGGCGTCAGGCTTTCTCCTTCCCGGTGTTTACCGACGCCCTCTTTCAGGTGGTGACGGTGGTCACCACCACCGGCTACGCCACCCAGGACTTTGCCCTGTGGCCCATTCTGGCCCAGATGGTGCTCTTTGTCCTGATGATCTCCGGCTCCTGCGCCGGCAGCACCGCCGGCGGCGTGAAGACGGTGCGGATGGTTCTTTTGATGAAGAATCTCCGGCGGGAGGTCCACCGGATCATCCACCCCCGCGTGGTCCAGCCCATCCGTCTGGACGGGGAGCGGGTGGAGGAGAGCACCCTCTCCGGCGTGTCCCTGTTCTTCTACGCCTACATCCTGCTGACCATGGTGGGGGCGGTAGTGGTGGCCTGGGACAACGTGGGCTTTGTGGAGTCCATCAGCGCCTCCCTCACCTGCATCGGCAACGTGGGCCCGGCCCTGGGCGCTCTGGGGCCCAACGGCAATCTCGGCGGCCTGTCCGCTCTGAGCAAGCTTGTGCTCAGCGCCAACATGCTGCTGGGGCGGCTGGAGATCATGCCCCTGCTGGTGCTGCTGTTCCCCTCCATGTGGCGGAAATAATCAAATTTGAGCAAATAGGAGTGTTACCATGGAAGAAAAACTGCGGGAATATGCCCGCCTTCTGGTAGAAGTGGGCATCAACATTCAAAAGGGGCAGAACCTGATTCTGGCCTCCCCGGTGGAGTGCGCCCCCTTTGCCCGGATGTGCGCCCAGGCGGCCTACGCCGCCGGCTGCCGGGAGGTCATTATGAACTGGCGGGACGACGTTTTGAGCCGGGAGAAGTTTCTCCACGCCGCCGACGACGTGTTTGACACGGTGCCGGAATGGAACCGCCGCTTCTACAACGACTACGCCCAGGAGGGAGCGGCCTATCTCGCCATCTCCGCCTCGGACCCGGAAAATCTCAAGGGGGTGGACCAGGACCGGATCGTCCGCAGCCAGCGGTCCGGCAGCGAGGCCCTGAAGCCCTTCTACCGCCTCCAGATGGCCAACGGCTTCCCCTGGTGCATCGCCTCCATCCCCATCCCCAGCTGGGCGGAGAAGGTGTTCCCCGGCTGCCCTGACGCGGTGGAGCGGCTGTGGGAGGCCATCTTCCAGTCCGTGCGGATCACCGGGGATGGGAAGGCGGTGGAGCGGTGGCAGGAGCACCTGCGGCTGCTGGAGGAGCGGCGGGACAAGCTCAACGCCCTGCGCTTTGCCTCCCTCCGCTACCGCAACAGCCTGGGGACAGACCTCACCATCCGTCTGCCGGAGGGCCACCTGTGGGCCACCGGCGGCGGCGAGACCCCCAAGGGACAGAAGTTCATCGCCAACATGCCCACGGAGGAGATCTTCACCGCCCCCCTCCGGGACGGGGTGGACGGAGTGGTGGTGTCCTCCATGCCCCTGTGCCAGGACGGCAACATCATCGACAAGTTCTCCTTTGTCGTGAAGAAGGGGCGGATCGAGGAGGCCCGGGCGGAGGTGGGCCAGGAGGCCCTGGAGGCCGCCATCTCCCTGGATGAGGGGGCGAGGTACTTCGGCGAGGTGGCCCTGGTCCCCTACGACAGCCCCATCTCCAACCAGAAGATTCTGTACTACAACACCCTCTTCGACGAAAACGCCTCCTGCCACCTGGCCTTCGGCGAGGCCTACAACGAGTGCGTGGAGGGAGGCCAGAACATGGACAAGGAGGAGCTGAAGGCCCTGGGCCTCAACGACTCCATCGCCCATGTGGACTTCATGGTGGGCACGGCAGATCTGTCCATCGTGGGCACCACCCACGACGGCCGGGAGGTGCCGGTGTTCGATCACGGCAACTTCGTCCTCTGACGGGGCGCAGGAAAGGGCCGCCGCAGTCAAAAGACTGCGGCGGCCCGCTTTCTCTGTTCAGTCAGATTTTCATGCACACGTCCCAGGCCCGCCAGATGACGGTGCGGAGGTTCCCCACGCCGTTGGCGTCCCCCACCAGGTGGACATGACGGGAGGACCCCGCCAGAGGCTTGGGGTCGTAGCCCACGGAGAGAATCACGTCGTCGCAGTCCACATAGACCCGCTTCCCCTCCTTGGTCTGAAGGGTCACGCCGTCGGGACGGATCTCCCGGACGGTGGTGCTCAGATACACCGGCGTCTCGTGGTAGGCGAAGGTCTCCCGGAGGAAGGAGGAGTTGGCGAGGCAGACCCCACGGACGGGGATCAGATCCTCCCGCATCTCCACGATGACGGGCTTCTTCCCCTTCAGAATGAGGTCATAGGCGATCTCGCAGCCGCTGAGGCCGCCGCCGATGATGACCACCCGCTCCCCGGTCTCCCGGCCCATGAGGTACTCCGTGGCCTCCATGGCGTGCTCCGCCCCGGGGATGGGCAGCTGCTTGGGTACGGCGCCGGTGGCGATGACCACCTCGTCGGCCTTCAGATCCTCCACGTTCGTCACCTCGGTGTGGAGGTAGACAGGAATCCGCCGCCGCTCCATCTCCCGGCGGTACCACTCGATAAGGGCCCGGTCCTTCTCCTTGAAGGAGGGGGCCGCCGCCGCCAGGAACACGCCGCCCAGCCGGTCGGTCTTCTCATAGAGAGACACCTTGTGGCCCCGAGCCTGGAGCACCATGGCGCACTCCATGCCGCCGATGCCGCCGCCCACCACGGCCACCCGCTTGGGCTTGTCGGTCTTGCGGATGTAGTACTTCTTGGTCTGCATGGTCCGGGGGTTCAGAGCACAGCGGGCCATGTGGATGGCGTCCATGAGATTCTGGTCGTTGGCGGAGCCCTCGTGGCGGGCCATGGTAAAGCAGGCATTGTGGCAGCAGATGCAGGGCTTGATCTCCTCCTCCCGCTCCTCCATCAGCTTGGTGACCCAGGCGGCGTCGGTGAGGAACTGGCGGGCCACGCCCATGGCGTCGATCTTCCCCGCCCGGATGGCCGCCGCCCCCTCCAGGGGCTCCATGCGCCCGGCACAGACCACGGGGATGTCCACAAACTTCTTGATGTGGCTCACCTCCGCCAGGTTGCAGTTCTGGGGCATGTAGGCCGGGGGATGGGCCCAGTACCAGGCGTCGTAGGTACCGTTGTCGCAGTTGAGCATGTCGTAGCCCGCGTCCTGGAGGAATTTGGCGGCGATCTCCGACTCCTCCATGTCCCGGCCCACCTCGGTGTAGCGGTCCCCCTCCTCGGGAAGCGCCCCCTGGCGGAAGCCCTTGGTCTTGGACACCACGGAGTACCGGAGGGACACAGGGAAGTCCGCCCCGCACCGGGCCTTGATGGCCTTCACAATGTCGGCGGCGAAGCGGTAGCGGTTCTCGAGACTCCCGCCGTACTGGTCCCGGCGGCGGTTGGTGTACTTGGTGGCGAACTGGTCTAAAGTATAGCCCTCATGGACGGCGTGGACCTCGATGCCGTCCACCCCGGCGTCCATGCAGAGCTTGGCGGTTTTGGCGAAGGCCTCCACAATCTCGTCAATCTCCTTCACCGTCATGGCCCGGGAATAGACCCCGTCGGCCCAGCGGTTGGGGGTGGCGGAGGCGGAGGCGGTAATGAAGTCCATGTCGAAGATGGGCTTGCCCAGGGTGCCCAGAGCCTTGTTCTTCAGCATCTTCACCATCAGGTCGTTCACCGCCATGGCCCGGCCGAAGCCGGCGGTGATCTGGATGAAGAGCTTGGCTCCGGTCTTGTGGAACTTCTCCATAAATTCCTTCAGCTCCCGGAACTTCCCAGGGTTCTGATAGAGCCACCGGCCCCCCATGGGGTCCCGGATGGGTGCGATGCCCGGCAGAATCAGCCCCACGTTGTTCCTGGCCCGCTCCAGAAGGAACTTGGCCGCCTCCTTGTCAAAGTGGTTGGGCTCCATCCAGCCGAAGATGGAGGTACCGCCCATGGAGGTCATGACAATGCGGTTTTTGATCTCCACATTGCCGATCTTCCAGGGGGTGAACAGGGGCTCGTAGCAGTCTTTCATGTCTCTCTCCTTTCCTTATCCTTCCACCGTCACCGTGCCGTCCTCGGCCACAGTGACGGTCATGCCGTCCTTTACATATGCGAGGAACTCCTCCCCCAGGCTGTCCACCACCGGCATAGCGGCCTCGGTCCAGTTGGCGGCCAGAATGGCTCCGGAGGCCGCCAGGGAGTCGATGGGCTTGGAGAAGAGCATGCAGGCGGGCTGCTTGCCCAGGGCGCAGGCGCAGTAGAGCACCATGCCCCCGGTGGTGGAGCCGATGGTCTCCGGCAGGCACAGGGCCTTGCCGATCATGGGCTTGTGGTAGAGGTCCGGGTTGTTCTGGTCCCCGCACTTCACCTGCTTGTCCCCGAACATCAGGGCCATCTGATAGCTGGCCAGGGTGTTGAACCCCCCGTGGGACACCAGGGCCGGGGCCTTTGCCGCGCCGGGGGTCACCACCCGGCCTTGAAAGGTCTTTGTCATCTCACTTTCCCTCCTTGGTGATCTTGGCCAGAATCTCCTCGTCGGAGTAGTACCGGGCGCTGGAGTAGGTCCGCAGCTTGTTGGACGAGGTGATGACGGGCATCTTCTTGGACAGGGGGTTGTTCATGTACATGAGGGGGCAGATGGTGCTGAGCACCACCCCGGTCCTCTTGAGGCGCCGGGCGTCCTCCGTCTTTTCAAATTCCGCCTTCACCGCCGGGGCGGTGGTGAACACCGTGGGGATCAGCACCTTTTGGTTCCCGGCGGCCCGGAGACTCTCCTCCACCCGGTCCGTCCACTCCCGCAGCTGTCCCAGGGTCATATGAGGGCAGCCCATGAAGCAGAGCTTCGGCACGGCGTCGGGGTCCTTCCAGATGCAGGGGTAGCTGTCCTTCACCCGCTGCAGCTCCTCGTCGTCCACCACGTACACCGGGGCGTTCTCCCGGATGATACTCTCCCCCAGGTCCGCCGCCTCGGGGGTGGTGCCCTCGATGTGGTAGAGACCCACGGAGCCGTTGGAGGCGCAGGCGGCGCCGAAGTCCTTCAGATAGGCGCAGGTCCGCTCGTTGAGCTCCCGGCTGAGCCACCGGTCCAGCCCACGGACGAAGGGCACCTTTTCCAGCACCTTCATGCCCACGGCGGAGCCGAGAAGCTGGGCGTCGGGCAGCGTGGAGGTGCGGACCTCCACAATCCAATCCGCCCTCCGGCCGTCGTCGGTGAGAAGACCGAACTCCGGCACGAAGCCGGCGATGGAGCCCATGAGCTCGATGATGCCGGAGTTGCGGTTGCACCGGGCCCCTAAGACACTGTTGGCATAGACCACCGCCGAAGACTCCGCCCAGGAGAGGATCTCCCCCCGCTCCGGGGTGTTGCCCGCCTCCGGTAAGTAGCAGGCGCAGGTGTAGGCGTCCTCCCCCATAAGGCCCAGCTTCCGCAGCTGCTCCTCATACCGCTCCTGCTGGCTGTACATCACCTTGAACACCAGGTCCTGGAGGAGGGAGGAGGGAATGTGCTTGTCTAAAGGCCGGGGGTCCGCCGAGAAGGGCTGGCGGCTGACGGCGTTGGCGTTCAGCAGCTGGTCGTAGAGCTGGTACACCGGGCGCATGACGCCGATGCCGAAGCTGATGACGGTATGGCCGCACCGGCTGGTGACAGGGACCATCCGCTCCGCCCCGAAGGCCTCGCCGTACATCACCAGGGTCTTCACCACCTTGGCCATGGTCTCCCCCTGGCGGCCCTCCAGCATGGCCCGCTGTTCCTTGGTCAGGATCATAGGCGTTCTCTCCTTTTTCTCACAAATGCCGCCGTGCGGCGCTGCTCATCTTTGGTATTATACTACAAAAGGCGGGGCCAGCGGAAGAGAAACCGGGAAAATTCTTTCGTGCTTTTTCAAAAAATGAAACAAGCGCCCCGGGCGGGACGGCGTCCGTCCGCCCGAAGGCGCTCGCAGCAGGAGATGGTTTATAAAAGGAACATGGAGAAAATCACCGTGATGAGGCCGCACACCCCGATGGCGAGACCGCTCATGGCCCCCTCGGTCTCCCCCAGCTCCAGGGCCTTGGAGGTACCCAGCGCGTGGGAGCAGGCCCCGATGGCGAGGCCCGCGGTCACCGGGTCCTTCACCCGGAACAGGCGGATGAGGAGGGGCGCCGTCACGCTGCCGCAGACCCCGGTGATAAGCACCGCCACCACGGTGATGGAGGGGATGCCGCCGTGGGCCTCCGCCACGCTGACGGCAATGGGGGTGGTGACGGACTTGGGCACCAGGGAGACGGCGAGGGCCTCCTCCAGACGAAAGAGGCGGCAGAGGGCCCACACGCTGCCCATGGACACGGCGGAGCCCACGGTGCAGCCCACCAGGATGGGCAGCCAGTTCTCCTTCAGAATCTGAATCCTGCTGTAGATGGCCACAGCCAGGCAGGCGGTGGCAGGGGCGAGGAAGAGGTTGATCAGGTCCCCGCCCTGGCTATAGTTCTCATAGGGGATCTTCAGGGCCGTCAGCACGGCGATGACCAGGAGAATGGACACCAGCAGGGGGTTGCAGAGGACCAGTCCCGTCCGTTTCTGCAGCTTCCCTGCCGCCCAGAAGGCCAGGATGCTGAGGGCCACGCCGAAGAAGGGAGATGCCGTCCACTCAGCCATGCCGCTTCCCCCTTCCCATCAGGCGCAGAGTAAGCCTGATGCTGAAGGCAGTGGCGGCGAACACCAGCACCGTGGTCACCAGGCAGATCACTACCAGAGCCAGGGCCGCGCTGCGCAGCTCCTCCAGGTAGTTTAAGATGCTGACTCCGGCGGGGAGAAAAAAGAAGGCCATGTTGGCCAGGAGGAAGTCGGACTTCTCCTGAATGTGCTCCACCCGGAGCACCCGGGTGATCAACAGAAGCAGCAGCACCAGCATACCGATGACGCTGGCGGGAAAGGCAAAGGGCAGCAGGCTCTCCAGAATCTGACTGACCCAGCAGACTCCGAAGATCACCCCCACCTGACAGAGAATCTTCATGATGGTACGCCTCGCTTTGACCGGCGCGGCCGCGCCGGGAGATGGTTCGCTTTTCCAAAAGCATCCACATTGTAGACTGACCGACTTCCCTTGTCAATCGTCCGTTTTTCCAAATTTCCTCCGGATTCTTCCCCGGCGAGAGCGAATTCCAGCCCCGTGGGATAGACGCGGGAGAGGATTTCCACTATAATGAAGCTGAACCAACCGAGGACGTTTCGAGGAAAAGGAGGAACCGCTATGACGGAGCAGGAATTCGGCAGCCGGCTGCGGCAGTATCGAAAGGACAAGAAGATGACCCAGCAGGAGCTGGCGGACGCCCTGGGCGTCTCCAACAAGTCCGTGTCCCGGTGGGAGAGCGGCGGCTACCCGGACGTGGCCCTGCTGGGCCCTCTGGCGGCGGCGCTGGGGGTGACGGTGGACGACCTGCTGGGCACCCGGGGGCCGGTGCGGACCCTCACCAAGGCCGACTGGCAGAGCTTCCTCTCCTTCGTCTTTACCCTGGGGGGCGGCATTTTGTTCTTTGCCCTCTGCCTCTTCACCCCCGTCTCCCTGGCCTATCTCCTCTACATCGCCGCCATGGCCTACGGCATCTATCTCCAGCGGCACTACGCCTACCGCAGCGCCTGGTTCCGCCTGACCAATCTGGTGATGGATTTCTTTGTCAACTTCCGCTTTGCGGCGCTGTTCCAGGGCCTTTTGCTGAACTGGCAGTTTGACGTGGAATATCGCGCTGCGGGCCAGAACTCCCAGGAGCTGCTGGAGTGGTTCCTGTCTGACCGCAGCTTGAATCTGTACCAGCAGCTGCTGGCAGCCGTCGTCCTCACCGCCGTCACCGCCTTTATCATCTACCTCAGCGGCCGCCCCCTCCCCTCGGATGAGGAGGAACAGGACGCTCCCCCGCCGGAGGAGCCCCGGAAGGAGCCCCCGGAGGAGGAGTCCTGACCCGGAGGCGCTCCGTATTCCGGTCGGCAGCCATACCGCTGTTTTTCCTTGCAGAGGAAGGAGCCCCCGCCAAAATGGCGGGGGCTCCCTTTTCTTGCATTATTTGACGCTGAAGAGCATGTCGCTGTAGGAGGGAAGGGGCCAGTATTTGGCGGCGGTGATGGTCTCCAGCTCATCGGCGTAGGTCCGCAGCTCCTCCATACGGGCGCAGACGGTGTACTTGTAGTAGTGGGCCTGGTCCATGGCGGTGCCGCCGGGAAGACCGGGCAGGCAGCCCGCCAGACTGTCGCAGGCAGCTATCAGCTTGCCGCTGAGATCGCTGAGACGGCGCAGCAGCCACTCCTCGCTGGTGCAGGGGATGGAGGTGATGGCCGCCTTCTTGGCGGTGATGGTCTCCGCCACCTCCTTCATATAGGCGCAGACGGCGGGGTAGATGTCCCGCTTCACCATGTCCGTCATGGTGAGAGCCTCGATGTGGATCACCTTGCAGTAGTTCTCCAGATGAATCTCGCTGCGGGCCCGGAACTCCTCCTCGGTGTAGATGCCGTGCTTGACGAAAAGCTCGATGTGCTTGGGATCGGCGTAGTGCTGGAGAGCGTCGGCAGTGCAGGGCAGGTTGCTGAGGCCCCGGCGCTCCGCCTCCTCCAGCCAGGCCCCCTCGTAGCCGTTGCCGTTGAAGATGATCCGCTGGTGGTCCCGGAAGACCTCCCGGATCAGCTGCTGGAGGGCGGCGTTGAAGTCCTCCGCCTGCTCCAGCACATCGGCGAACTGCTGCAGCTCCTCGGCCATGATGGTGTTCAGGGCGATGTTGGGCCCGGCGATGGACTGGCTGGAGCCCAGCATCCGGAACTCGAACTTGTTGCCGGTGAAGGCCAGAGGGCTGGTGCGGTTGCGGTCGGTGTTGTCCTGGGGGATGTGGGGCAGCACGTCCACGCCGATGGCAAGGCTCCGCTTGCCCTGGCCCACGTACTCGGTGCCCTGGATGATGGAGTCCACCACGGCGGTGAGGTCGTCGCCCAGGAAGATGGAGATGACGGCGGGAGGCGCCTCGTGGGCCCCCAGGCGGTGGTCGTTGCCGGCGTTGGCCACGGTGCACCGGAGGAGGGCCTGGTACTCGTCCACGCCCTTGATGAAGGCTGCCAGGAACAGGAGGAACCGGGCGTTCTGGGCGGGGGTGGAGCCGGGCTTGAAGAGGTTGAGGCCGGTGTCGGTGCACAGGGAGTAGTTGTTGTGCTTGCCGGACCCGTTGACCCCGGCAAAGGGCTTCTCATGGAGGAGGCACACCATGCCGTGGCGGCCGGCCACCTTCTTCATGGTCTCCATGGTCAGCTGGTTCTGGTCGCAGGCGGTGTTCACGTCGCAGAAGATGGGGGCCAGCTCATGCTGGGCGGGGGCCACCTCGTTGTGCTTGGTCTTGGCCAGCACCCCCAGCTTCCACAGCTCCTCATCCAGCTCCGCCATATAGGCGGCCACCCGGGGCTTGATGGTGCCGAAATAGTGGTCGTCCAGCTCCTGCCCCTTGGGGGGCTTGGCGCCGAAGAGGGTGCGGCCGGTGAGGATCAGGTCCTCCCGCTTCTCGTACACCGCCTTGTCAATGAGGAAATACTCCTGCTCGGGACCCACCTGGCAGGTGACCTTCTTCACCTGGTCGTCGCCGAAGAGGCGGAGGATCCGCACCGCCTGGCGGCTCATTTCGTCCAAGGAGCGGAGCAGGGGGGTCTTCTTGTCCAGCGCCTGACCGCCGTAGGAGCAGAAGATGGTGGGGATACAGAGGCTGCCGTCCTTGATGAAGGCAAAGGAGGTGGGGTCCCAGGCGGTGTAGCCCCGGGCCTCAAAGGTGGCCCGGAGGCCTCCGGAGGGGAAGGAGGAGGCGTCGGGCTCTCCCCGGACCAGCTCCTTGCCGGAAAAATGCATCAGCACCTGGCCGCCGCCGGCGGGGGTGATGAAGCTGTCGTGCTTCTCGGCGGTGACGCCGGTCATAGGCTGGAACCAGTGGGTGTAGTGGGTGGCCCCCTTCTCGATGGCCCAGGCCTTCATGGCGTTGGCCATTTCGGTGGCAATATTGATGGGCAGGCTCTTCCCCTCGGCGATGCAGGTCTTCCAGCCCTTGTAGCACTCCTCGCTCAGGCGCTCCCGCATCACTTCCTCGTTGAAGACCATGCTGCCGAACAGTTCGGTGACTTTGCTCATGTGGGGTTTCCTCCTTCAGGCCGCGCGGGCGGCGAAATAGGTGGGGGCCGGTCCCACCGGGACCGCCGCTCCTACCTTTATATAAACAAACCATAAGGGAAAACAGGTTCCGCCTCTCCCCCAGAGCTGCCGTCCGCGCCGGGGAGAAGGTCATTGGCCGCTGGCGCCGTAGTTGCCCAGCACACGGGCGCTGGGGTCGTCCACGTCGCAGCCGGGCCAGGTACGGTTGGGCATCCAGTAGTCCACCACCATCTCCGCCTGGCCGGGGTAGTACTTCTCAAAGATTTCCCGGTAGAGGAGGGACTCCTTGGTGAAGGGCTTGGCGTGGTAGGCGTACCGCTCCGCCCGCTCCCGCCAGTCGTCGCCGTAGAGGCGGTCGGCGTAGGCTTTGAGGTCGTCCACCATGCTGTGGCCCACCGCGTCGGAGAAGGCCGCCTTCTCCCGCTGGAGGATGGACTTGGGGAGGTAATCCCCCTCAAAGGCCCGGCGCAGCAGATACTTGCCCTTGCCGTAAATGTTCATCTTTCTGGCGGGGTCGATGCTCATGACGTACTCCACGAAATCCAGGTCGCCGAAGGGCACCCGGGCCTCCAGGCTGTTGGCGGAGATGCACCGGTCCGCCCGGAGGACGTCGTACATATGGAGCTCCCGGATCCGCTTCTCGCTCTCCTCCTGGAAGGCTTTCGGAGTGGGGGCGAAATCGGTATATTTATACCCGAACAGCTCGTCGCTGATCTCGCCGGTGAGGAGCACCCGCACGTCGCTCTGCTCATGGATGGCCTTGCACAGCAGATACATGCCCATGCTGGCCCGGATGGTGGTGATGTCATACGTACCTAAAGTATACACGACAGTGTCCAATGCGTCCAGCACATCTTTTTCCGTCATGATAATTTCATGGTGGTGGCTGCCGATATGCTCCGCCACCTGGCGGGCGTATTTGAGGTCGATGGCGTCGGTGTCCATGCCGATGGCGTAGGTCTCGATGGGCTTGCCCAGAAGCCGGGCGGCAATGGCGCACACCAGGGAGCTGTCCAGACCGCCGGAGAGGAGGAAGCCCACGGGCACGTCGGCGTCCAGCCGCTTGGCCACGCCCAGGATCAAAAGCTCCTTGATCCTCCGGCAGGTCTCCTCCAGGCTGTCCTGGCTGACCTTCTCCACCCGGGTCATGTCCCGGTAGCAGGTGAAAACGCCGTCCTTGTAGTAGTGGCCCGGGGGGAAGGGCATGACCTTGTCCGTAAGGCCCATGAGGCTCTTGGGCTCGCTGGCAAAGAGGATGCTGCCGCTTTCGCTGTAGCCGTAGTAGAGGGGCCGGATGCCGATGGGGTCCCGGGCGGCCACAAACTGGCCGGTAGGGGCGTCGTAGAGCACCAGGGCAAACTCCGCGTCCAGCATGGCAAACATGTCCGTGCCGTACTCCTTCCACAGGGGGAGGAGTAGCTCGCAGTCGCTGCCGCTCTGGAAAACATAGCCCTTGGCCTCCAGCTCCAGCTTCATGGTGCGGAAGCCGTAGAGCTCGCCGTTGCACACCACGGCGCTGCCGTCCTCCCAGCAGAAGGGCTGCATGCCCGCGGGCTCGGGGCCCATGATGGCCAGGCGGTGGAAGAGAAGGCTGCCGCCGGGGACCTGAAGGGTCCGGGTGTCATCGGGGCCGCGGCTCTTCAGCTTGTCAAACGCCGCCGTCAAAGTCTCCAGGGAGAGATCCGTACCAGTATAACCCATGATTGCGCACATAAAAAATGCACCTCCGAATTTGCCGACGCCTAAAATAAAAATTTTAGGACGAATCGTCGGAATCCGCGGTGCCACCTAATTTGCCGCTCTCGCGGCCACCTTCAAGCTCAAACAAGCTCTACAGCTATAACGGGCTGCCCCGTCTTCCCTACTGCCCCCGGGAGGGGTTCGGGTCGAAGCTCGGAAGTGTTATTCGCCAAGGCTCCGCCGCGGAGTTTCCACTGTCCCCCGCTCACTGTAGGTGATTTCCTCAGGTACTTCTCTTCTTCAACGCCTTTTTGCCCGCCGCCTTT
This sequence comes from uncultured Oscillospiraceae bacterium, assembly GCA_944386975.1. Classification (GTDB taxonomy): domain Bacteria; phylum Bacillota; class Clostridia; order Oscillospirales; family Oscillospiraceae; genus CAJFPI01. The sequence goes on along the minus strand of CALXDC010000036.1, from coordinate 5,273 downwards.
TGTGCGGCGTCAAATTATGGGATTATCATACGCATCTGAAGCCCCGTTGTCAAGCACAATTTTTTTGTTTTTTGCAGAAACTTTTTCAGCTTGACGGGAATCACAATATGGTTTAGAATGCTGAACTATGTTTTTATAAAAAATATCAAATACTGCATGTCTATTCATGTACTGTGAGGAGGATGGAAGCGATGGCGGCGAAATTTATTTTTGTGACCGGCGGCGTGGTGTCAGGCCTTGGGAAGGGGATTGCAGCGGCGTCCCTGGGGCGGCTTTTGAAGCAGCGGGGCCTGCGGGTGAAGGTACAGAAGCTGGATCCCTACCTCAACGTGGACCCGGGCACCATGAGTCCCTACCAGCACGGGGAGGTCTTCGTCACCGATGACGGGGCGGAGACGGACCTGGATCTGGGACACTACGAGCGGTTTATCGACGAAAATCTCAACCGGGAGTCCTCCGTCTCCTCCGGCCGGATCTACTGGGATGTGCTGAACCGAGAGCGGGAGGGCCGGTATCTGGGGGGCACGGTGCAGATCATCCCCCACATCACCGATGAGATCAAGGCCCACGTCAACGCGCTGGACACCCCGGATACCGACGTAGCCATCGTGGAGATCGGAGGCACCGTGGGCGACATTGAGTCCCAGCCCTTTCTGGAGGCTATCCGCCAGGTGGCGGCGGAGCGCGGGAGAGAGCAGGTGCTGTTCCTCCACGTCTCCCTGATTGTCTCCATACCAGGGACAGGGGAGCTGAAGAGCAAGCCCACCCAGCACTCCTGCAAGGAGCTTTTGCGCCTGGGTATTCAGCCTGACGTGATTCTCTGCCGGTGTGACCAGGAGGTGCCGGAAGACATCCGGCAGAAGATTGCCCTCTTCTGCTCCATCCCCAAAGAGAACGCCATCCCCAACCTGACCGCCTCGATTCTCTACGAGGTACCCCTGCTGCTGGAGAAGGCGGGTCTCGGCGACGTGGTGGTCCAGAGGCTCCACCTCCCCTGCCATGGCCCGGACCTCACAGAGTGGCGGACCATGGTGGAACGGGCCAAGCATCCCACTCGGGCGGTAAAAATTGCGCTGGTGGGGAAATACACGGCGCTTCACGACGCTTATCTCTCCGTAGTGGAGGCGCTTACCCATGGTGGTATTGAGAATGACGCAAAAGTGGAGATTCTATGGGTCAACAGTGAAGAGGTCACCGATGAGAACGCCGCCGCCCTTCTGGGGGACTGCCGGGGAATTCTGGTGCCCGGCGGCTTCGGGGACCGGGGGGTGGAGGGAATGATCTCCGCCATCCGGTATGCCCGGGAGCACTGCGTCCCCTTCCTCGGCATTTGCCTGGGCATGCAGATGGCGGTGGTGGAGTTCGCCCGCCACGCCTGCGGCCTTGCCGGAGCCCACTCCCGTGAGCTGAACCCGTCCACGCCCCATCCGGTGATCGACCTGATGCCCGACCAGGTGGGGGTCACCGCCAAGGGCGGCACCATGCGGCTGGGGGGCTATCCCTGTCTTCTGACCGAGGACAGTCTGGTCCGCAGGATTTACGGAGAGGCGGAGATCCGGGAGCGGCACCGCCACCGCTACGAGGTCAGCAACGACTACCGGTCGGCCCTGGAATCGGCGGGTCTCCGGCTGTCGGGCCTCAGCCCCGACGGACGGCTGGTGGAGATGGTGGAGCTGCCGGGCCACCCCTGGTTTGTGGGCTGTCAGTTCCACCCGGAGCTGTGCAGCCGCCCCAACCGCGCCCATCCCCTGTTCCGCGCCTTTATCGAAGCGGCACTGGCATAAATACGTGCGCCTCCGGAGAAAGGAGCTTCTCCGGAGGCGCAGTATGATTTTCCGTTTTTCCCGATTTTTAAAACTCCGCGTTGCCCACGGTCCGGGGATGGGGCAGGACGTCACGGATATTGGAAATACCGGTGAGATACATCACCATCCGCTCAAAGCCCAGGCCGTAGCCCGCGTGCTTGCAGCTGCCGTAGCGCCGCAGATCGCAGTACCACCAGTAGTCCTCCGGCTTCATGCCCAGCTCCTGAATCCGGGCCTCCAGCACATCCAGACGCTCCTCACGCTGGCTGCCGCCGATGATCTCGCCGATCCCCGGCACCAGGCAGTCCGCCGCCGCCACCGTCTTCCCGTCGTCGTTGAGGCGCATATAGAAGGCCTTGATCTCCTTGGGATAGTCGGTGACGAACACCGGCTTCTTGAACACCTGCTCGGTGAGATACCGCTCGTGCTCTGTCTGCAGGTCGCAGCCCCACTCCACCTTGTAGTCAAACTTGTCGTTGTTCTTCTTCAGAATCTCCACCGCCTCGGTGTAGGTCACCCGGCCGAAGTCAGAGGAGGCCACATGCTCCAGCCGCTCCTTCAGGCCCTTGTCCACAAAGGAGTTGAAGAAATTGATCTCGTTGGGGCACTTCTCCAGCACGGTGCGGATAATGTGCTTGATCATGGCCTCGGCTACGTCCATGTCGCCCTTCAGATCACAGAAGGCCATCTCCGGCTCGATCATCCAGAACTCGGCGGCGTGGCGCTGGGTGTTGGAGTTCTCCGCCCGGAAGGTGGGGCCGAAGGTGTACACATCCCCGAAGGCCATGGCGAAGTTCTCCGCGTTCAGCTGGCCGGACACGGTGAGGTTGGCGCTTTTGCCGAAGAAATCCTGGCTATAGTCCACCTTGCCGTCCTCGGTCCGGGGCAGGTTCTCCAGATCCAGAGTGGTCACCTTGAACATCTCCCCGGCGCCCTCGCAGTCGCTGGCGGTGATGATGGGGGTGTGGACGTACACAAAGCCCCGGTCCTGGAAGAAGCAGTGAATGGCGTGGGCAGCCACGGAGCGGACCCGGAAGGCGGCGGAGAAGAGGTTGGTCCGGGGACGCAGGTGCTGGATGGTCCGGAGATACTCCACCGTGTGGCGCTTCTTCTGAAGGGGGTAGTCGGGGGTGGAGGGGCCCTCCACCTCAATGGAGGCGGCCTTCACCTCAAGAGGCTGCTTGGCCTCGGGGGTCAGCACCACGGTGCCGGTGACCCGCAGGGCGGCACCCACGTTCTGGGAGGCGATCTCCTTATAGTTGGCCAGGGTGTTGGCGTCCATGACCACCTGAAGGTTCTTGAAGCAGGACCCGTCGTTGAGCTCGATGAAGCCGAAAGTCTTCATATCCCGGATGGTCCGGGCCCAGCCGCATACATAGACCTCCCGGCCTCCCAGCTGCTCGCTGTCGGCATAGATGGCAGCGATTTTCGTTCTTTCCATGTCGTATCACCTACATATTCTCAAAAAATTGGTTTGGTTGTCAGAATTATCAGTATTGTACCGCTTTTTTCCCTCTTTTACAAGTGTTTTTACAGGATTGGGGCTATTTTGCGCCGGATAGGAAAAAATCACAAAGCGGGCGGGGAAAGCAGGGAAAAATGTTATGCAACATTGCGCTTGTGACGGAGAAAACAAACACGTATAATAGGGAAAACTGTTGAGGAGGACCACACCATGGCGCTGTTGAAGAGCAAGCTGCAGGCGCGGGGCGTGGTGTCTCCTTTTTCGGCTCCTCAGGGGAGGAATTGACCGGTGCGCTGTCACCGGTTCTTTTTTTGCCCGGAAAAGCCGGCGGTTTCCGAATGTGTATGTTAGGAAAGAGAGGTCGTATCATGAACGAAAACACATCCGCCGTCTATGATGCCCGGACTCTGGGCCGTCCGAAGATGCTGGTGCTGGGCGTCCAGCACATGTTCGCCATGTTCGGCGCCACGGTGCTGGTGCCCACCCTCACCGGTCTCAGCGTGTCCGCCACGCTGCTGTTTGCCGGTCTCGGCACCCTGCTGTTCCACTTCCTTACCAAGCGGAAGGTACCCGCCTTCCTGGGCTCCTCCTTCGCCTTCATCGGCGGCTACACCGCTGTGGCCCCCATGCTGGAGGACGGCTCCCCCAATAAGGAGATGCTGCCCTACGCCTGCTTCGGCGTTGCGCTGGCGGGCCTTCTGTACGTGGTGCTGTCGGCCCTGTTCAAAATTTTCGGCACCAAGAAGGTGATGCGCTACTTTCCCCCCATCGTCACCGGCCCCATCATCATCTGCATTGGCCTGACCCTCAGCTCCACTGCCATTACCAACTGCCGCACCAACTGGGCCATCGCCATCATTGCCATTGCTATTGTGGTGGGCTGCAACATCTGGGGCAAGGGAATGGTAAAGATCATTCCCATCCTGCTGGGCGTGGTGGGTTCCTATGCGGTGGCGGCCATTTGCCAGATCACCGGTATGAACACCATGGACCCCGCCAAGATTCAGGCCCTGTCCGACGCTGCCTGGATCGGCCTGCCCTTCCACTTTGACGATACCGTCTTCGGTCTGCTCAGCCGCCCTGATCTGGACACCGGCATGCTGCTGACGGCGGCGGTAACCATTGTGCCGCTGGCCCTGGCCACCATGGTGGAGCACATCGGCGACATCTGCGCCATCTCCTCCACCTGCGGCCGCAACTATCTCCAGGACCCCGGCTTCCACCGGACTCTGTTGGGCGACGGCCTGGCCACCACCCTGGCCTCCCTCTTCGGCGCCCCGGCCAACACCACCTACGGCGAGAACACCGGTGTGCTGGCCCTCAGCAAGGTGTATGACCCCAAGGTGATCCGCATCGCGGCGGGGCTGGCCATTCTGTTCTCCTTCTCCCCCAAGTTTGAGGCCCTGATCTCCGCCATGCCCACCGCCACCATGGGCGGCGTGTCCATGGTGCTCTACGGCATGATCTCCGCGGTAGGCGTGCGGAATGTGGTGGAGAACCGCGTAGACTTCACCAATAGCCGCAACGTGATCATCGCCGCCCTCATCATGGTGCTGGCCATCGGCATTAACTATTCCGGTGCAGTGAGTTTCCAGGTAGGCAGCGCCACGGTGAGCCTGTCCGGCCTGGCGGTGGCCGCCATTGCGGGCATTCTCCTCAACGCCATCCTGCCCGGTAAGGACTACGAGTTCGGCACCGACCTCCAGGGAGACACCGCTGTCAATTTCAAGGTCTGAGACGGCCTTCCGCAAAAGAGGACGCTTTTGAAAAAGCGTCCTCTTTTGTTTTAAAGGCAAAACCGGCAATTGTAGCGAAGTTTATCGATGGCTACCCAATGGCTACCCACCCGGAGCCCTTGCGCTGCAAGGGATTCCGGGTTTTTTCCTTTTTCTTTTTTCCCAATTGGCTACCCAAATGGCTACCCTGCGTGATTTTGAAGCGCCGCAATTCATTGCGCCCCAGGGGATTGCGTAATCTCTCCTCCTAAACCTAAGGGGCGATAA
>CALXDC010000035.1 GCA_944386975.1 uncultured Oscillospiraceae bacterium | reverse complement strand
GAGGGACGAAGTCCCCGTATCAGAAAAGCAACAGGAGGACCGGGAGCAGCGCTCCCGGTCCTCTTCTTGTTGTGTATGGGAATTTGGCGGTCAGGCGGCGTTGTCAGCGGCGCCGTCAGCGGAGGCGCCGTCGGCGGTCTCGCTGCTATCGCCGTCGGCATCGTTGTCGGCAGCCTCGCCGTTGTCACCGGTGTTCACCGTGTCGGCGGCGTAGCGCACCGCCTGCAGCACTTCGTCGGTGTCGATGTCCTGGGTGATCACCAGCATGTCCCCCACGGCGATGTCACTGAGGGAGGCGGCGGTCAGGGAGCCGTTTTCAGCGGTGGACAGAACGCCTGTGTCGGGGATGGTCAGGGACTCCGTCTCCTCCGTGGCGGTGTATGCGCTGAAATCCACCGCGGCAAAGTCGGAAATATTGCCGCTGCCGGAGTAGATCAGCAGCTCCAGGGAGCCGTCCTCATGGATGGCGGTTACCTGTGCCACCGTGTTAATGGTGACGGAAGTCTCACCGTTGTCCGCCGTGTCGTTCCCGGCGCCGCCGTTGTCGGAGACGTTGCTGCCGCTGTTGTTCCCACTGTTGTTCCCGCTGCTGTTGTTTCCGCAGGCCGTCAATGCGCCGGCGCACAAAGTCAGGGCCATCAGGGCTGCAAGAATCTGAAGCTTCTTGTTCATAACAGAACCTCCTTGTTGTTTCATCCAATGATTTTGAAAGGAAAGTAACAGGTTTCCCTGTTGGGGCGATGATAGAGGGTTCTGTTTATTTCCACCTAAAAAAAGCGGTGAACAATGTGTGAATTTCACAAAGGAGGGGTGGAGAAGAACTCTCGAATAACGGAAAGAAAAATGTTACACTTTATCCATATTTTCTCTTAAGTTGACTTGAGGTTCGGAGAATAGGATGACAATATCATGAAGGAGACTTCATGGCACCATAGAGGGAGGACCACCCCGCACCTCCTCTTCCGGCGCCGCGGCGGGGGCCGAAAATCCAGCGGCGCCGTTTGATATATTTCTCCATATTGTCATCAAGGCAGGACCCCGGTGGATTCTTCCGCCGGGGTCCTGCCTTGTTCCTTATCCTTGCGGCTACGTGGATTCCAGCACGTAGCCAACTCCACGCACCAGGCGGATGGATACATCCGCCTTTAAAGCCGTCAGTTTTCTTCTCAGACTGGCGATGTTGGTCCACACCACATTGATCTCCGCCCGGGCGTCCCAGCCCCACACCCGCTCCATCAGCTGCTGGGCGGAAAGCACGCTGTGGGGACTGCGCATAAAAAGCTCCAGCACCTGGAATTCCTTGTTGTTCAGAGGGGCGGCGCCGGAGGGGGTGAACATCCGGTAGGCGCTGGTGTCCAGGGACAGGGACCCCACTGTGAGCACGTCGGGGACATACACGCTGCTGCGGCGCAGCATGGCCCGGATGCGGGCCAGCAGCTCCGTGGACGCGAAGGGGCGAACCAGACAGTCATCGGCGCCGGCATCCAGACCGGCCACCCGTGCTTCCAAGGGCTCCGACCCGCCCAGCAGCATCACCGGAATCCGGCGGCCCTCCCGCCGCAGGGCGGCGGCCACCTCCGCACCGCCCATGCCGGGGAGGGTGAGGGCCAGCAGCAGCCCGCCGTAGCCGTCGGTACGGGCGTAGTCCAGAGCGTCGCCGCCATCGGATACCACGTCGGCGCCGTATTTCTGCCGCTCCAGCGTGGTTTTCAGAGTGTGGGCGAACGCCGCGTCGCTCTCCGCGATCAACAGTCTCATCCGAGCACCTCCCACCATCTTCCCGTATGCCGAAGGTCTCTTCGGCGCTTCTGTCCGCAGCATAGCAGAGAAAGATGAAGAAGGCGTAAACAAATTGAAAACTTGCCGAAAAGTTCACAAAATATTTAAAAATCGCAGAAACTGTAAACGAATTGTGAATATCATAAAATTTCATCGACATTTAAGAAAACTGCGGTATGATGTCGGAAAGAGGATTATATGAAGGAGGACATCCATGAAAATCTTGGTTGTGGAAGATGAAAAACGGCTGGCGGACTCCCTGGCGGACCTGCTGCGCAGCAACGGGATGGAGGCGGAGGTGGCCTACGATGGCGGCACCGGGTATGAATACGCCGCCAGCGGCGTGTTCGATCTGGTGATTTTGGATGTGATGCTGCCGGTGCAGAGCGGTCTGGATGTGGCCCGTCGGCTGCGGGGAGATCGCAACGGCACCCCCATTCTGATGCTCACCGCCCGGGGGGAGCTGGAGGACCGGATCAGCGGTCTGGACGCCGGGGCGGATTACTACCTCACCAAGCCCTTTGATACCGGGGAGCTGCTGGCCTGTGTGCGGGCTTTGCTGCGGCGACAGGGGGAGCAGGTGGACGTGCTGACCTACGGAAACACCACCCTGGATCTCTCCACCTGCACCCTCTCCAGCGGGGCCGAGCAGGTGCGGCTGAGCGCCAGAGAGTTTGACATCATGCGGATTCTCATGGGGGCCAAGCACCGCAATGTGGCCAAGGAGGCCATTCTCACCAAGGTCTGGGGCTACGACTCCAACGCCGATGAGAATCATGTGGAGGTCTATGCCTCCTTCCTGCGCAAGAAGCTGGCGGGGATCCACTCCAATGTGCGGATTGTGGCCATCCGCCGCCAGGGGTACCATCTGGAAGTGGAGGAGGCATGATCCGGCGGCTGCGGATCCGGTTTGTCTGCGTCAATATGGCCATCGTGCTGGTGATGCTGTGCGCCATGTTCGCCACCGTCTATGCCCTCACCTGGAAGAATGTGGAAACCAGAAGTATCGAGTTTCTCCGCACGGCGGTGGAGAATCCGGACCGGGCGGAGCGGTGGGCGGAGCGGGGCGCCCCCCATCCCCCCTATCTGCTGCTGGAGGTGGACGAGGCGGGGGAGGTGGAGGTCCTCTTCTCCGGCGGCCTTTCTGTTGAGGACCCGGAGGAGCTGAGGGACCTGGCGGTGCGCACCGTGGGGAAGGCGGAGGGGATTTTGAGCGAGGAGCATCTCCGCTTTTCCAGCCGCCGGAGTTCCGGAACCCGCTGGCTGGCCCTGGGGGATATCTCCGGGGAGCAGTGGGCCATGGAGGGGATGTTTCAGAATTTCGTCCTCATTGCCCTTTTAAGCCTGGGGGCCTTTTTCCTCATCAGCATTCTCCTGGCCCGGTGGGCGGTAAGGCCGGTGGAGATGGCCTGGCGGGGACAGCGCCAGTTTGTGGCCGACGCCTCTCACGAGCTGAAGACCCCTCTCACGGTGATCCTGGCCAACGGGGAGATGCTCCAGAGCAGCGGGACCCTGGACGCCCGGGACCGGCAGCGGGTGGAGAATATCACCGCCGAGTCCCGTCAGATGCGGAGTCTGGTGGAACGGCTCCTCACCCTGGCGCGGACCGACAGCGGCATTCCCCGGGAGGAGCTGGTCCCGCTGGATCTCAGCGCCCTGGCGGAGCGGGCCTTGCTGCCCTTTGAGGCGGTATTTTTTGAGAGCGGCCACCCCTTCCGCTGGGAGATCCAGCCGGAGCTGTGGGTGAAGGGCTGCCCCCAGCGTTTGGGGCAGGTGGTGGAGATTCTGCTGGACAACGCCGACAAATACGCCGTCTCCGGCGGCGCGGTGACGCTGGGCCTCCGGCGGGAGGACAAGCGCCGCTGCGTTCTGTGGGTCCGCAGCCAGGGGCCCGCTATCCCCCGGGAGGAGCTGGAGCGGATTTTCCGCCGCTTCTACCGGGCCGACGCCGCCCGCTCCGCCAGCGGCAGCTATGGCCTGGGCCTGTCCATCGCCCGGGGTATCGCGGCGGAGCACCGGGGAAGAATCTGGGCGGAGAGCGGGGAGGAGGGCAATACCTTCTATCTGCGCCTGCCTCTGGTGAAAAAGGAGACATGAGCAGAGGCGGGACCGTCCGGGGCAGGGACCCGGCGGCCCCGCCTCTTTCCCGCCCCGGAGAATTTTTTAGGGAAAAACCGGTTTCTCCGGGAGAATTTCAAAATACCTACTTTTCAAACCGGGGATTTTATATTAGAATGTGTGCAGTATGACATTAAGGGAGGATGTGTTCCCCTATGGAAAACATGGAAAAACCCAAGTATAACCGGGTGCTGCTGAAAATCAGCGGCGAGGCCCTGGCCGGTGAGCGCCATTTCGGCCTGGATTTCGACGTGATTACCAGCGTCTGCCAGGTGATCCGCCAGGCGGTGGATATGGGCGTGCAGGTGGGCATTGTCATCGGCGGCGGCAACTTCTGGCGGGGCCTCAAGGACGGCAACGGCAAGATGGAGCGGGTCCGTGCGGACCACATGGGCATGCTGGCCACCACCATGAACTGCCTGGCCATGGCCGACGTGCTGGAGCAGCTGGGCGTGGGCGTCCGAGTGCAGACGGCGGTGGAGATGCGGGCGGTGGCGGAGCCCTATATCCGCTCCCGGGCCATCCGGCATCTGGAGAAGGGCCGTGTGGTGATCTTCGGCTGCGGCACCGGCAACCCCTTCTTCTCCACGGACACCGCCGCGGTGCTCCGGGCCGCCGAGATCGGCGCCGACGTGATTTTGCTGGCCAAGAACATCGACGGCGTCTACAGCGCCGACCCCAACAAGGACAGCTCCGCCGTCAAGTACGATCAGATCAGCTACGACGACGTGCTGGCCAAGCATCTGGCGGTGATGGACTCCACCGCCACCAGCCTCAGCATGGACAACCGTATCCCCATCCACGTATTCGCGCTGAAGGATCCCCAGAATATTATCCGCGCCCTGAAGGGCGAGAAGATCGGCACCATTGTGAAGGAGGACTAAAGGATGTTAAAGGACGAGTACAAGATTTTTGAGGACAAGATGAAGAAATCCATCGACTCTGTGGCGGCGGACTTTGCCGCGGTTCGGGCCGGCCGGGCCAACGCCGCCGTGCTGGATCGGATTATGGTGGACTACTACGGTACCCCCACCCCCATCCAGCAGATCGCCTCCATCGGTTCTCCCGACCCCCGCTCCCTGGTGATCCAGCCCTGGGACGCCTCCGCCGTGAAGGCCATTCAAAAGGCCATCCAGGAGTCGGACCTCGGCATCAACCCCGCGAGCGACGGCAAGGTGCTGCGCCTGCTGTTCCCCCAGCTCACGGAGGAGCGGCGCAAGGAGCTGACCAAGCTCATCGGCAAGTATGCCGAGGGGGGCAAGGTGGCCATTCGGAACATCCGCCGGGACGCCCTGGAGAAATTCAAGAAGATGCAGAAGGATGGCGAGATCACCGAGGATGACCTGAAGCTGGCGGAGAAGGACATCCAGAAGCTCACCGACGAGATGACCAAGAAGGTGGACGAGCTCTACGCCGCCAAGGAGAAGGAACTGATGGCGGTCTGACGCCCTCTTGAAAGGACAACCAAAGAGATGAAGCTGGCTTTTTGGAAAAAGAAAAGCGGCGGCGCAGCGGGGCAGGTGGACTTTGACCATTTGCCCCGCCACGTTGCTATTATCCTGGACGGCAACGGCCGCTGGGCCAAGCGGCGGGGCCTGCCCCGCACCGCCGGGCACAAGGTGGGGGCGGAGACTTTCCGCACCATTGCCACCTACTGCCGGGACATCGGTCTTGACTACCTCACCGTCTACGCCTTCTCCACGGAGAACTGGAAGCGGCCGGAGGAGGAGGTGGACACCATCATGGACCTTTTGAAGAAGTACATGCTGGAGGCCATCGACACCATGGAGCGGGACAATGTGCGCCTGCGGTTCGTAGGGGATTTGTCTGTGCTCAGTGATGAGCTGCGGGAGCTGGCCGCCCGGTGCGACGCCATCTCGGCGAAGCTTACCGGCTGCCAGTGCAACATCTGCCTCAACTATGGCGGGCGGGCAGAGATCGTCCACGCCGCCCGGGAGTTTGCAAAGGACTGCGCTGCAGGCAGGGTAAAGCCGGAGGACCTGACAGAAGATTCCTTTGAGCAGTACCTCTACACCGCTGGTGTTCCCAGCCCGGAGCTGCTGATCCGTCCCGGCGGGGAGCAGCGGCTGAGCAATTTCCTTTTGTGGCAGTGCGCTTATGCGGAATTTTATTACACCGACGTTCTGTGGCCGGATTTCACCGTGGAGGAGCTCCACAAGGCCTTTTTGGCCTATCAGCGGCGGGACCGCCGGTTTGGAGGTGTGAAGCAATGAAATCGAGACTGTTGGTCAGCGCCATCGGCGTGCCGGTGCTGCTATATGTGGTGCTGTGGGCGCCCAAGCCGGTGATGGCGGTGGCGCTGATGGTGCTGGCGGGCATTGCCGCCGGGGAGCTGATGCAGTGCGTGAAGGTGCCCGCCGGCGGCGCCATGGAGCTGACCACCATCTTCATGGCCGTCTGCACCGTGGGCCTGGTGTGGCGCCACCCCCAGCTGCTGGAGCTGGGCTGGCTGCTCTATCTGCTGCTGGCCTGCGCTTACGCCGTGTGGAAGGGGGGCGAGGAGAAATTCCATCAGCTGATGGCCGGGGCGGTGGCCGCCCTGTTCGTGCCCTACGCCCTGTCCGCCTTCCTGCGGCTGGACGCCGCCGGTTTCCACCGGGGGTATCTGCTGCTGCCCTTCGTCTTCAGCTTTATGAGCGATACCGGCGGCTACTTCTTCGGCCGGGCCTTCGGCCGCCACAAGCTGGCCCCCCATGTGAGCCCCAAGAAGACGGTGGAGGGCTCCATCGGCGGTCTCCTGGGCAACGCCCTGGGAGGCGTGGTTTTTGCCCTGGCGATGAACACCTGGGGGGGCGAGAGCATCGACTATCTGGGCGTGGTGGTGCTGGGCCTTTTCTGCAGCGTTCTGGCCCAGCTGGGGGATCTGACCTTCTCCCTCATCAAGCGGGAGTTCGGTATCAAGGACTACGGAAAGATCTTTTTGGAGCACGGCGGCGTGCTGGACCGGTTTGACAGCGTCATCTTTGTGGCGCCTGCCCTGTCCGCGCTGCTGCCCATGATGAACTGACGCTGCGGAGGAGGAGAGCGGAGTATGACAAAGGTGATTTCCCTCCTGGGGTCCACCGGCTCCATCGGCCGGCAGACTCTGGAAGTGGCCCGGGAGCTGGGCCTTAAGGTAGCGGCCCTCACCGCCAACCGCAGCGTGGACCTTCTGGAGCGGCAGGCCCGGGAGTTTCTGCCGGCGCTGGTGGTGCTGGGGGACATGACCTCCGCCATGGAGCTGGCGGGCCGTCTCAAGGGGCTGCCCATCCGGGTGGCCTACGGCATGGAGGGCCTTTTGGAAGCCGCCTCTCTCGACGAGGCGGATACGGTGGTCACCGCCGTGGTGGGCATGGTGGGCCTCCGCCCCACCCTGGCCGCCATCGAGAAGGGCAAGCGCATCGCCCTGGCCAACAAGGAGACCCTGGTCTGTGCCGGGGAGCTGGTGACGGCGGCGGCGGACCGGTACGGCGCGGAGATCGTGCCCGTGGACAGTGAGCACTCTGCCATCTTCCAGTGCCTCCAGGGCTGCCGGGACAGGGGCGAGGTGCGAAAGCTCATCCTCACCTGCTCCGGCGGCCCCTTCTATGGGAAGAAATTCGAGGAGCTGGAAGGGATGACAAGGGAAAAAGCATTACAGCATCCCAACTGGTCCATGGGGGCCAAGATCACCGTGGACTGCGCCACGCTGATGAACAAGGGCCTGGAGTTTATCGAGGCCATGCGCCTCTACCGCATGACGCCGGACCAGATTCAGGTGGTGATCCACCGTCAGAGCATCGTCCACTCCCTGGTGGAGTACCGGGACGGGGCGGTGCTGGCCCAGCTGGGAACCCCGGACATGAAGCTGCCCATCCGCTACGCCCTCACCTGGCCCCACCGGGCCCAGTCCCCGGCGGAGCCCCTGGACCTTCTCACCTGCCCGCCCCTGACCTTCGCGCCCCCGGATACGGAGGCCTTCCCCAGCTTGCAGCTGGCCATGGACTGCGCCCGCACCGGCGGCACCTCCTGTGCCATTTTGAACGGGGCCAACGAGGCGGCGGTGGGCCTCTTCCTGGAGGGGCGGATCGACTTCAACCAGATCCCCCGCCTGGTAAAATCCGCCCTGGACCGGCTGGAAGTGAAATGGAATCCGGACCTTGCGGATATACTGGAAGCAGATCAGGCTTCCAGACGTGTTGTTTTGGAGGAATCCAAATAAGGAGAGTTCAACAGTATGGTCTATATCTTAGCGGCCCTTGTGATTTTCGGCGTGCTTATCGCCGTCCACGAATGGGGGCACTACATTGCCGCTCGTCTCTGCGGCGTCACGGTCCATGAGTTTGCCATCGGCATGGGGCCCAAGCTCTACCACAAGGAGAAAAACGGCTGTCTCTACACCCTGCGGCTGCTGCCCATCGGCGGCTACTGCGCCCTGGAGGGGGAGGAGGAGGCGTCAGACGACCCTCACAGCCTCAATAACCAGAACCTCTTCAAGAAGGTGGTCATCTTTGCCGCCGGAGCCTTCATGAACTTCGTGGCGGGGCTGGTGCTCCTCCTGATTCTCTTCGCCAACGCCGGGGGCTTTTACACCGCGGAGGTGGCCTCGGTGCGGGAGGACTTCCCCTACGGCGGGGAGACGGGCATCCAGGCGGGAGATGTGATTTACCGCATTGACGGCCACCGGATCTACACCCGCTCCGACGTGGACCTCTTCCTGGGCCGGGGGGACGGTCTGGGTTATGACATCGAGGTGCTGCGAAACGGAGAGCGGATCGACGTGGGCTACATCCCCCTGACGGAGTACACGGAGGAGGACGGGAGTACCGTCAAGGCCATCGGCATCTCCGTGGGCGGCGTGGAGGAGGCCACCTTCCTGGCCAAGCTGAAGTACAGCTGGTATCAGGCCATCGACTTTGTGCGTCTGGTGTGGATCAGCCTGGGGGACCTTATTACCGGCGCAGTGGGCGTGGATCAGCTCAGCGGCCCGGTGGGCATTGTGGATGCTCTGTCCCAGGTGGGCAGCGATCCGGAGCTCTCCCCCACGGTGTGGGACGCCCTGTGGAATATCGGCTACTTTGCCGCCCTCATCGCGGTGAATCTGGCGGTGATGAATCTGCTGCCCATCCCCGCCCTGGACGGCTGCAAGATCTTTTTCCTGCTGGTGAACGGGGTGGCAATGCTGCTCTTCAAGCGGCAGATTCCGCCCAAGTATGAGAACTATATCCACGCCGCCGGCTTCGTGCTGCTGATGGGGCTGATGGTGGTGGTCACCTTCCAGGACGTCTGGAAGCTGTTTCAATAGAGAGGAAGGATAGCATGACCAAGCAGATCATGGTGGGGAATGTCCCCGTGGGCGGCGGCGCGCCGGTGTCCATCCAGTCCATGTGCTCCACCAAGACCCACGACGTGGAGGCCACCGTGGACCAGATCCTCCGGCTGGAGGAGGCCGGGTGCGAGATCATCCGGGTGGCTGTGCCGGACATGGCGGCTGCCAGGGCCGTGGGGGCCATCAGAAGCCGCATCCATATCCCCTTGGTGACGGACATCCATTTCGACTATAAGCTGGCCCTGGAGTGCGCTGCCCAGGGGGCGGACAAGATCCGCATCAACCCCGGCAACATCGGTGGGGAGGACCGGGTAAAGGCGGTGGTGGAGGCCTGCCGGGCCCGGCACATCCCCATCCGCATCGGCGTCAACGGAGGTTCTCTGGAGAAGGACCTCTTGAAGCAATACGGCGGTCCCACCCCGGAGGCTCTGGTGGAGAGCGCTCTTGGCCACGCGGCGCTGCTGGAGAAGTTCGACTTCACCGACATCTGCATCTCCGTGAAGTGCTCCTCGGTGCCGGTGACCATGGCGGCCTACCGGCTCCTCAGTGAGCGGTGCCCCTACCCCCTCCATCTGGGGGTCACCGAGGCGGGCACCCCCTCCATGGGAATCATCAAGTCCGCCATGGGCATCGGCGGCCTTCTCTGCCTCGGCATCGGGGACACCCTCCGGGTGACCCTCACCGCCGATCCGGTGGAGGAGATCTACGCCGCCAAGAAAATCCTCCGGGCGGCGGGCCTCCGGCAGGACGGCCCCAACCTCATCGCCTGCCCCACCTGCGGCCGCACCAACATTGACCTCATCCCCATGGCGGAGGAGGTGGAGCGGCGGCTCAGCGGCTGCACCAAGCGCATCACCGTGGCGGTGATGGGCTGTGCCGTCAACGGCCCCGGGGAGGCCTCCCAGGCCGACGTGGGCATCGCCGGGGGCAAGGGGGAGGGCCTTCTTTTCCGCAAGGGGGAGATCCTCCGGAAGGTGCCCCAGGAGGAGCTGGTGGACGCCCTGATGGCGGAGATTGACCGGTTGTAAATCTTTTTGCAGATTTTCCTTAGGAACGTGATACATATGCCACAGAAGATCCCATTTTTTGAATTATTCAAATCATTGAGGCTCAGCCGGGGGCTGAGCCTCGCCGTCAGTGACGCCTGGTTTACCGCCGCGGAGGTGAACCGGGAGGCTCGTTCCATGCGCCTGGCCCTTACCACCACCTGCGAGCTGGGGGAGAGCGCCATGGGGGAGCTGAAGCAGGCCATTGCGGAGACCTACGGCCTCGCCAGTGTCCAGGTGGATCTGACGGTGGAGGCCCCGGTGCTGGAGACGGTTCAGGCGCCCAAGAGCGTGGCCGGAGAGAAGGGGGAGGTGGTCATGGGCGGCCCCGTCCGGGGCAAAGCCATCTCCATGGTGGGTCTCAACCCCAAGATGGGTCAGGTGATTGTGGAGGGGAAGGTGTTCTTCTCCGACCTCTACGAGACCCGCCGCCCCGGCGTGTTCTGCCTCACCTTCGACATGACCGACTTCCAATGCTCCGTCCGGGCGACCAAGTACCTCCAGAAGGCGGAAAAGGAGGCTCTGAAGAAGGACATCAAGCCGGGTATGTGGCTGCGGGTCCAGGGCTACATGAAGCTGAACCGGGACGGCAGCGACGTGCTGCTGGACCCTAAGAACATCGAGACCTGCACCCATGAGATGCGGAAGGATACCGCCGAGGTGAAGCGGGTGGAGCTCCATCTCCACACCTCCTTCTCCAATATGGACGCCACCACCCCCATCGGAGCCAAGAGCGGTCCCGATGCCAACGTGGTGAAGCGGGCGGAGGCCTGGGGCCATCCCGCCATCGCCATCACCGACCACGGCGTGGTCCAGGGCTTCCCCGACGCCTGGCACTCCGCCAAGGAGATCAAAATTCTCTACGGCATGGAGGGTTACTACGTCAACAACCTGGATGACCGTGTAGCCATCCACGGTGAAAAGGACTTTTCCTTCACTGACCAATACGTCGCATTTGATATCGAGACCACTGGTCTCCAGGTGAAGCACGAGGCCATCACGGAGATCGGTGCAGTGGTCATCGAGAACGGCGAGGTGAAGGACCGGTTCCAGACCTTCGTGAACCCCCACCGCCGCCTGACGCCGGAGATCATCGCCCTCACCGGCATCACCGACGCCATGCTGAAGGACGCCCCCTCTTTGAAGGAGGCGCTGACGGCGTTTTTGGACTTCGTGGGGGACCGGCCCCTGGTGGCCCACAACGCGGAGTTTGATATCGGCTTCATCCGGGAGGGCTGCCGGAAGGTGAAGCTGCCCTTCGCCCCCACCTATGTGGACACCCTGATCCTGGCCCAGAACCTCCTGCCGGAGCTCAATAAATTCAAGCTGGACATCGTGGCGGAGCACCTGAAGCTGCCCGCCTTCCAGCACCACCGGGCCAGCGACGACGCCGCCACCTGCGGTCTCTTCCTGCCCCACTTCTTTGAGAAGCTGGAGGCCATGGGAGTCCATTCCCTTCAGGGGATCAACGAGGCCATGCTGTCTCTCCGGCCCAAGGGTACGGCCAACCGCCGTCCCCGGCACATCATCCTCATTGCCAAGAACAAGGTGGGGCTCAAGAACCTCTATCAGATGATCTCCGCCTCCAACCTCAAATACTTCAAGCGGGTGCCCATCATCCCTAAGACGGAGCTCATCGCCCACCGGGAGGGAATCATCGTGGGCAGCGCCTGCGAGGCGGGGGAGCTGTTCCAGGCGGTGGTGGACAACAAGGACTGGTCGGAGCTGAGGCGTATTGCCTCCTTCTACGACTTTCTGGAGATCCAGCCCATCTGCAACAACCTCTTTATGCTCCGGGACGGCAAGGTCCAGAGCGAGGAGGAGCTGCGGGACTTCAACCGCACCATCGTCCGCCTGGGGGAGGAGATGGGCAAGCCGGTGTGCGCCACCGGCGATGTCCACTTCTTGGATCCGGAGGACGAGATCTTCCGCCACATCCTTCTGGACACCAAAAAGTTCCCCGACTGCGACGCGCCCCTGCCCATCTACTTCAAGACCACCGACGAGATGCTCAAGGAGTTCGCCTACTTAGGGGAGGAGAAGGCCTTCGAGGTGGTGGTCACCAACACCCGGGCCATTGCCGACCAGGTGGAGCGGTTTGAGCTGCTGCCCAAGGGCAAGCTGTTCCCGCCAAGGCTGGAGAACTCCGAGGAGGAGCTGAACCGGCTGGTGTGGGACAAGGTCCACGAGCTCTACGGCGAGGACCCGCCCCAGCTGATCGTGGACCGGCTGAACGTGGAGCTCAGCGGCATTCTGGGCAAGTACGACGTGGTGTATATGTCCGCCCAGAAGCTGGTGCAGCGGTCCCTGGAGAACGGCTATCTGGTAGGTTCCCGAGGCAGCGTGGGCTCGTCTCTCGTGGCCTACATGTCCGGCATCACCGAGGTCAACGCCCTGCCGCCTCACTACCGCTGCCCCAAATGCAAGAACAGCGAGTTTATCTTAGACGGCTCCTACGGCTGCGGCGCCGACATGCCGGACAAGGACTGTCCTGTCTGCGGCACCAAGTATGTGAAGGACGGCTTCGACATCCCCTTCGAGACCTTCCTGGGCTTTGGCGGCGGCAAGGTGCCGGATATCGACCTGAACTTCTCCGGCGAGTATCAGGCCCGGGCCCACCGCCACGCCATCGAGATGTTCGGCGAGACCCAGGTGTTCCGGGCGGGCACCATCGGTACCGTGGCGGAGAAGACCGCCTACGGCTATGTGAAGAAGTACTTAGAGGCCCGGGGCCTCAACCCCGGCCACGCCGAGGAGAACCGGCTGGCCCTGGGCTGCGTGGGCGTCAAGCGCACCACCGGCCAGCACCCCGGCGGCCTGGTGGTGGTGCCGGACGATCTGGATGTGGAGGATTTCTGTCCCGTCCAGCACCCTGCAGACGCCGCCGACAGCGACATCATCACCACCCATTTCGAATATCACTGCATGGAGGACAACCTCCTGAAGCTGGATATGCTGGGCCACGATGATCCGTCCATGGTGCGCATGATGGAGGACCTCACCGGGGTCAACGCCCGTCAGATTCCGCTGGACGACCCGGAGACTATGAGCCTTTTCACCTCCTCCAAAGCCCTGGGCTTTGAAAACGACGAGCTGCTGGGCCCCACCGGCGCTGTGGCCATTCCGGAGTTCAACACCAAGTTCACCCGCCAGATGCTGGTGGACACCAAGCCCAAGGACTTCAACACCCTGGTCCGCCTCTCCGGCTTCTCCCACGGCACCGACGTGTGGATGGGCAATGCCCGGGAGCTGATCCTGGAGGGCACCGCCGGCGTTAACGAGACGGTGGGCTGCCGGGACGACATCATGCTCTACCTCATCTCCATGGGCCTGGACCCCAAGATGAGCTTCAAGATCATGGAGGCAGTGCGTAAGGGCAAGGTCAAGAAGGGCGGCTTCGAGGAGGGCTGGGAGGAGGCCATGCGGGAGCACAAGGTGCCCAACTGGTACATCGAATCCCTGGCCAAGATCGGCTACCTTTTCCCCAAGGCCCACGCCGTGGCCTACGTGATGATGGCCTTCCGTATCGCCTGGTTCAAGGTCCACAAACCCCTGGCCTTCTACGCCACCTTCTTCACCGTCCGGGCCAAGGCCTTTGACGCGGAGTACTGCTGCGCGGGCCTGGAGGCGGTGAAGCGGAAGATCCGGGAGATCGAGAACAACAAGGACGCCGCCGCCGTGGAGGAGGATCTGGCCAAGACGCTGGAGGTCTGCTACGAGTTCTACCTCCGTGGCTTCCACTTCGAGACCATCGACATCTACCGCTCCGACGCCACCAAGTTCCTGGTGGTGGAGGAGGGACTGCTGCCCCCCTTCATCTCTGTCCGGGGCCTGGGGGAGTCGGCGGCCCTCGATACCGTGGAGAAGCGGAAGGGCCAGCAGTTTGTCTCCATCGAGGAGTTTTCCACCTGCTGCAACAAGCTCAGTAAGACCCATATCGAGCAGCTGAAGAACTTGGGGGCCTTTGCCGGCATGGCGGAGACCAGCCAAATGACTCTGTTTTAGCCTTGAAAAATGGGGAATATACAAGTTTTTTTAAGAAAAGTGCGGAAATTTGGTAGCGCCGCCTATGGACAAAAGAGGGAAAAATGTGTATACTTCTGGCCGAAGATAGAAATATAAAAGGATAGGAGAACCATACCATGAAAGATGTATTTGTGACCGAGTCCATTCGCTATGTGGGCGTGGACGACAAGACCATCGACATTTTCGAGAGTCAGTACCCTGTCCCCAACGGCGTGTCCTACAACTCCTACGTGATTCTGGACGAGAAGGTGGCGGTGATGGACACCGTGGACCGCCGGGCTACCGAGGAGTGGCTTGCGAACCTGGAGCGGGAGCTGAACGGCCGGACCCCGGACTATCTGGTGGTCCACCACATGGAGCCCGACCATGCCGCCAATATTCAGTTGCTGGCGGACAAGTACCCCAATATGCAGATCGTGGGCAACGCCAAGACCTTTGCCATGATCCGCCGGTTCTTCACCTTTGATCTGGAGGGCCGCACCGTGGAGGTGAAGGAGGGCAGCACCCTGAATCTCGGCAGCCACACCCTCACCTTTGTCCTGGCCCCCATGGTCCACTGGCCGGAGGCCATGGTGTCCTATGAATCCAGTGAGAAGGTCCTCTTCTCCGCCGACGGCTTCGGCAAGTTCGGCACCCTGGATACCGAGGAGGACTGGGCCTGCGAGGCCCGGCGCTACTACTTCAACATTGTGGGCAAGTACGGCGCCTCCGTCCAGGCCCTTCTGAAGAAGGCCGCGGGACTGGACATCGCCATGATCTGCCCCCTCCACGGCCCTATCCTGAAGGAGAACCTGGGCTATTACATCAATCTCTATGACATCTGGAGCAGCTACCGTCCGGAGACCGAGGGGGTCTTTCTGGCCTACGCCTCTATCCACGGCAACACCGCAAAGGCCGCTCTGGCCCTGAAGGAGATGCTGGAGCGGCGTGGCGTGACGGTGGCGGCCGCCGATGTGTGCCGCACCGATGTGGCCGAATGCGTGGAGGACGCCTTCCGCTATAGCAAGATGGTCTGTTGTGCCGCCTCCTATGACGGCGGGCTGTTCCTGCCCATGGAGGACTTCCTCCACCACCTGAAGGCCAAGACCTACCAGAATCGGAAGGTGGCCCTGGTGGAGAACGGCACCTGGGCGCCCTCCGCCCTGCGGGTGATGAAGGAGCTCTTCTCCGCCATGAAGAATGTGGAGATCTGCGACAAGACCGTTACCATCTGCTCCGCAGTGAAGGAGGATACCCTCCAGCAGCTGGAGGAGCTGGCCGATGCTGTGGCCGCCATGTAATCTGCCTGAAAAAAAGAGAGCCTCCGGGAGACCGGAGGCTCTTTCTTTTTTCAGGTGGCACTCGCCCGTTGTTTAGACTTTTTCGACAGGCCGGTTATTGGCGGCGTTCTGACAAGGAGCGGTGGTTGATTTGGACGGTCTGGGCGGCAGACCCGCCGGACGCTTCCGGGGAGGCCCGGTCCCTGCAAGGGCTTCCTGACAATTCGGTTACAAATTTCAAGGCGTACAGGGGAAGAACGACTGCCCGTGTAATTTGAAAAATGTGCGTTCCCTCCGGTCAAGGCGGAAAGAATCCGGCCTCCCGCCATTGACAAGGCGGTCTGTAGTCTGGAGAATGGCAGCAGTCGATATATGGATTTATTTGTCTTACAATGACTTGACGGCAGGAGAATAATACCAGGGAAACTTGGGAATCTATCCTGGAAGGAGTCCCGGTGAGGGACGGGGAGGCCGCTGAGAGTTAAAGGAGAGAAAAGTGGCAGGGTTTTCTGAAATATGCCAAAAAAGCCACAATCCAATCCGGGGACAGTGGGAAAGAGGGGGAGAGATGCAGAAAATACGGCGCGAAATTATTTTTTTGCACTTTACCAAAAAATCCCAATTGACAGAGGAGGAAGAGTTGCATATAATAGGAAGGTAAAACTGGACAAATTTGGGAGGAGTAGAGACAGTCATGACAGTGCATGAAAAAAACGCCCGCGTGTTCAAGGCATTTTGCGACCCCAACCGGCTCAAGATCCTGGACATGCTGCGAAATGGAGAACAGTGTGCTTATGCGCTGTTGGAGGTCTTGAAGATCGGCCAGCCCACATTGTCTCATCATATGAAGATTCTCACCGACGCGGGCATCGTCCGTGCCTGGAAGGAGGGGAAATGGATGCACTACACGCTGGACATGGAGGGCATCCAGGACGTGCGGGATCTGATGCAGGAGATCACCTCCCCCCGGGAGCAGTAAAAAGAGCAGAGGACGGACCCTACAGGGACCACCGCGCAGGCGGTGGTCCCTGTTTTTCTGAAAACTTTACATGCGCTTAACATATTCGGTCTCCTGCAATTTACACGGCGGTGGTAGGATGGGAGGATAGGATCGGGTTTCCCGTTGCAATGGCGGCGAAACCTCGATATAATGGGAGAAACGACGGACAGGGAGGACCGCTATGATCTATTTGGTAGAGGACGACGGAAACATCCGCAAGCTGGTGGAGTACGCCCTGAGCAAGGAGGGATTTCAGGTGTCGGGCTTTGCGGCGCCGGACGCCTTTTGGGCCGCGCTGGAGGAGGAGGTGCCGCAGCTGCTGCTGCTGGACATCATGCTGCCTCAGGAGGACGGCCTGTCCATCCTGAAAAAGCTGCGGGCCTCCGCCCGCACCGCCGCGCTGCCGGTGATTTTGCTGACGGCCAAGGGCAGCGAGTACGACAAGGTCACCGGTCTCGACCTGGGGGCCGATGACTACGTGGCCAAGCCCTTCGGCATGATGGAGCTGATGAGCCGCATCCGGGCAGTGCTCCGGCGGACCCAGCAGCCCAAGGAGCCGGAGGAGTACCGCTGGTGCGGTATCTATCTCTGCCCCGCCAAGCACATCATCCAGGTGGACGGGGAGGACGTGGTGCTGACCCACAAGGAGTATGAGCTGCTCCATCTCTTCCTCCGCAGCGGCGGCAATGTGCTGACCCGGGACGCCCTGCTGGAGACGGTGTGGGGCTACACCTTCGACGGGGAGACCCGGACGGTGGACGTCCACATCCGCAAGCTCCGCCAGAAGCTGGGGGAGGCAGGCAGCTGCATTGAGACGGTGAAGGGCGTGGGCTACAAGCTGGGGGAGCGGGACCATGTATAGGCGGATTTTCCGCTCCATCTGTGTGGTGGCTCTGTCGGCGGTGGTGGTGGCGGCGGCTCTCATCCTGGGGGTGGTGTACCGTCACCTGCGGGACCAGGCGGTTCAGTCTCTGGCGGAGGAGGCACGGGTCATGGCCGAGGAGCTGGCGGACTGGCAGCCGGGGGATCCGGTGCCGGTGCTGGTGAGCAGCGGCAGTCGGGTAACCCTCATCGCCTCCGACGGTGTGGTCCTCTTCGACAGCCAGAGAGAGGCGGAGGAGATGGAGGACCACAGCGGCCGGGAGGAGGTACGCCAGGCCCTGTCCTCCGGCGAGGGCAGCAGCGAGCGGACCTCCGCCACCACCGGGGAGCGGACCTACTACTACGCCCTCCGTCTTCCCAGCGGCGCAGTGCTGCGGCTGTCCGCCGTCTATCTCAACGTGCCCGCCCTGCTGGGCAGCGTCCTGGGGCCGGTGGCGGCCATTGCCATTGCGGCGGTGGGTCTCTCGGCCATGCTGGCCATGGGGCTGTCCCGGGCCATTGTGGAGCCTCTGAATAACCTGGATCTGGATCACCCGGCGGACCCGGGGATCTATGAGGAGCTGAAGCCTCTGCTGCAGCGGCTGGTGCGCCAGCGGCGGACCATCAACGAGCAGTTGGTGCAGGCAAACCAGCAGAAGGAGGAATTCCGGCTCATCACCGAGAACATGAGCGAGGGCTTTCTGGTGGTGGACAGCGCCACCCGGCTGCTTACCTACAACGGGGCGGCTCTCCAGATGCTGGGGCTGCCCACACCCCGGGCGGGGGACAGCGTGCTATACCTTAACCGGTCCGAGGATTTCCGCCAGATGGTGGAGCGGGCCCTGGCCGGGGAGCACAGCAGCTGCACCATTCAGGACGACAGCCGCAGCTATCAGATGATGGCCAATCCCGCCACCCAGGGGGACAGCGTCATCGGCGCGGTGATTGTGATTCTGGACGTGACGGAGCAGACGGAGCGGGAGCGGCTGCGGCGGGAGTTCACCGCCAACGTGTCCCACGAGCTGAAGACGCCCCTCACCTCCATCTCCGGCTTTGCCGAGCTGATGAAGAGCGGCACGGTGGCGGCGGCGGACGTGGCGGATTTCTCCACCACCATCTACGACGAGGCCCAGCGGCTCATCGTACTGGTCAACGACATCATCAAGCTCTCGGAGCTGGATGAGGGCCGGGGCTATGAGTGGGAGGAGGTGGACCTCTATGACCTCTCCGCCCGGATTTTGCGGCGGCTGGAGCCGGAGGCGGAGCGGCGGGAGATCCGGCTGCAGCTCACCGGCGGCGCCGCCGTGGTGCGGGGGGTGCCGAAGATCCTGGACGAGATGATCTACAACCTCTGCGACAACGCCATCAAATACAACAAGGAGCGGGGCAGCGTGGAGGTCAGCGTCCTCCACACCGTCTCCGGTGTGCGGCTGTCGGTGCGGGACACCGGCATCGGCATTCCGCCGGCCCACCAGAGCCGGGTGTTTGAGCGGTTTTACCGGGTGGACAAGAGCCACTCCAAGGAGATCGGCGGCACAGGCCTGGGACTGTCCATCGTCAAGCACGGAGCCATGAGCCACGGGGCGGAGCTGTCTCTGGAGAGCGCCGTGGACCGGGGCACCACGGTGACGTTGTATTTCCGGGAGAAGCCTCGGGAGATTTGGGAGGAGAAAGGAAGAGAGCCATGAGGGACGAACAGAAGATGATCCTCCGGGACGGCGCGGCGCTGCCGGCGGTGGGCTACGGCACCTACAAGGCCGCTGGGGAGGAGGCGGTGGCTGCCGCCTACGCCGCGGGCTACCGGTATTTCGACACCGCCGCCTTCTACGGCAACGAGGAGGCGGTAGGCCGGGCCCTGAGGCGGTATCCCCGGGAGGCGTGGCAGGTGGCCACCAAGATCTGGAAAACGGAGCTGGGCTACGACAGGGCCTGGGCGTCGGCGGAGGAGAGCCTCCGGCGGCTGGGGGTCGACTATGTGGACGTGCTGCTGATCCACTGGCCCAAGCGGACCCCCGACGACCCGGACTGGCAGCGGCTGGACCGGGAGACCTGGCGGGCCATGGAGGAGATGCGAGACCAGGGGATGGTGAAGACCATCGGGGTCAGCAACTTCCTGCCCCACCACCTGGAGAGCCTTTTTGTGACGGCCAACGTGCCCCCGGCCATCGACCAGATCGAGTTTCATCCGGGGTATCTCCAGGCGGAGACGGTGGACTTCTGCCGCCGGGAGGGCATTCTCGTCCAGGCCTGGAGCCCCCTGGGGCGGATGCGGCTGACCGGTCATCCGCTGCTGGCGGAGCTGGGGGAGAAGTATGGGGTTTCCCCGGCCCGGATCTGCCTGCGCTTTGCCCTGGAGCTGGGGGTGATGCCTCTGCCCAAGTCCTCGGACTCCAGGCGAATGGCGGAAAATCTGGACCTCTTCTCCTTTGCGCTGGAGCCCTCCGATGTGGAGCGGCTGCGGGGGATGGAGGAGACCGGCTGGTCCGGCGAGCACCCGGACCGGGAGCGGGTTATTTTATAAAAGGCAGAACAAAACAGCGCCGCGGAAGCGGCGCTGTTTTCGCAGGTGCCCGGAGGGACGTCGGGGCCCTCCGGTTTTGTATCGCTCCGTTACCGGGCGGCCACGGCGGCGGCCAGCTGTCCCATGGCCTTCTCCAGAATGGACCGGGGGCAGGCGGCGTTGAGCCGCATGAAGCCGTCCAGCCCGAAGCCGCGGCCGTTGGAGAGGCCCAGGCCCGCCTTCTCGATCATGAACCGGACCAGCTCCTCCTGGTCCATGCCGAGACCGCGGCAGTCCAGCCACATGAGGTAGGTGGCCTTGGGAACAAAGGTCGTGATTCCCGGGACATGCTGGTCGATGAAGTCCTTCACATACCGGAAGTTCCCCATGAGGTACTCCTTCAGCTGCTCCAGCCACTCCTCCCCCTCCCGGTAGGCGGTCTCCATGGCGATGAGGCTGAAGGCGTTGTTCCGATGAATCTCCAGATTCCGCCAGAACCGGTCAAACTGGTTTTTCATCTCCACCGTGGGGAACACGGTGGTGGAGGCCTGGAGGCCCGCCATGTTGAAGGTCTTGGTGGCGGAGATGCAGGTGATCACCGAGGCTGCCGCCTCCGGAGAGAGGCTGGCGGCGGGGATGTGGGGCTTGCCGAAGACCAGGTCGGAGTGGATTTCGTCGGAGATGAGAATCACATGGTGCTTCCGGCAGAGGCCCGCCATGGTCTCCAGCTCCTCCCGGCTCCACACCCGGCCAAGGGGGTTGTGGGGATTGCAGAGGAGGAACATCTTCACGTCCTTCAGTTTCTCCTCAAAGTCGGCGAAGTCCACCCGCCATTTGCCGTTCCCCTCCTCCACCAGGCGGTTTTCCACCACCCGGCGGCCGTTGTCCCGGACGATGTCAAAGAAGTCGCCGTACACCGGGGACTGGATCAGCACCCCGTCCCCCTTCTCCGTCATGTACTGGATCATGGACCCGATGGCGGGGATTACCCCTAAGGCGTGGCTGCAGCAGGCGGGGTCCGGCCGCCAGTGGTTCCGCCGCGCCTGCCAGTCGCAGATGGCCTCGAAGTAGGAGGCGGGCCGGGAGGTGTAGCCCCAGATGCCCTCCCTGGCCCGGGCGGTGAGGGCGTCCACGATGGGCTGGGCGGTGACAAAGTCCATGTCCGCGATCCACAGGGGGATCACATCCTCCCGCCCGAAGTTCTTCACCCGCTCGTCGTACTTGGCGGCGGCGGTGGCGCTGCGGTCCACCACCCGGTCAAAATCGTAGATCATAGAGGTTCCTCCTGTCGGTCAGTTTGTTGTGCCTATCATACCATACTTTCTGCCGTCGGGGCAAGGCTTCACTTGGCAAAGAGGGGGGTGGAGAGGTACCGCTCGCCGGTGTCCGGCAGCACTGCCACGATGCACTTGCCTGCATTCTCAGGGCGGGCGGCCACCTGGGCGGCAGCCCACAGGGCAGCGCCTCCGGAGATGCCCGCCAGGACCCCCTCGCTCTCCACCAGGGCCCGGGCGGCGGCGTAGGCGTCCTCCTCGGTGACGGTGAGGACCTCGTCGCAGAGGAACATGTCCATATTCTCCGGGATAAAGCCTGCGCCGATGCCCTGGAGGCCGTGGGGACCGGCCTTGCCGCCGCTGAGCACCGGGGAGGCGGCGGGCTCCGCCGCAATCACCCGGACCTCGGGCTTTTGCTCCTTGAGGTACTTGCCGGTGCCGCTGAGGGTGCCGCCGGTGCCCACCCCCGCCACCAGGATGTCCACCTGGCCGTCGGTATCCGTCCAGATCTCCGGACCGGTGGAGGCGTAGTGGGCGGCGGGGTTGGCGGGGTTCACGAACTGACCCGCCAGGAGGCTGCCCGGGGTCTCCCGGTGGAGTTCCTCCGCCTTCTCAATGGCCCCGGCCATGCCCTTTTTGCCCTCGGTGAGCACCAGCTCCGCCCCGTAGGCCGCCAGCAGGTTCCGCCGCTCCACGCTCATGGTTTCCGGCATGGTCAGCACCACCCGGTAGCCACGGTGGATGCCCATGGCGGCAAGGCCGATGCCGGTGTTGCCGCTGGTGGGCTCGATGATGGTGGCACCGGGGGTGAGAAGCCCCTTCTCCTCCGCGTCCTGGATCATCCGGAGGGCTACCCGGTCCTTGGCGCTGCCGGCGGGGTTCCAGCTCTCCAGCTTGGCCAGCAGTCGGGCCTTCAGCCCCAGACGGGCGCTATAGCGCTGCAAATCCAGCAGGGGGGTGCGGCCCACCAGCTGGTCAAGAGATGTGTAGACGTTCATCACAAAAACCTCCTTGGTTTGAAAAAATCAAAGTGGAAATCGCCTCCCTTCGAGGGTACCTCTTTCCTGTCCTCTTGTCAATCCCCGGTCTGTTTTTCCAGCGGCGGCATAGGCTTTGGAGAGGGGGGATGATATGGAGGCGGCGCTGATGCTTTTGACGGGGGTGGCCCTGTTTCTCTTCGGGGTGGGCCTCATGGGGGAGGAGCTGGGGGGGCTGGGGGTGCGGCTGGCGGGAACCCTCCAGAGCGGCCGCCGGGGCTTTTTCCTGGGGCTCCTCACCACGGCGGCCCTCCAGTCCTCCTCGGCGGTGACGGTGCTGCTGGCCTCCCTGGGCCGCCCTCTTGCCGAGAGCTTCCCCGTCATCATGGGGGCCAACGTGGGCACCACCGTCACCGCCTGGCTCCAGTGGCTGAACCTCTCCGCTCCCTCCCTTGCCGGGGTGCGGACGGCTCTGCTGCTGGGGACCACGCTGCTCTATCTCCTCCGGGGGCGGCGGTGGCCGGTGGGCTTTGCCCTCCTCCTCACCGGCATGGACCTGATGGCCTCGGCGGCGGCTCCTCTGGGGGAGAGCCCCGGCTTTCGGGCGCTGCTGTCGGCGGCGGCGGACCCCCTGACCGCCCTCCTCATCGGGGCGGGCACCACGGCGGTGCTCCAGAGCTCCGGAGCGGCGGTGGGGATTTTGCAGGGCCTCTGCGCCGCCGGGCAGGTGCCGGTGACGGCGGTGGCCCCCCTGCTCATGGGCCAGAACATCGGCACCTGCGCCACGGCCCTTCTGGCCTCCCTGACCGGAACGAGAGAGGCCAGGGCGGTAGCCCTGGCCCATTTAGGATTCAACTGTGTAGGAACGGCGGTGCTGCTGCCCCTGTGGCTCCTTGTCCCGCCGCCTGCGGCGGCGGCCACGCCCCTTGGAGCGGCGGTGATTCACAGCGCCTTCAATCTTCTGACCTGCTGTATCTTCTGCTGCCTCAGGGCAGCAGTACCGCTTCTCCGGCGGCCAGGGACGCCGGTACGTCGATGAGCCGCTGGTTATGGCTTCCCCGCCAGGGGAGGGACAGCGTCCGCTCCGCAAGGAGGAAGGGCCCGTCCACCAGCACGTCCAGACGGCGGAGGAGGGCCTTCTGGTCCTCGGTACCGTGTATGAGGAGGTGCTCGAAGGTGTAGCCGGTGTAGCTCCAGACGTTGAGACCGTGCTCATGGGCGGCGTCCGCCAATCGGCAGCAGTCCGCCGCCTGCTCCATGGGCTCTCCGCCGGAGAGGGTGAGGCCGTCGGTGAGGGGGTTTTGGAGCAGTTCCCGGATAACCTCCTCCGCCGTCATCTCCCGGCCCCCCTGAGGGTCGTGGGAGTCGGGGTTGTGACAGCCGGGACAGTGGTGGGGACAACCCTGGACAAAGCAGACGAAGCGAAAGCCGGGGCCGTCCACGATGGAATCCTGGACAAGACCGTAGATCCGCATGGAGCCCCTCCTTACAGGATGCCGTGCTTTACCCGGGCCGCCTCCTCGGCGGTCTTGGCGTCGTTCCAGCGGTCCATGGTGCCCACCAGGTAGCCGGTGATCCGGCGGATCCGCTCAAAGGGCTTGTTGCCGTCGTTCTCCCGGCGGCCGCAGCCGGGACACACGTCGTCGATGATGCCGGTGTAGCCGCAGCAGGGGTCCCGGTCCACCGGATGGTTCACGCTGCCGTAGCCCACCCCGGCCTCCTTCATGCAGCGGATTACCTTCTCAAAGGCGTCCAGATTCTTCAGGGGGTCGCCGTCCATCTCCACGTAGCTGATGTGGCCGGCGTTGGTGAGAGCGTGGTAGGGGGCTTCCTTCTTGATCTTCTCGAAGGCGGTGATGGGGAAGTAGACGGGGATGTGGAAGCTGTTGGTGTAGAAGTCCCGGTCGGTGACGCCGGGGATCTCCCCGAAGCGCTTCTTGTCCATCCGGACAAACCGGCCGCTGAGGCCCTCAGCGGGAGTGGCCAGGAGGGAGAAGTTGAGCCCCGTTTTGGTGCACTCCTCGTCCATCCGGGCCCGCATCCGGGCGATGATCTCCAGACCCAGCCGCTGGCTGCGCTCGCTCTGGCCGTGGTGCTCCCCGGTGAGGGCCACCAGAGTCTCGGCAAGGCCGATGAAGCCTACGGACAGGGTGCCGTGCTTCAGCACCTCCCGGACCTCATCGTTCCAGCCCAGCTTCTCGCTGTCCAGCCACACCCCCTGGCCCATGAGGAAGGGGAAGTTGTACACCTTTTTCCGGGCCTGAATCTCGAAGCGGTCCTTCAGCTGGTCGATGCACAGGTCCATCTTGCTGTCCAGCTCGTCGAAGAAGGTGTCCAGATCCCCCTTTGCCTTGATGGCGATGCGGGGGAGGTTGATGGAGGTGAAGCTCAGGTTGCCCCGTCCGTTGCACTGCTCCCGGGTGGGGTCGTAGACGTTGCTGATGACCCGGGTGCGGCAGCCCATGTAGGCGATCTCCGTCTCGGGACGGTTGGGGTCGTAGTATTTGAGGTTGTAGGGGGCGTCGATGAAGGCGAAGTTGGGGAAGAGCCGCTTGGCGCTGCACCGGCAGGCCAGGCGGAAGAGGTCGTAGTTGGGGTCCTCCTTGTTGTAGTTGATCCCCTCCTTCACCCGGAAAATCTGGATGGGGAAGATGGGGGTCTCCCCGTGGCCGAGGCCCGCCTCCGTGGCCAGGAGGATGTTCCGCATCACCATCCGCCCCTCGGGGGAGGTGTCGCAGCCGTAGTTGATGGAGGAGAAGGGGGTCTGGGCCCCGCAGCGGGAGTGCATGGTGTTGAGGTTGTGGATGAAGGCCTCCATGGCCTGATAGGTGGCCCGGTCCGTCTCCTTCTCGGCAAAATATAGCGCCTTCTCCTGGGCCTTCTTCATGAGGGCCTCGTCTCCGTACCGCGCCGTCAGTAGCGGCAGCTCCGCCGCCTGGTAGGCCCCGTCCCCCGCCAGCCGGGGATAGAGGCCGGTATCCTGGAACAGCTTCTCCCGGAGCGCCTTCAGCTCCGCCTCCGGGTCGTCGATGTCCAGCTCCAGCATAAGGAACTTGCTGAGATTCTTGGTGTACAACCGCTCGTAGGTCTTCCGCACGCCGTCGGCCATGCCGTAGTCGAAGTTGACGATGGACTGACCGCCGTGCTGGTCGTTCTGGTTGGACTGGATGGCGATGCAGGCCAGGGCGGAGTAGGAGGCGATGTCGTTGGGCTCCCGCAGGCACCCGTGGCCGGTGGAGAAGCCACCGGCAAAGAGCTTCTTGATATCGATCTGACAGCAGGTGGTGGTGAGGGCGTAGAAGTCCAGGTCGTGGATGTGGATGTCCCCCTCCCGGTGGGCCTTGGCGTGCTCCGGCTTCAGGAGGAACATCTGATAGAACTGCTTGGCCCCCTCGCTGCCGTACTTCAGCATGGCCCCCATGGCGGTGTCGGCGTTGACGTTGGCGTTCTCCCGCTTCACGTCGCTGTCCACCGCGTCGGAGAAGGTGATGTCCTCATAGACCTTCATCAGCCGGGTGTTCATCTCCCGGGCGCGGCTGCGTTCGTTGCGGTAAAGGATGTAGGCCTTGGCGGTCTGGACGTAGCCGCTGTCCATGAGCACCTTCTCCACAATGTCCTGGACGTGCTCCACATCGGGGCTCTCCAGCCCCTCCACCTCCAAAACGGACACCACGTCCCGGGCCAGCTCCCGGGCCACCGCCTCGTAGCCGGGCTTGTAGGTGGCCTCAAAGGCCTTGTTGATGGCGGCGGCAATCTTCGTCTCGTCGAAGTCCACCAGACGTCCGTCCCGTTTCTTCAGCTTCTCGATGCTCATAGAAGGCTCCTCCTGCTACTATATCTTGTGTTGCTTTTTTGGAAAAATCCAGATATATAGTATAGCACCTAGAAGAGGTTGTCAAGAGCAAAAAGAGGGGGCGGGGCGGAGGGCTTTGGTGTCTTTGGCCAGTGGGCCGGGACGTTGCCGGGCGGGGGGTTGAGGGCTTTCCGACTGGAGGGGGGAGGGAAAAGGGGAGAGGGACCCCCGGGTTTTTCGGCAGTTTGCCGAAGAAGAGGGAGCGCCGCTTTTCCGACAGACAAAAGGGCCTCCGGATTGCTCCGGAGGCCCTCGTTGTATGTCCTTTGTATGGGGGCGTTCCTCAGCAGCAGGAGGAATTGCCGCCGCCGCAGATGCTGCCGCCGCAGCCGCAGCCGCTGCCGCTTCCGTTGCCGCAGCAGCAGAACAGGATGACCAGCAGAATGATGATCCAGCAGCAGTTGCCGCCGCCCAGGATGCCGTTATTGTTGCACATACAAGAACCTCCTCAAAATTGCGTGCCCGCGATCACAGGCTCAGTTCATAGTATGCGCAAAGGGCGCAATGGTTCCCGGAGATCAGCCCAGCCGGATGTCGGATACCAGTTCTCGGGCTTTGCTGAGCTGGGCGGAGGTGAAGACCCCGTCCCGGATCAGCCGGTCGCTGAGGCGGGTAGCGCCGTCGGGGAGGGTGGCCTCCAATGCCCGGTAGGAGAGGTACACCACCTGGGAGCGGTGGAAGGGCATGGCGGCGATGGCCTCCCGCTCCCCGGCGGTGATGACTCCCAGATCCGCGGCTCGCTCCATGGCGGTGGACCAGTCGTCCACACCGGCCTTGCTATAGCCCATGGCTCGGAGAAGGAACTCCATGTAGGAGGTGGCGTCCACAGTGTTATTGGCCCCGAAGCGGCCATCGCCATAGCCCACGGCGTAGCCCTTCTCATAGGCGTAGGCGGCGTAGCTGTGGCCCCAGGTGATGTCGGTGAAGGGGCAGGGGCTGGTGCAGGCCAGGGCCTCCTCCTCCTCTCCCAGCACCCGGATGAACATGACAAGGGCCTGCATCCGGGTGGGGTACTGCTCCAGGTTGTAGCCGTTTCCGTAGCCGGTGTCGCTGCCCTGGAAGAGATGGAGGAGCTTCAGCGCGTCGGCCATGGCCACATAGTCCACTGTGGAGGAGGAGGGGGTGCAGGCGTAATAGCCCTCGTACTGGACCACGGCGGTCTGGGAGGTGACGGTGAAGGCGGCCAGGGTGTTCTCCGCCACCAGATACCGGTGCTTGGCGGCAAGGACGCTGCCGGAGCGAATCTCCACGCCGTCGGTCACATCCACCACGGCTCCGTCAAAGGAGACGGTGACGGACCCGGACAGGGGCAGCAGGGCAAAGCCGGTGGGGCCTGTCAGGGTATCCCCCTGCTTCAAAGAGGCCTCCGTGGGCTGCTTTGCCAGATTCTGATAGACAGAGGCGCCGGAAACGGCCGCGGCGGCCTGGTCCAAGGCGCTGTTGCATAGCGGAGCGGCGGCCTGATCCCCCAGCTCCTCCACCTGCTTGGCAAAGGCGGAGGTAAACTGCTCTTTTAAATAGGAGAGGGTGACCAGGGGATCCTCGGCGGCTGCGACGGCCCCCAGAGCAAGAAGGAGAGTCAACACCAGAGCGGGGATACGCCTTTTCATAGGGGACCTCCTCTCAGCGCTTGCTGATGCGGTAGCTCAGGGTGAGGAGGCTGTCGGCAAAGTGGACGCTCTCCACCTGCACGTCCTCCTTCTCACTGCTGACCTCCTTGTTGGTGAAGTTCCAGAAGCCCCGGACCCCCAGCTCCACCAGCCGGTCCATGGTGGCCTGGGCGGCGGACTGGGGCACGGTAAGGATGGCCACGTCAGGCAGGTGCTGACTGCAGTAGTCGTCCAGCTGGCTGAGATCCAGCACCTTCACGCCGTTGATGGTGGTGCCGATGAGACTGGGGGAGACATCAAAGGCGGCGTCCAGGGAGAAGCCGATATCGCCGAAGTGGAAGTTCTGCATCAGAGCATGGCCCAGGTTTCCCACGCCCACCACTACGATGCTGTGCCGGTTGTCCACGCCTAAAATCCGGCCGATTTCGGAGCGGAGCTCCTTGACATTGTAGCCATAGCCCTGCTGGCCGAACTCGCCGAAGCAGCTGAGGTCCTGCCGGATCTGGGAGGCGGTGATCCCCATGCGGCTTCCCAGGGAGTTGGATGAGATGCGGACGACGCCCTTGGAGTGGAGATCGTCCAGATAGCGGTAGTAGCGGGGGAGACGGCGAATGACCGCCTCGGAGACGTGTTGCTTTTTCATGGTTTCCTCCTGTGGAACAGCGCAAACCGGCCTTCTGCCTGCGCAGATCGCGAACCAAAATCGACGTTCGTATCAAACAGATATATGATACACGATTTCCAGGCACTTGTCAATTTTTTTAACAATCTTTTTTGGACGCAGGACAAAAATATTTTGTGGAAGGGGAGGCGGCAAAAAATTTTGTAAGATTTATGAAAATAGCTCTTTACAGAAGGAAAGAAATGAGGTATACTATCACTTGCCGTTTGAAAGACGGTTTTGACCAGGGAATAAGAAGTGGTTTCCGGATTTTGGTCCGGCGGCCCGCATATGCGCCCGTAGCTCAGATGGATAGAGCGTTAGACTCCGACTCTAAAGGCCGCTGGTTCGAGTCCAGTCGGGCGTACCAAAATGTGTAGATAAAAAAGATGCACAGCAGAAACACCGCACGAAAGTGCGGTGTTTCTGCCGTTTTGGGAGGTT
>CALXDC010000034.1 GCA_944386975.1 uncultured Oscillospiraceae bacterium | reverse complement strand
CTGGCCCTGGACACCCAGCTGAACGCCAAGGTGGCCATCAAGGAGTTCATGCCCAACGACATCGCCACCCGCATCGGTACCACCGTGTCGGTGGCCATGGAGAGCAAGAGCGAGGCCTTCACCTACGGGGCGGAGCGGTTCATGGAGGAGGCCCGGACCCTGGCCAAATTCATCGGCAACCCCAACATCGCCGGCGTGACCAGCTACTTTGACGAAAACGAGACGTCCTACTTCGTCATGGACTACATCGAGGGCATCTCCTTCAAGACCTACATTGCCAACCAGGGCGGGAAGGTCAGTGTGGAGGATGCCTGCAATGTGATGATCCCGGTGCTGCGGGCCCTGACGGCGGTCCACCAGGAGGGCTTCATCCACCGCGACGTGACCCCGGACAACATCTATATCACCAAGGACGGCATGGTGAAGCTGCTGGACTTCGGCTCTGCCCGGTACTCCATCGGGGACAAGTCCAAGAGCCTGGACGTGATCCTGAAGGTGGGCTACGCCCCCAAGGAACAGTACATCCGGAGAAGCCGCCAGGGCCCCTTCACCGACGTGTACTCCTGCGCGGCCTGCTTCTACGCGGCCATCACGGGCTACCTGCCGCCGGAGAGCCTGGAGCGGCTGGATAAGGACGAGCTCCAGCCCATTTCCGCCTTGGGCATCGCAATTCCGGAGTATTTAGACAAGGCCATCTTGAAGGGCCTGGCTGTCCAGCCGGAGGACCGGTTCCAGTCCGCGGCGGAGTTTCTGGAGGCCATTGAAAACCAGCAGGTGGTGGAGGTGCCGGGGCAAACTCCGGAGGCCCCCGCCCGGGTTACGAAGGAGGACCTCACCGCCAAGGTGAAGAAGAAGCCGGTTTTCTTCGGCGCGCTGGCGGCGGCGGTGGTGGCTCTGGTGGTGAGCCTTGTCCTGTTCACCGGCGGCGGAGATGGCGGAGACGGCGGCGGAGGGGACTCCGGCGGCGACCGCCGGCCTCTCATAGAGGCGGAGGTGCCCTTCATCACCATCCAGGGAGAGGAGTATTCCACGGACCTGCGTACCCTGAATCTGGAAAATTTGAATCTTACCGATGAGGATATCCAAGATCTGAAGTATATGGTCAATCTGGATCAGCTGAGGATCGAGCAGTCCAGCATCACCAACCTGGACGCCATTTCCGGCTTGACTAATCTGGAGTACATCCGCGTTTCGGATAGTCCGGACCTGACCGACCTCTCAGGCCTGGTTGGGCTGACCAATCTGACGGAGCTGGATCTGTGGGGGGTGGGGGTCTCCGATCTCTCCCCCCTGTCGGGGCTGGCCAAACTGGAATATCTCCGGGTGGAGGGACCCAATGTGGGGGACTTGACCGCCCTCAGCACGCTGACAGGTCTGGAGGAGCTGTCCCTGCAGACCGAGGGCTACGGCCTTACGGATCTCTCGCCCCTGGCCCCCCTCACAGAGCTTGCCTACCTGGAGGTTTCCGTCACCGGACGCAACTATGGAGACATCAGCGACCTGTCCCCCCTGTCCGGCATGACAAAGCTCCGGAATCTGAATATGCGGGTGGGGCAGGTTTCCGATCTGTCCCCGCTGTCGGGGATGACGGAGCTGACCATCCTCTATCTCTATGGACAGCTGGGGGTCACCACGCTGGAGCCCCTGCGGGATCTCACCAATCTGACGGAGCTTACGCTGCAGTGTGGGGGGAACGAGCTGACCATGGATCTCGACAGCCTGGACGGCCTGCAAAAGATGACCAAGCTGCAGCGCCTCAATCTGAACGGACTGGCGAAACTCAAGGATTTGTCGCCTCTGTCCGGTCTGACGCATCTGACCTATCTGTCCCTGTCCGGGCTCTCCTCTCTGTCCGATCTCTCCCCACTGTCCGGCTTGACCGGGCTGCAGGAGCTGTATATGAACAGCGCCAGCCAGAGTTACATGGGGTCGGTCAGCGACCTGTCCCCGCTGGGAACGCTTACGGAGCTGCGGGTGCTCGATCTCGCCAGCTTTGAGGAGATCGACAGCCTGGATTTCATGAAGAATCTGACCAAGCTCCAGGAGTTTTCCATATCGGATCGCGGTACGCGGGACGTCTATGTGGACATCTCCCCTCTGGCAGGGCTCACGCAGCTGCAGAGCCTGTACCTGGCCTGCGAGGTGTCCGACCTGACGCCGCTGTCCGGCCTGCATCAGCTGCGCACGCTGAATATCCGGGGAGACTTTCCCTCAGTGGAGCCCTTGCGGGGGCTGAGCAGTCTGGTGGAGCTGGATATGCTGACGGACGTCGTTACGGATATCAGCCCCCTGGCGGATCTGACCGGGCTCAGAAGTCTGAGCATCACCAACTATCAGGAGACCATCACCAACTACAGTACCCTCTCCGCCCTGACCGGGCTGCAGACTCTGGAGCTGCGGGGGCGGGGCAATGAGGTCATTGATCCCGGCTTTTGACAGGAAAACAGTTTCTGAACATGGAAATTTCGGATAAGGAGGTTTTTTCATGGCACAGATTGAATGCGGGCGGGGCCATCTCTACGACCCGGAGAAGTATCCCACCTGCCCCTACTGCAACACCAACCGCCAGATCACCGTGGCGGCGGCGGGCCGCACCGCCCCCATCCGGACCGCCGACGGGGGCCGGACGGCTCCCCTGTCCCAGACCCCGGTGACGGCGGCCCAGCGGACAGCCCCCCTGTCCCAGACCCCGGTGACCGCCCCCCAGCGGACGGCCCCCCTCTCCGTCACGCCGGTGACGGCCCCTCAGAAGACCATGCCCCCCCGGGGCTACGCCCCCACGCCGGTGACGGCTCCTCAGAAGACCATGCCCCCCAGAGACTATGTCCCCGAGCCCCCCGCCCCGGCGGTGCCGGAGCCCCCGGCGGAGACCATGCCTCCCCGGGGTCCCAGCGTTCTGGCGGCGGGGAAGACCCTGGGGATGATGCAGCAGGAGATGGGCTTTGATCCGGTGGTGGGGTGGCTGGCCTGCGTGGCGGGCCCCAGCCGGGGCAAGAGCTACGTCATCCACGGCGGCATCAACGCCATCGGCCGCGGCGACCGGATGGACATCGTCATCACCGGTGACCGGACCATTTCCCAGGAAAACCATGCCAAGATCAGCTATAGCGACCGGAACAACCGCTTCAACCTGCTGCCGGGGGACGGGCGGAACATCGTCTACCTCAACGGGGAGGAGGTCTTTGCCGCCACGCCGCTGCAGGCCTACGACATCATCGATTTCGGGGCCACCAAGCTGCTGTTCATGCCCCTGTGCGGGGAGCGGTTCACCTGGGAGAAGGAGGAGGACCATGGGAATCCTTGACGGGCTGTTCCGCCGGTCCCGGCGGGTGACGGAGCCCCAATCCACCCTCTCTCTGGAGCGGTGCGGAGGGGGACTCCGCTTCCAGGCGGCCAACGTCCAGGGCATAGGGGACCGGGAGGACCAGGAGGACTCCTTCGCCCTCCTGAACGCCTCCGACGCCGCCGCCCTCCGGCGGGAGGGACTCTTTGCCGTGGTGGCCGACGGCATGGGGGGCATGGCCGACGGCAGGGCCGTCAGCCAGGGGGCCGTGGAGGCCCTTCTGCAGCTCTTCTCCGCCATCCGGCCGGAGGGGGATGTGCCCCGGCAGCTGCGGGAGGGGGTGTTCGCCGCCAGCGACGGGCTTTTTGAACGCTTCCTGGGCCGGGGCGGTACCACCGCTGTGGCGGTGCGGATCTTTGACAACGCCCTCCACTGGATCAGCGTGGGGGACAGCGCCATCTTCCTCAAGCGCTGCGGCGGGGTGTTCCAGCTCAACCGGGAGCACACCTGCCTCAACGACCTCTACCTTCGGGAGCTGGAGCAGGAGCCCGTGGACAAGGGGCGGGCGGAGGGGCACGAGGACGCCCGCCGTCTCACCGCCTTTGTGGGGATGCAGGACCTCCGGACGGCGGACCAGAGCCTCCGTCCCCTGCCCCTGGAGCCGGGAGACGCCCTTCTCCTGTGCTCCGACGGCATCAGCGGCGTGCTGAGCCCGGCGGAGCTGCTGGAGGCCATGTCCCTCAGTCCCCAGGAGGGCTGTGCCCTGCTGGAGACCATGGTGCTGGAGAAGGGCGTGCCGGAGCAGGACAACTACACCGGCATTCTGATATCCTGCCAATCGGCAAAATAGGAATGATAGGAGAGAAGAACATGAAACGAGTACGGATCTTTTTCGCCGCTATGGCGGCGGCGGTTTTGCTGTTCACGTCGGGCCTGCCGGCCATGGCTGCCTTTGACCGCGGCGCGCTGGACGGGATCATTCTCCTCTACGCCGGAGCGCCCAACGCGGACGGGGAGATGACCTATCTCCGGGGCACCGGCTTCTTTGTGGGCACAGAGGGGGAGAATCCCCAGTACATCGTCACCAACTGCCATGTGATGGAGGACTTCATTCTGGCGGGAAAGTCCCTGGGAGGCGGCGTGCTCCGGGTGGTCTTTGACAAGGGGGACGAGGCGGAGGCCTATCTGGTGGACTACGATGCGGAAAAGGACCTTGCCCTTCTCAAGCTGGAGGCCCCCACGGACAAGCGCTCCGCGCTCCTCCTGCGGGCGCCGGAGGAGGAGATGCTGGGCGATGAGGTCTACGCCGTGGGTTACCCCCTGGCGGCGGACGTGACCATCCAGGCGGTGACCTCCTACAGTAAGAGCGACGCCACCGTCACCACCGGCAGCATCAGCCGCCTGCTCACCGAGAGCGGCACCGGCCGCAAGCTGATCCAGACCGACGCGGCCCTCAGCGGCGGCAACTCCGGCGGCCCCCTCACCGACAGTACCGGCGCGGTGCTGGGAGTGAACACCGCCGGGTCCAACCTGGACCAGAATCTGTTCTACGCCGTCAGCGTGGAGGAGCTGCTGCCCATGCTCCAGCGCAATAACATCGCCTACGCCATGGCGGAGGAGAGCGGCGGGCTGAGCGTGGCGCTTCTGGCCGCCGGCGGCGCTGCGGTGGTGGTGCTGGTAGTGGTGGTGATTCTGCTCAGCCGCCGCGGCAAAAAGAAGAAGGCCGAGGCGGACCGTCAGGCTGCCGCCCAGCAGCCCGTGAAGGAGCCCTCTCCGGTGCTGCGCTCCGCCGCGCCCCAGCACGGCAATCTGGTGGTGCAGCTCCACCGCCAGCCGGTGCAGCTGGGCCGGGACAGCGCCACCTGCCGCCTGGTGTACCAGGACGGCACCCCCGGCGTCAGCTCCCGCCACTGCCAGGTGTACTATGATGCCGGGGAGGGCGTGTTCGTGGTCACGGACCTCCACTCCACCTACGGCACCTTCCTGGCCGGCGGCAAGCGGATCGCTCCGGAGGCCCCGGAGAAGCTGCCCCCCAAGAGCGCCATCTATCTGGGCGAGGTGCAGAATACTGTCTATCTGGATGTGGAGTAAATGATGAAGATTTCCGCGTATGGATATACCAACCGGGGGGGACGGCCCCACAACGAGGACCGAATTTGCTGGCAGCTGGCGGAGGACCGGGGCGTCTTCGTGGTGGCCGACGGTCTGGGGGGCCACAGCCGGGGGGAGGTGGCCTCCGCCCTGGCGGCCGAGCGCATTCTCCGGGACTGTGCCGGCCGGGAGGAGCTGACCCGGGAGGGAATGGAGGAGATTTTCCAGGCGGCCAACGAGGCGGTGATGGAGGGGCAGAAAACCCCCGGCCAGGAGGACATGCGGACCACCGCCGTGGCCCTGGACATCCGGGAGGGAAAGGCGGTGTGGGCCCACACCGGGGACTCCCGGCTCTGCCGCTTCTCCGGCGGGAAGCTGGCCTTTGTCACCGGGGACCACTCGGTGACCTATAAAAAGTTTCTGGCGGGGGAGATTACCGCCATGGACATCTACCACGACGACGACCGCTCCAGCCTCCTCAGGGTATTGGGGAAGCCGGGGGCAAAGGGAGACAGCGGGGAGGCCGCTCTCCAGGCAGGAGACGCCTACCTCCTCTGCACCGACGGCTTCTGGGAGTATGTATACCAGGAGGAGATGCTGGTGGACTGGTTGAAGGCGGCGTCACCGGCGGAATGGGTGGAGCTGATGCTGCTGCGTCATATCCGCCGCACGCCGCCGGGCAACGACAACGTTTCCCTCATTGCCGTATTTGTGGAGGAGGAGCTATGAGACGACTGCTGTATCTGCTGGCCGCGGCCCTGGTGCTGCCTCTTTTCGGCTCCGCCGCCCTGGCGGCGCCCCAGGCGGAACTGGTGCGGGCCTTTGTGTACGACCGGACCCTCACCGCCTATGTGGATCTCTCCGGCACGGATCAGCCCGTCACCAAGGCGGAGGCCAAAATCGACGGCCAAACCTTTCCCGCCTCCCAGGCTATGGAGACGGTGCGCCAGGCGGGAGCGCCGGTGACCTATCTGCTGCTGGTGGACTGCTCCACCTCCATGCCTGCCTACGCCGGGGAGGTAGCCGTCTTTGCCCAGGCGCTGGCGGAGGGGGCGGGGGAGAACACCCGCTTCATTCTGGCCACCTTCGGGGAGGATTTCGCCGTGGCGGCGGAGGAGCTGGCGGCGGAGACGCTGCCCCAGGCGGTAGGGGGTCTCGCCTACGAGGCCCGGAGCACCAGACTCCAGAGCGGCATCCAGGGGGCGCTGGACTATCTGGAGGCCATCCCCCGGCAGGGGGGCGAACTCAGGAGCATGGTGGTGCTTACCGACGCGGTGGAGTACGATCCCAACGGGGTGGAGAGCTATGAGGAGACTCTGCAGCGGCTGGAGAACTCCGATGTGATGGTGCACGCCCTGGGCGTCGGCTCAGACGCGGCCTCCCTGGAGAGCTTGTTTACTCTGGTGGAAGCCAGCGGCGGCAGCCGCTTCCAGGCGGCGGACGAGACGGAGGCCGATCAGGCCGCCCGGACGCTGACGGAGGAGACGGGACGCCTCTATGTCACCGGCTTCGATCTGGGGAGCTACCAGACCGAGGGTGGAGAGACGGCGGTAGCCGTCACCTTCGCCTCCAACGGGACCCTGTTGTGCCGGGCGGAGCGGAATGTGGACTTCCCTGCCCTGGAGGGGGAGGCACCGGTGGAGGAGACGCCCTCCCAGGAGCTTCCGGACAGCACGCCCCAGCAGTCCTCCGGCGGCGGCACGGCCCCCGCTCCGGCGGAGGAGGAGACGGGGGCCCCCTGGGTGTGGATTGCCGCCGGTGGGGGAGCGGCGCTGCTGGCGGTGCTGCTTCTGCTGTGGATTGCCTCTCGCCGGAAGCGCCGCCGGGCGGTCCCCGCCCCGGTTTTCCCAGCCCCGGCGCAGCCGGAGGAGGAGGGAATCTTCCTCCGCTTGGAGACGCCGGAGGGACAGCCTGCCTCCGGACGGACGGAGTTTTTCCTGACGGAGCAGCTGACGGTGGGCCGGGATCCCGGCTGCGACATCTTGTTCGACAGTCAGGCACTCTCCCGGCAGCACGCCCGGGTCTTCACCGCCAACGGGGCGGTGTATCTGGAGGATCTTGGGTCCCAGAACGGCACCGCCGTCAACGGGGAACCCCTTCAGATGGCCGTCCGTCTCCGCAGCGGCGACGAGATCACCGCGGGAGACGTGCGGTTCCGGCTGAAGTTCTGAGACGACATAGAGAGACGCGCCCCTGCGGAGCTGTTCCGCAAGGGCGCGTCCCTTTTTTCTCAGAATGGCTGTGGCTCAGATGTCCAGGGCGGCGTGGTAGCCCCAGTAGACGGCGTTGGTGATGGTGGACACCTTGGCCGCGTCGCCGATGACCCGGACGAAGGGGGCGGCGTCCCGGAGGGCGTCCACCAGATCGGTCCGGGAGCGCTGCCCCAGGGCGCAGATTACCGTGGTGCCGGGCACCAGCACCTGCTCGCCCGCCGTGGTCTCGCACAGGACGCCGTCGGGCCGGACCTCCAGGCCCTTGCAGCCGGTGTGGACGGCGGTGACATACTTGTCGATCTCCTTGAGGAGCAGGGGGCGGTGGCGGACGTTGGCGTCGGGGGCCAGCTCAGGCCGCATCTCCACCAGATGGACCCGCTTGCCCTCCATTCCGAGATGGACGGCGCACTCGCACCCGGCGAGGCCGCCGCCGAAGACCACCACGTCGTCGGTTACCTTGTCCTTCTCCTGATAGTAGTTGTTGACGACCACTACATTGTCCCCCTGGAGGCCGGGGATGGGGGGCACCAGGGGCGTGGAGCCCACGGCGATGATGAGGGCGTCGGCCTGCTCCTTCTCCACATACTCCGCCGTCACCTCCGTGTTCAGCCGGATCTCCACCCCAGCCTTCCGGGCCAGCCGCTCATAGGTGCCGGTGAGCTGGTACATCTCGTGTTTGAAAGGGATGGCCTGCTCACTTTTGAGGATGCCGCCCAGCTCTCCCTCCTTCTCGCAGAGAATCACCTGGTGGCCCCTCCGGGCGGCAGTGTAGGCGGCGTAGAGGCCGCCGGGGCCGCCTCCGGCCACCAGTACCTTTTTCTTCACCGGGGCGGGGTACACCTCCACCCCGTCCATCTCCCGGCCGATGAGGGGATTCACCGCGCAGCGGCGGGTGGAGGTGGCGGCCCGCTCCGCCATGCAGGTGAAGCACCGGAGGCACCGGACAATCTCCTCGTCCCGGTTCTCCGTCACCTTCCGGGGCAGCTCCGGGTCCGCCAGCAGGGCCCGGGCCATGTACACCACGTCCGCCTTGCCGGAGGCAATGATCTCCTCCATCTGGGCGGGGTCGTTGAGACCGCCTAAGGTGGCCACGGGGACGGA
The DNA here is from genome assembly GCA_944386975.1 of uncultured Oscillospiraceae bacterium. Classification (GTDB taxonomy): domain Bacteria; phylum Bacillota; class Clostridia; order Oscillospirales; family Oscillospiraceae; genus CAJFPI01. The sequence goes on along the minus strand of CALXDC010000034.1, from coordinate 21,562 downwards.
CACGTGCTTTTTGATCTCGGCGGCCAGATATACGTTGCAGCCGTGCTCCTTGAACATGGAGGGGTGGGTGTCGCCGAAGGAGCGCTGGTAGGTGCCCGCCGACACGTGGAGCAGGTCGATGTAGGGCTCCACCTGCTGGGCAATCCGGCAGCCCTCGTCCAGATCGTACCCGTCGGGCACCAGCTCGGAGCCGCTGATCCGCAGCTCGATGGGGAACCGGGGACCCACCGCCTCCCGCACCGCCTTCAGCACCTCAATGGCGAAGCGGCAGCGGTTCTCCAGGGAGCCGCCGTACTCGTCGGTACGGTGGTTGAACATGGGGGAGAGGAACTGGTTGATGAGCCAGCCGTGGCCGCCGTGGATCATCACCATCTCAAAGCCCGCCCGCTTGGCAAGGCCTGCCACCTTGCCGTAGCCCGCCACGATGTCGGCGATCATCTCCCGGGTGAGCTCGCCCACTTGGACCCCGTCGGGCCGCACGCAGGCGGAGGGCCCCCACTGACTGAGGCCGTGCTGGCGGCTCTTGTCGGTCATGTAGGTGCCGGAGTACATACCGGAGTGGCTCAGCTCCAGAGAGGGCATGGCCCCGTGGCGGCGGATGGCGTCGGCGGCGTAGGTGGCAGCGGCCAGGGAGTTCAAAATGGCCGTGTCCAGATGGTAGGCGTGGGAACCGTCGGTCTGGGGATGGACCATGCACTCGCTGACGGTGACCGCCCCGGCGCCGCCCCGGGCCCGCAGCTCGTAGAAGGCGGCGGACTTGGGGCCGATGCAGCCGTCGTTGGTGATGTCGGTGCCGCCCATGGGGGCGGAGAACATGCGGTTGCGGAAGGTCACCCCCGCCAGGGTGATGGGGGCGCAGAGGTGGGGATACTTTCGTTCCATACTGGCACTGTCCTTTCTCTCTTGTATTGCGGCGCCAGGCGGGCGTCCGCTCTTTTACTGTTTTATTATACGACACGCCTCCGCCTACGCACAACCGTCAGCCTGTCGCAATCGCTCCCTCCGCCGGAGCGGTTTTGCCCAAAAGGCCGCCCCGCCTCCGTCCTCTTCGCACCGGTCTGTTCGACAGAAGGAAAATTTTCGGCCTCCCCCTTGACAACTGTGTACATAGCGTATATACTGTCTATATCAGATATGTACAATCTGAAAGAGAGGGGACCCCATGGAGCTTTATATCAGCAACAGCAGCGGCGTACCCATTTACGCCCAGATTACGGAACAGATCCGCACCAAAATTCTCACCGGTGAGCTGAAGGAGGGGGACGCCCTTCCCAGCATCCGGGCGCTGGCCAAGGAGCTGCGGATCAGTGTCATCACCACCAAGCGGGCCTACGAGGATTTGGAACAGGCGGGGTTTGTGAACACCGTGCCGGGGAAGGGCAGCTTTGTGGCGGTGCAGAACCCGGAGCTGCACCGGGAGGAGGCCTTGCGGCAGGTGGAGGAGCATTTGACAGAGGCCCTGGAGGCCGCCCGGCTGGGGGGAATCGGACCGGAGGAGGTCCGAGAGACATTGAACCTGCTCTTGGAAGGAGAGTAATCGGTATGAGTGATTTGATTGCGGTACAGGGCCTTGTGAAGCGGTACAAGGATTTCACCCTGGACCAAGTGGACCTGACGGTTCCAGAGGGGGAGATTGTGGGGCTTATCGGTGAAAACGGCGCCGGAAAAACCACCACCATCAAGGCTATTTTGGGGGTGATCCGCCCCGATGGCGGCAGGATCCGGGTGATGGGGAAGGATCCCGGGGACCGGAGCGCTCTGGAGAAAGTGGGCGTGGTGTTTGAGGACAGCTATTTCTATGGCGGTCTCAACGCCCACCAGGTGGACCGGATTCTGGCAGGCATCCGCCGGGATTGGGACAGCGGCAAGTTCCGGAAGGACTGCAAGGCCTTTGGCCTTGATATGAAAAAGCCCATCAAGGATTTCAGCCGGGGCATGCGGATGAAGCTGAGCCTCTCCACGGCCATGGCCAGCCACCCCAGGCTCCTGGTGATGGATGAAGCCACCAGCGGCCTCGACCCGGTGGTCCGGGGGGAGATCCTGGATCTTTTCCTTACCTTCATCCAGGATGAGGGCTGCGGGATCCTCCTGTCCAGCCACATCACCACAGACCTGGAACGGGTGGCGGATCAGATTGCCTACATCCACCGGGGGAAGCTCCTCTTCCAGCGAAACAAGGACGAATTGCTGGAGGAGACGGCGGTGGTCCGGGGCAGCGCGGCGGCTCTGGACCGGCTGCCGGAGGACCTGGTGCTGGTGCGGCGCAGCGGCGGCATAGGCGGCAGCGCGGCGTTGGTGAAGGACGGCGCGGCGGCCCGGCGGCTGCTCCCGGACGCGGTGATCGACCGGACCAGCATTGACGAGATGATGCAGCTCTATGGCGGGGGGGAAAAGGCATGAGGGGACTTCTGAGAAAAGAACTGAGCGGGTTATGGAGCCTTTACAGGAAGACGCTGCCCATGATCGCAGTGCTGTACGCGGTGTTGAATCTGGTCACGCGGAACGACTTCTTTCTCTACTTCGGGGTGTGGATGATGCTGTTCTACTCCCTCAGCGGCATGTCTCTGGATGAGAGCTGCGGCTGGGGGAGGTATGCCCGGACTCTGCCGGTGAACGACTGGCAGGTGGTGGGGGCCAAGTTTTTGGTGAGCCTTATCTACTCCGGCGGCGCGGTGCTCTACGGTGTGGCCCTGGGGGTGGCCCAGCGCCTCATCAGCGGGGAGACGGGATATACCGATCTCATCGGCGGACTGCTGGCGGTGCTGGTGGTGTCCATGGTGATGGTGTTCCTCATGTACCCGATGGCCTTCCGGTTCGGTCTGGAAAAAGCCCGCAACGGCTTTTTGGTGGTCTGGGTGGCGATTTTCGGCGGATTCATGCTCTTCGGTTCCCGGCTGGCGGAGTGGGCGCCCCTGGAGGATGTAGTGCAGAGCATGGTGTTTCACCCCTTCCTCTGGGCGGGAGGCGCCCTGCTGGCCGCAGTCGCGGTGATGGTGCTGTGCTATGTGACCAGCGTCCGCATCTATCAGAAAAAGGAATTCTGACGCCGATTGGCGCAGGAGCCCCTGCGGAGGGACGGACTTCCGCAGGGGCCCTTTTTGTCCTTCGGCCGCAGGGAGGCGGTTATCTCCAGAGGCGGAAGACACCGCTGTCCTGGAGCTGCTTGAAAAACAGCAGCAGCACCGGCAGCAGGAGCATGCCCCCCACGCCGAAGAGGGAGAAGCCCAGGTACATGGCTGCCAGGGCCGTCAGAGGCGGCAGCCCCGCCTGGGCCGCCATTACCTTGGGCTCCAGGAGGCTTCGCACCAGCAAAATCGCCGCGTACAACGCCAGAAGCCCGATGCCCCGGGATACGTTGTCCAGCAGAATATGGTAGAGCCCCCAGGGCAGCAGCACCGTCCCTGCCCCCAGCACCGGCAGGGCGTCCACCAGTCCCACCAGCACCGCCGCCAGCAGGGCGTACTCCAGTCCCATGTACCAGAATCCCAGCAGCAGCATGAGAAAGGTCACAAAGCACAGCAGGCTTTCCGCCTTCAGCCATTTCCAGAAGGTGCTGCGAAAGCAGGCTGCCCCGGCGTGGAGGGCCCGGTGCCACCGTGAAGGCAGCTGGCGGCGGAGAAAGGCCGTCACCTCCGGGTAGGTCATGGAGGTGAGGTAGCAGGCCAGCACCGTGGTGAAGAGAAACAGCGCCGCCCGGGGCAGCCCCGCCGCCGCCGCAGAGGCCCATCCGATGGCCCGCCCGGACAGTTCCCCCGCCATGGACACACCCTCCCGGGACAGGGCGGCCAAGCTGTCCTCCAGCCAGGTACGGACCTCCCGGGGGCAGGACCGGAGAAATCCCTCATACCGGGCCTCTCCCCGCTCCACCAGAGCAGGCAGGGCCTCCAGAGCCTCCGGCAGCGTCTCCAGCCACCCCGCCGCCTCCCGCCACAGCCGCGCCGCCCCCCAGCCCAGCACCGCCAGAGCTACGCCCAATACCGCCGTGGTCAGGGCCGCTGCCGCGAAGCTGCGGCGCAGCTGCAGCCGCCGCCGGCACCATCCCACCGCCGGTTCCAGCAGTACCGCTGTTCCCAGCGCAATGACAAAGGGCAGCAGCGGCGCCAATAAAAACCGCAGGATCAGGTACAAAACGGCCCCTCCCACCGCCAGCTTCCACCACCTGTTGTGCAATGTAGGCAATCCTCCTTCCAAAAACTTTGTCAAAATTGTTCGAATTTACCTGTTGTGTATTAAAGACATGTGTGCTACACTGATAGACACCAAAGACAACTGCACGCGGGAGGTGTACAAAGTGAGCAGTAAAACAAAATTTTACATTGTGGCGGCGGACGCTCTCCCCGAGATCTTCATCAAGGTGGCGGAGGCCAAGCGGATGCTGCAGACCGGCGAGGCGGCCACCGTAGGGGGCGCCACCCGGAAGGTGGGCATCAGCCGCAGCGCCTTCTATAAATACAAGGATTCCGTTCAGCCCTTCAACAACATGAAGGCGGGACACATCATCACCTTCTACGCCATGCTGAAGGACAATCCCGGCGTGCTGAGCAGCATCCTCTCTATTTTTGCCTCCTCCGGCGCGAATATTCTGACCATTAACCAGAGCATTCCCACCAACGGCTGCGCAGCGGTGACCATCTCGGCGGAGACATCGGAGATGGAGATCACCCTGGAGGACCTGATCGGTCGGGCCTCCGCGGCGGCGGGCGTGGTGAAATTTGAAATTTTAGCGGGCTGAGGCCCGATTAAGACAGAGAGAAGGAGTCGTAAACTACTATGGCAAAGATCGCGATTATGGGCTTCGGCACGGTGGGCGCCGGTGTGGCCGAGGTGCTTCGCCTCAACGGGGCCAAGATGGCCGAGGAGCTGGGCGAGGAGCTCTCCCTCAAATATATTCTGGACGTGCGGGATTTTTCCGACAGTCCTTATGCCAGGAAGATGATCAAGGACTTCTCCATCATCGAGAACGATGATGAGGTGGAGGTGGTGGTGGAGTCCATCGGCGGCAAGGGCGTGGCCCTGGACTTCACCCGCCGGGCTCTCCAGGCGGGCAAGCACGTGGTGACCTCCAACAAGGAATTGGTGGCCACCCATGGCAAGGAGCTTCTGGCCATTGCCAAGGCCCGGAATGTGAACTATCTCTTTGAGGCCAGCGTGGGCGGCGGCATTCCGGTGCTGCGCTCCATGTTCCAGGAGCTGGCCACCAACCAGATCGAGGAGATCGTGGGCATCCTCAACGGCACCACCAACTACATTCTCACCCGGATGGAGAAGGCGGGCATCTCCTGCGCCGAGGCGGTGAAGGAGGCCCAGGAGAAGGGCTACGCCGAGAAGGATCCCACTGCCGACGTGGAGGGCATCGACGCCTGCCGCAAGATCTGCATTCTCTCCGACCTGGCCTTCGGCAAGGAGGTGGCCCCGGAGCTCGTCAGCACGGAGGGCCTCTCCAACATCCAGCGTCAGGACGTGGGCATTGCCGCCGCCGCCGGATATCAGGTGAAGCTGCTGGGCCACGCCCTGCGGCTGCCGGACGGCAAGCAGGCGGCCTATGTGGCTCCCCACCTGGTGCCGGAGAGCTGCCCCTTGGCGCCGGTCAGCGACGTGTTCAACGCCATCATCATCCGGGGCAATGCCGTGGGCGACGTGATGTTTTATGGCCGGGGCGCTGGGGATCTGCCCACCGCCTCCGCCGTTCTCAGCGACGTGATGGACGCCGTCCGCCACCGGGAGAAGCGCCGGAACCTGGGCTGGAGCCAGAGCGCCGATCTGGTGGCCGCCGACGATCTGGTGATGCGGTGGTACCTCCGGGGAGACTTCTCTCTGGATGCCGCCAAGGCCGCCTGCGGCGAGGTGGAGGAGCTGGCCCAGGGCGCAGTGATCACCGCTCCCATGTCCGGCGCCGCTGCCAGAGAGGCCGCCAAGGCCCTGGGTGCCGCGGCCATGCTTCGGGTATTATAATGGAATAGTCCCCTTGGGGCCTATGTTTGAGTTGAAGGAAAGAAGGTAACTGTGAAGTGAAACTGATCGTTCAGAAATTCGGCGGAAGCTCCGTCCGGGACGCCCAGCGTATCCAGAACGTGGCCGGCATCATCGCCGACACCTATAAAGCCGGGAACAACGTGATCGTGGTTCTGTCCGCCCAGGGCGACACCACCGACGATCTCATCGCCAAGGCCATGGAGATCAGCGAGAACCCCTCCAAGCGGGAGATGGATATGCTGCTGTCCACCGGTGAGCAGATCTCCATCGCCCTGTGCGCCATGGCGCTGGAAAAGATGGGGGTTCCCGCTGTGTCCCTGGCCGCCTGGCAGGTGGGCATTCAGACCAACCGTACGTACTCCAACGCCCGCATCAAGCGCATCGACCGGGAGCGGATCCAGAGCGAGCTGGACCGCAAGAAGGTGGTGCTGGTGGCCGGCTTCCAGGGCATCAACCGCTACTACGATGTGACCACCCTGGGCCGGGGCGGGTCCGACACCAGCGCCGTGGCTCTGGCCGCCGCCTTCGGGGCAGACCTCTGTCAGATCTATACCGATGTGGACGGCGTGTACACCACCGATCCCCGCATCGTGCCCAACGCGCTGAAGCTGCCGGAGATCACCTACGACGAGATGCTGGAGCTGGCTTCTCAGGGCGCTCAGGTCCTCCACAACCGCAGCGTGGAGCTGGCCAAGAAATATAATGTGAATATGGAAGTTGTGTCCAGCTTGGAGAGAAAGCCCGGCACAAAAGTCAAGGAGGTAGCGAAAATGGAAAAGAGCAATATCGCCGGTGTGGCGAAGGATATGAACCTGGCCCGGATCGCCCTGGTGGGTCTGGAGCACACTCCCGGCGTGGCCTTCAAGATCTTCTCCCTGCTGGGTCAGGCCAAGATCAACGTGGATACCATCATCCAGTCCATTGGCCGTGAGGAGGACAAGGATATCTCCTTTACTCTGCCCAAGGCCAGCGTCAAAGAGGCCATTGCCCTGCTGGAGGACAACAAGGAGGGGCTTAACTTCGACCACCTCACCGTGGACGACAAGATTGCCAAGGTGTCCATCGTGGGCGCCGGCATTATGACCACCCCCGGCGTGGCCGCCAAGATGTTCGAAGCGTTGTACGACGCCAACATCAACATTCAGATGATCAACACCAGCGAGATCCGCGTCAGCGTCCTCATCGCCGAGGAGGATGCCAACCGGGCGGTGAAGGCCGTCCACGACCGGTTCTTCGGCCTGGAGGAGTAAGGGGCAAAAAAGTCCGCCGCGAAACGATGAAACCGTTTCGCGGCGGTCTTTTTTTATCCTGCCGACGAAATTTTTTCTTCTGGCGGCGGCCGACGGTGTGCTGTCTGGTGTTTGGCCTCCGGCGGCCTACTTTTGTCGCTGAACAAAAGTAGGCAAAAATCAGCTTAGAACCTGCGGTTCTAAGGACTCCCCTATGTTACCAAAACCGGGTAGTCAGAGAGGCTTTTGTTCGTTGGACTTTTACGAGTGACGCCTGTTTGGGTCATCTTCTGCTTGAAGCGCCGCGCGACCGCGCGTTCCCCTGTCGGGTAGACGATGGTTGTTTCGTCTATCGCTCTTCCGTATCTGAGCTGCTGCGGCGTTGGCAAGCCTGTCAGTTTCGGACACGCAGAAACTTCAACAACCACCAGGGTAGCGCGCGGTCGCGCGGAAAGAGGAGAACCCAGACACCCCGCTGCTGCGTCAGAGGCAGAAAACCTCTGCAAGAGCATCAGGACAACCAGTACAAGGAAACAAAGGAGTTCTTAGAACCATGGGTTCTAAGTCAACTTTTGCCTACGTTTCTTTGACGAGAAAAGTAGGCCGCCGGAGGCTTCACACCACACGGTACACCGTCGGGCGGCGACAGAAGAACATCCTTCGTCGGCAGGACAAAAAAGCGCCGGTCCCGGCAGCCGAGGGGACAAAAAGAGGGGACCGGCGGCACGTCCGCCGGTCCCCTCCGGGAACCGCTATTGTTCAGCGGGGGGCTCCGGGGAGCCCGCCTTACCGGAATCCGCTTCCCGCCGCTTAGGGGCGGCGGGGAAGGGAAACTCCTCCTCCGCCTGTTGGGCGAGAAGCTCCGCCTGGGCGGCGGCCTCCGCTTGGGCAGCGGCCTCCGCCTTGGCCCGGCGGGTTACAAAAAGATCCTCCACACGGGGGTGCTGCCGCCGCTTGAGGACGAGCACCGTCACCGCTGCCAGGAACAACACCAGGGACAACGCCTGGGACACCCGGATGGGCTGGCCGAAGAAGGTCCAGTCGAAGAGGTACAGGCTGTCGGTCCGCAGTCCCTCGATCCAGAACCGGCCGAAGGCGTACCAGGCGAAGTAGAAGCAGGTGTTCTCCCCGTCAAAGGTGCGCATCTTCGCCACCACTCGCCACAAAATGAGAAAGCCGATGAGATTCCACAGGCTCTCGTAGAGGAAAGTGGGGTGGACCTCGATGTACTCGGTGGCGGAGGTCCACAGACGCATCCGCCAGGGGAGGGTGGTCTCCGCACCGAAGGCCTCCCGGTTGATGAAGTTGCCCCAGCGGCCGATGGCCTGGCCGATGAAAAGGCCCATGACTCCTACGTCCATCAGCGCCCCTATGGACAGCTTCTTGGCCTTGGCGAAGAGGACCAGCACGATCACTGCGGCGATGATGCCGCCGTAGATGGCTACGCCGCCGTCCCAGATGGCCACCGCCCGGCCCCAGTCCATCTGCCCATTTTCGTCCAGATAGAGGTCGAGATAGAAAATCACGTAGTAGAGCCGGGCGCCGATGAGGCTGAAGGGCAGCACCCAGATCACAAATTCATAGAGGTTGTCCTCGGTGATGCCGTACTTGGGGGCCTGTTTGGCACAGAAGAGCACCGCCAGAATGACCCCCAGGGAAATCAGAACGCCGTACCAGTAGATACCGTTGCCCACGTCCAGAAGCTTGGGGTCGATGTTGATGGACCAGTCCCCAAACAGTCCCGGAAAGCTGATGGGCATATCCTGCAGCGCACGCATGGTCACTTCGCCTCCTTGGGGTTGATGATGGACAGAGCCGTCCGTTCCGTCGTGACGTTCTCCCGGAGGAAGGCCTCCACGTCCGCCTTGGTGATGGTGTCGAAAATCTCCGGGAAGCGGTAGTAGTCAAAGCCCTGGAACACGCCCTCCGCCGCGGAGATGGCGATGGTCTCAAAGGAGTTGAGGGACCGGACCAGCTGACCATAGGCCGCCCGGCGGATCTGCTGGTAGAAGGCCTCGTCAATGCCCTCCCGGGCAAGGCGCTCCGCCTCCTTCGTCACCATGCGGTGGACGGTATGGGGGTCCTTGGCGTCGCCCCCCACATAGAGGTAGGCCGCCCCGGGCAGGATATCAAAGTTGCCTCCGAAGCTGCCGTTGATGAGGCCCTCCTCATAGAGCCGCCGGTAGAGGGGACTGCTGTCCCCGAAGAGGATGTCGCAGGCCATGTCCCCGATCATGCCCATGCGGAGATGCTCCTCTCCGTCCGCCGGGGGGGTGCACTTGTACCCCGCCAGGAACTGGGGCATGGACACCTCCATCTGCCGCGACCCCTCCTTCACCGCCGGGGCGGGGGAGGACTCCTGGCTATAGTCCCGGGGGATGGCGGGGCCGCTCTCACGGGGCAGCACCTCGTTGGCAATGTCCGCCACCTTCTGGGGATCCACATTGCCTACTACGCACAACACCATGTTGCCGGGAGTGTAGAAGGCCTTGTGGCAGTGGTAGAGAGTGTCGGCGGTGATCTCCCGGATGCTCTCCACGGTGCCTGCCACGGACACCCGGGCGGGGCTCTCCTTGTAGAGGCATTCCATCAGCTGCTGGTAGACCTGCCACTCCGGGTTGTCCTCCACCATGCGGATCTCCTGGCCGATGATGCCCTGCTCCTTCTCCACGCTCTCCTTGGTGAAGTAGGGGATGGAGACGAACTTCAGAAGAATCCGGAGATTGTCATAGAAGTGGTCGGTGCTGTCGAAGTAGTAGGCGGTGATGGCGTTGCTGGTGAAGGCGTTGGGCTCCGCGCCGTTCTTGGCCAGCTCCTGAAGGGCGTTGCCCTCCTCGGTGTCGAACATCTTGTGCTCCAGGTAGTGGGCAATGCCGGCGGGGGTATCCAGCCACTGGCCGCCCAGCTGAAAGCGCAGGTCCATGCCGCCGTAGCGGGTGACGAAGTAGGCGCAGGCCTTGGCATGATAGGGCTTGGAGACCACCCGGAGGGCCAGGCCGTTGGGCAGGGTGTCGTGCCACACCTGCTCGCCGATGCGGGGATAGCTGTGCTCAACCACGGGGATTCTCCTCCTTTCCGGTGAGGAAGTAGACGGTGTCCAGGGATACGGAACGGGCGGCAGCCATGATCCGCTCCGGCGTTACTGCCAGGGCGGCGTCCATCAGCTCCTGCGGGGTGTTATGCTGGCCGGTGGCGATCTGCCCCATGTAGAAATCCTCCAGCCGCCCGGCGGAGTCGTCGATGGAGCGATGGCCGTTTTCGATGCAGCTGCGGGCGCCGGTGAGCTCCCAATCCTCCCAGTCCCCGGTCTTCATGGCCTCCAGCTGGGCCTGAATCTCGTCCAGGGCCTTCTGGTAGTTTTCAAATTCGATGCCGGAAGACACGGTGACAAGGCCCTTGGACCGGTGGTAGGCGCTGCTGGCGTAGTAGCAGAGGCTCAGCTTCTCCCGCACGTTGAGGAAGAGCTTGGCGTTGCTGGTGCCGCCGAACATGGTGTTCATGACGAAGGCGGCGTCCCGGTCCTCCGTCCCCACGGAGAAACCCACCCCCAGCTTGCCCTGACTCACGTCCATGGGCTGGCGGATCACCAGAGGCTCCGTCCGGGCGATGTGGGGCAGAGGGGGCGCGATGGCGGTCTCCCGGGAGAGGGGCAGGTCCCGGAGGATGGGTTCCACCGCAGTGATCACCCGTTCCAGCTCCGCCCGGCCGCAGTAGTAGAGCTCCAGCCGGGAGGAGGAGAGCTGATCATAATAGTGGCGGGTGAGGTCCTCCGCGGTGATGGGGGCCACCGTGGCCTCCTCCCCCAGATGGCTCAGGCCGTAGGCCTCCCCACGGCACATCTCCTCCAACAGCCGCTTGCCGGCGTAGGTCCGTTTGTCGTTGACGGCGGAGCGGATGGCGTCCAGCAGATTCTCCCGCTCGGAGTCCACGTAGTCCTTCTTGAGAAGGCCGTTCTCCAGCACGGGGTGGCAGATGAGCTCCCCCAGAATCTCCGCCACACCCTCCAAAAGACGACCGCCGCCTCCGGGGACGAAGGCGTCGTCAATGGCGGAGGCCACAAAGCCCCACAGCTGGACCTCCCCCCGCTTGCGGACGCTGTGCTCCACATTGGCGCCGTAGAGCAGGTCCAGGGCGGCGCTGAGCCGCTCCATGTCGGGGTACTTCCGGCAGCCCCGGTCCAGCACGGCGCACAGAAGGGCATTGTATCCGGCGGTATCGGCGCGGAGGGGGGTGAGGAACTGGGCACTGAGGAAGCAGGTTTTGAACTTCACCGCGGGGATGTAGGTGAGATAGACATTTTCCCGCAGCTTGGTGCGTGTCATAGTCATAGTGAGCTCCTCTCATCGGAGAATTTTCGCAAGTATGGATAGTATACCGCGGATTTGTGAAATTTTCCACCGCCCCGGCAAAGTTTTTTCCCGCCGGAGAGGCGTGGAGAAAAATTTGTAGGAAACCCATGGGATTTGAAGGGAGAAAAAGGGAGAAATTAGGGGAATATTACATCTGTGTAACATTCCGGTGAACCCCCTTTACAGATGGAGAAAAAATGAGTATACTATAAGCCATGTTGGGGAAATGAGGTGATAGCAGATGGATGAGTTTACCCGCAAGTATGATTTCACCAAAGAGCAGGACGAAGAGATCCACCGGATCTTGCTGCTGGTGTATCAGGCGCTGGAGGAGAAGGGATATAATCCCATCAACCAGATCGTGGGCTACATTCTGTCGGAGGATCCCACCTATATCACCAACCACAACCAGGCCCGCACCCTGATCCGAAAGGTGGATCGGGACGAACTGCTGCAGATTCTGGTGCGGAAATACCTGAACAATATCTGAACGGCCTCCAGGGGTGAATCCCCTCCGGAGGCGCCGAACGACACCTCCTTTCGAGGTGTCGTTTCCATTGAAGCGCAAGTCCAGTCGAAGAAAAAGGAGAACAGTATGCGTAAGACGAAGATCATCTGCACCATCGGCCCTGCCTGCGAGAATGAGGAGACTCTCTCCGCCATGTGTCTGGCGGGCATGAACGTGGCCCGGCTGAACTTCTCCCACGGCACCCACGCCGAGCATCAGAAGAAGATCGACCTTATCAAGTCCGTGCGGGAGAAGCTGGGGCTGCCCATCGCCATCATGCTGGACACCAAGGGTCCCGAGTACCGCATCCGCACCTTTGAAAAGGGGAAGGTGACCCTCCGGGAGGGGGACCGCTTCACCTTTACCACCGAGCAGATTGTGGGCAACGAGGAGCGGGTGGCGGTGAGCTACCCGGGCATGATGGAGGACCTGGCGGTGGGGGACAGGATCCTCCTGAACAACGGCCTTCTCTCCTTTGAGGTGGAGGAGCTCACCGCCACCGACGCGGTGTGCCGGGTGCTGGTGGGGGGCGAGACCTCCAACAACAAGAGCATGAGCTTCCCCAACAAGGTGCTCAGCCAGGCCTATCTCAGCGAGCAGGACAAGAAGGACATCCTCTTCGGCATCCAGAACGACGTGGACTTCATCGCCTGCTCCTTCGTCTCCCGGCGGCAGGATCTGGAGGATATCCACGACTTCCTCCGCCAGCACGAGGCGGACCACATCGGCCTCATCGCCAAGATCGAGAACCAGCCCGGCATCGACAACATCGAGGAGATCTGTCAGGTCTGCGAGGGCATCATGATCGGCCGGGGAGATCTGGGGGTGGAGGTGCCCTTTGAGCAGCTGCCCTCCATCCAGAAGCGGCTGATCACCAAGTGCCGCCTGCTTGGCAAGCGGGTCATCACCGCCACGGAGATGCTGGAGTCCATGATCCAGAACGCCCGGCCCACCCGGGCGGAGATCTCCGACGTGGCCAACGCCGTCTACGACGGGTCCAGCGCCATCATGCTCTCCGGGGAGACCGCCGTGGGCAAGTACCCGGTGGAGACGGTGGCCACCATGTCCAAAATTGCCGAGACCACCGAGGGCAGCATCCGCTACGCCAAGCGGTTCTATAGCCAGGACTTCCGCATCAGCAACACGGTGGACGCCATCTCCCACGCCACCTGCGGCGTGGCCATTGACATCGGAGCCAAGGCCATCGTGGCCTGCTCCCTGTCCGGTATGACGGTGCGGATGGTGTCACGGTTCCGTCCGCCGGTGGACATTCTGGGCCTCACCACCAACGAGCGTACCTGGCGGCGGCTGGCCCTCAGCTGGGGGGTGCTGCCCGCCATGTGCGACGAGTTCCCCTCCACGGACGTGCTGTTCTACAGCGCCCAGCAGAAGGCCAAGGAGATGCTCCATCTGGAGAAGGGGGACAAGATCGTCATTACCGGCGGCGTTACCAACGGCAGAAGCGGAAATACCAACCTCATCAAAGTGGAGAATATCTGATCCGGCTGAGACGCCGCCGCAGGTTCTGCGGCGGCGTCCGGTTTTATCCCGGCATGACGGGAGGAAGGAAGCCCGCCGGGACCGGTTCCTCTGCGGAGCCGTCCAGGCTGCTGCTCCGGCACAGCCGGGTGAAGGCGTGGAAGGCGGCGGAGCGGAACTTGTTTTTGTGGTAGACGATGCAGAACTGCCGGGCGAAGTCCACCCCCTCCACCGGCACGGCGGCCAGGAGGCCCCGGTCCACCAGCTCTCCCACCAGAGGACGGGGCAGCACCGACACCCCCAGCCCCGCCAGAACCGCCTGAAGGAGTACCTGGGTGCTGACGCTCTGCCACACCGGCTCCGCCGCCAGGGACCGGGCCGCCAGGGCCGCCTCGAAGGTCTCCCGCACGGCGCTGCCCCGCTCCCGCAGGAGAAGGGGCTCCGCCACCAGCTCCTCCGCCGTGGCATGCCCCGCCCGGGCAAAGGGGTGGTCGGGACGGCACACCAGGGTCAGATGGTCCGTCCGGTAGGGCTCTACCACCAGAAAGGGGCTGCGGACCGCCCCCTCCACCAACCCCACGTCCAGCTCGTTGGCCAGAAGCCGCCGGGTGACGGCGTCGGTGTTCTCCGTGGTGACCCGAAGGGTCATGCGGGGGTACAGGGCTTGAAATTCCAGCAGCAGCTGGGGGAGATGGCAGGCGCCGATGGTGATGCTGGTGCCGATGCGGAAGGTGCCCTCGGTGCCCATGCTCCGCATCATGTCCTCCGCCTCGTCCAGAAGGTCGGTGAGGTGCTTGGCATAGGGGTACAACTGCCGCCCCGCCTCCGTCACCCGCAGCCGCTTGGCGTACCGCTCGAACATGGGCACCCCGTAGTGGTCCTCCAGTTCCCGGAGGGCCGTGCTGACGGAGGGCTGGGCGATGTGGAGGGCCTGAGCGGCGGCAGTGGTGCTACCTGTCTCGTAGATGGAAAGAAAGATCTTCAGATGGCGCAGGGTCATAGGGCGCTCCCTCCTTATAATGAATTCATTATGAAGTTGATCATATTATAGTATTTTACAAAATCAGAGGCAAGTGGTATACTCAGATTGCTTGAAAAACCGCCGGGTCTTCCGGCGGATGTGTGAGACGGAGGAAGGACATGAGAAAGAAATATTGGACCCTGTTCCTCTCCACTCTGACCATCAGCACCTTCACCTTTGGCGGGGGATACGTGATCATCTCCCTTTTGAAGAAGAAGTTTGCCGATGAGCTGGGGTGGATTGAGGAGAAGGAGATGCTGAACCTGGCAGCCATCGCCCAGTCCTCCCCGGGGGCGGTAGCGGTGAACGCCTCCATCCTGGTAGGTTACAAGGTGGCGGGACTTGCGGGGGCGCTTATCTCCATTCTGGGCACCATTCTGCCGCCCTTCGTCATCATCTCCGTCATCTCCCTGTGCTACACCGCCTTCCGGGACAACGTCATCGTGGCGGCGGTGCTGCGGGGGATGCAGTCCGGTGTGGCGGCGGTGATTGCCGACGTGACGGTGAATCTCTGCGGCACGGTGTACAAGGAGACCCGGGCGCTGGGGATCCTGGTGATGCTGGCGGCCTTCTCCGCCTCCTGGTTCTTCTCGGTAAACGTCCTCTGGATTATCCTGGCCTGCGCCCTCTTCGGGGTGGGCCGCACCTGGGTGCTGCACAGAAAGGGGGAGATGGCGTGAGCTACCTCGACTTGTTTCTCAGCTTTTTTCAGATCGGGCTGTTCAGCTTCGGCGGCGGCATGGCGGCGATGCCTCTTATCCAGGCCCAGGTGGTGGACCGACACGGCTGGCTCACCATGGCGGAGTTCACGGACCTTATCACCATCTCGGAGATGACCCCCGGCCCCATCGCCGTCAACTCCTCCACCTTTGTGGGCACCCGCATCGGCGGCACCCTGGGGGCCTTCGTGGCCACCTTCGGCTGCATTTTGCCCTCCTGCCTCATCGTGTCCCTTCTGGCCTGGCTCTATTTCCGCTACCAGAACCTCTCCTACATCCAGGGAACCCTGAAGGGCCTGCGGCCCGCCATCGTGGCCCTCATCGCCTCGGCGGGGCTATCCATCCTGACTCTGGCCCTCCAGGGGGCGAACGGGATCAATTGGCTGGGGGCGCTGTTGTTCCTGGCAGCCTTTCTGGTGCTGCGGAAGTGGAAGACGGACCCCATCTACGTGATGCTGGGCTGCGGCGTGCTGGGAGGAATCCTGTATCCCTTGCTAGACAAAATGATGTAAAGGGAAAAACATAGACAGCAAAAAGCACCCGGTTACCGGGTGCTTTTTGCCGTTTCCGCTATAGCTCGCTGCGCAGGGGAATGGAGGGGGCGGCGCCCATTCGGGAGACGGCGATGGCGGAGGCCCGGGTGGCGGTCTCCATGCACACATCCACGGGGGCGCCCTCCATGAGAAGGGCCAGGAAATAGCCGATGTAGGTGTCCCCGGCGGCGGTGGTGTCCACTGCCTGCACTTTTTTGGCCTCCACAGTGTACCGCTGTCCATTGGCGCTGCAGAGAGAGCCCCGGGCCCCCAGGGTCACCACGTGGATGGCATTGGGATAGGTCCGCTCCATGGCAGCCAGGGCGTCCGCCTCCTCCGTGAGACCAGTGAGGGCGGCGGCCTCCGTCTCGTTGACCACAAAAAGGTCCACAAGCTCCAGAGGATAGGCCCTCACCCCCTGGTCCATGGGGGCGGGGTTGAAGGCGATCTTTAGTCCCCGGGCCTTGGCCTTTTCCATGATGGCGGGGATGCCGTTGATCTCGTTTTGCAGCAAAATCCAGTCCCCCGCGTCCATCTTGGCCAGGGCGGCGTCCATCTCCGCCCTGGTGATGCAGCCGTTGGCCCCGGGATAGATGATGATGGAATTTTGGCCGGACCGTTCCACCTGGATGACGGCGTGGCCCGAGGGCTCCGGCCCCACCGCTACCGGGGATACGTCCGCCCCCGCATCCCGGAGGGTGTCCAGCAGCAGCGCCCCATCGGGGCCTACCTTTCCGGCGTGGAGGACCGTCGCCCCCGCCCTCGCCAGGGCCACGGACTGATTGAGTCCCTTGCCGCCGGGAAAGCGGGCAAAGCTCTGGGCGGCCTGGGTCTCCCCGGGGCGGACCAGGTGGTCCATCCGGTAGACCAGATCGATGTTCAAGGAGCCGAAGTTGAGGAGTTTCATGGCGGTCATCCTTTCTCTGTTTGCTCCATCATACCGGAAAAGCGGCGGTTTGTAAATAATACCGCCGCCGCATTGTCAAGGCCGCCGCCGGTGTGGTATGATAAACAAGATCGGAAGAACGCTTGGCGGGGAGGGAGGGACGGTTCCATGCGGAAGCTGGCCATGGTCTCCCTGTCCTACGCCGCAGGCTGCGCCCTCTGCCAGTATCTCCTGACCCCCGCCGCCATGGTGTGGGCCGGGTGTTTGGCGGCGCTCCTTTTTCTCCTCAGTTTTCTCCTCCGGGGACGGAGGCGGCGGGCGGCGCTGCTCCTCACCGCCGCCATGACCCTCTCCTGCTTCTACAACAGCCTCTACACCCGGGCAGTCCAGAGCCGGGTGGCGGCCCTGGCCGGGGAGGAGGAGCGGCAGGTATCCGCCACAGTCACCGACTACGCCGAGCCTGCCTCCACCCGCTGGCGGATTCCGGCGGAGACGGAGGGCGTCTCCGCCATGCTCTACGGCGGGGAAGAACTGCTGGCCCTCCGGCCCGGGGACCGGGTTTCCGGAACCATGACTGTGGCCGACGCCTCGGTGATCGGCGGGGAGCGGGTCACCGTGTTTACCGCCAGAGGCGTGGGGCTTATGCTCTACCCCGGAGCGGAGCTGACGGTGGAACCGGCGGAAAAGGGCGGCTGGCGGTACATTCCCCAGCGTCTGGCGGAGGCGGTAAAACGGCAGGTTAATTCACTTTACAGTGATGACAGCGCGGCCTTTCTCCGGGCTATTCTCCTGGGGGACCGGTCCGGCCTGGGGAAGGGCCGGGAGAGCGATCTCAGCGAGGCGGGGATCTACCACGCTACGGCGGTGAGCGGCATGCACTGTGGCTTTCTCTTAGGCTTCATCGCCTTCTTTACCGGCCGTCACCGGCGGCGGCTCCTGGCCGCTCTGGCCATCCCGGCCCTGATCTTGTACACCCTGGCGGTGGGCTGTCCCGCCTCCATGATCCGGGCTACGGTGATGCTGACCATGGTGCTTTTGGGTCCCCTCCTGGGGCGGGAGAGCGACCCCATCACCTCCCTGTCCTTTGCCCTTCTGCTGCTGACGGTCCAGAACCCCATGGCCATCACCGGGGCGGGGCTCCAGCTGTCCTTCGCCGCCATGGCGGGGCTGATCATCGTGACACCCCGGCTGCTGAAGCGCCTGCCACGGGTGAAAAACCGGCCCCTCCGCTGGGCCATGAACACCGCCGCCGCCAGTCTGGGGGCCACCGCCTTCACGCTGCCTCTGACGGCGCTCTACTTTAACACGCTTCCCCTCATTGCGCCCCTCACCAACGTGCTGACCCTGTGGGTGGTGACGATTATCTTTGCCACCGGACTGGCTGCGATAGGGGTGGGCGCCCTGTGCCATCCGCTGGGACAAGCGATTTCCCTTGTCGGGGAGGCAGGCAGCGCCTATGTGCTGTGGGTGTGCCGCCTGGCGGCAAGAATTCCCGGCCACGCCCTGTATTTCGACAATCCCTATCTGATGGTATGGCCGGCCTTCCTCCTCTGTGTCCTCCTGTACTGCCGCCTGACCCCCAGAGGCCAGCGAAAGTACGCCATGGCTGCCGCACTCTCGGCCCTGACCCTTCTGGTAACGGCTCTGCTCCCCATCCGGGAGCGGCAGGGGGTCGCCCTCCATGCGGCGGTCATCGACGTGGGACAGGGAGCCTGCGCCCTGTTGGCCGGGGGTGGGGAGGCGGTGGTGGTGGATTGCGGCAGCGCCAACAGCTACATCGACGCCGGCGACGAGGCTGCCGACGCCTTGAATACCTGGGGTTACTACCATCTCCGCCAGGTGATTTTGACCCACTACCACGACGACCACGTCAACGGCCTGGAGGTGCTTCTGGCCCGGATGGCGGTGGACGAGATTCTGGTTCCCCTTCCCGGAGAGGGGGACGGAGAGGCCCATAGCAATATTGTGGCGCTGGCGGAGGAGTATGGGACCGCCCTCCGGTATGTGACGGAGGACGAAATCCTGCCTCTGGGGACCGCCTCCCTCACCATCTTCGCCCCGGTGGGGGACGGCAGCAGCAACGAGGAGGGGCTGTCGGTTCTCTCCACGGTGGGGGACTTCGACCTCCTCCTCACCGGGGACATGAACCGGGGGAGCGAGGAGGCCCTGCTGGCCCACACGGCCCTCCCCGACCTGGAGGTGCTGGTGGTGGGCCACCACGGCTCCCGGACCTCCTGCGGGGAGGAGTTTCTGGACGCGCTGACGCCGGAGGCGGGGATCATCAGCGTGGGCCGCAACAGCTACGGCCATCCCACCAACGAGACCCTCCAGCGGCTGGTCCGCCGGGACATGACGGTCTACCGGACAGACCTCCAGGGGGATCTGTCCATTCTGGTACGATAAAAGCGAGGAGAACGACCTATGGCAGAGAATAAGGCATACGCGCAGCTGAAAAAGGACCTCTCGGCGGGAACCCTGGGGACGGCCTACGTCTTCTGGGGGGAGGAGACCTACCTCCGGGAGTACTACCTCAGCCAGGTGGTGAAGAAGCTGGTGCCCGCCGGGTTTGAGGAGTTCAACTACCACCGCCTGGAGGGGAAAGGCCTGGAGATCCAGACCCTTGCCGAGCAGGTAGAGGCCATGCCCATGATGGCGGAGCGGACGGTGGTCCAGGTGACGGACCTGGATATTTTCAAGCTGCCGGAGGCCCAGCGAAAGGCGTTCATCGCTCTTCTGGAGGACCTGCCCGACTACTGCTGTCTCATCTTCATCTACGACCAGGTGGAGTACAAGCCCAACCGCACCATGAAGACCTTCTGCAAGGCCATGGACGCCCACGTCAGTGTGGTGAAATTCGAGACCCAGAGCCGCAGCGACCTCCTCAACTGGATCGCCCGGCGGTTCCGGGCCAACGGCAAGACTCTGGACGCCCAGACGGCGGAGCACCTGATCTTCACCTGCGGCAGCCTTATGAACGGCCTCATCCCGGAGATCGAGAAGATCTCCGCCTACGCCAAGGGGGGTATCATCACCAAGGCGGATATCGACGCCGTGGCCGCCCCCATTCTGGAGGCCCGGGTCTTCGATATGACCGCCGCCATCTCCCGCCGGGACTACGATCAGGCGGCGGAGATTCTGGGGGCCCTTTTGAAGCTCCAGGAGGACCCCATCATGGTGCTGGCGGTGCTGGGGAAGGAGCTGAGGAAGCTCTACACCGCCCGGCTGGCCATCGACAACGGGAGGGACAAATTCTGGCTCATGGAGCAGTGGGGCATGCGGTCGGACTACCCGGCGAAGCTGCTGCTGGAGGCCGCTCGGAAGGTGAGTACCGGCTGGGCCGCCGACGCGGTGGAGCGGTGCCGGGAACTGGACCTCCGGATGAAGAGCGTCACCGGGGCGGACAGCGAGGCGGAGCTGAAGCTGTTCCTCATGGAGCTGGCCCAGGGGGCGAAGCGGTGAAGCGGCGGGTCAGAGAGGTCATCGTGGTGGAGGGCCGCTACGACAAAAACGCCCTCTCCCAGGTGGTGGAGGCCACGATTTTAGAGACCGGAGGCTTCGGCATCTTCAAGGACAAGGAGAAGGCCGCCCTCCTCCGGCGCCTGGGGGCGGAGCGGGGAATCATCGTCCTCACCGACAGCGACGGGGCGGGCTTCGTCATCCGGAACCACCTGAAATCCATCCTGCCCCCGGCGCAGCTGAAGCAGGCCTACATCCCCGACGTCCCCGGCAAGGAGCGGCGCAAGCGGGCCCCCGGGAAGGAGGGAAAGCTGGGGGTGGAGGGCATGTCCCCCCAGGTGCTCCTCACCGCCCTGGAGCGCTGCGGCGCCACTTTTCTCGGAGAGGAGGGGGAGGCGCGGGAGGACCGCCGCCCCATCACCAAGGCGGACCTGATGGACCTGGGACTCATCGGGGCGGAGAGCCGGGCGCGGCGGGAGGCCCTCCTCCGGAAGCTCAGCCTGCCCCTCCACATGACTCCGAACGCCATGCTGGAGGCCCTGAATCTTCTCTACACCCGGGCGGAATTCCTGGGGGAGGAGGAAAATTCCTGAAAGAATCCGGGATTTCCGGGAAAAACTGGATGGGAGCCCTTGCGTTTTCTTTCGACGTTCTATATAATAGGGGCGACTTCTTTTTATGCAAAAAAACAACGACGAGGAGTGTGAGATCATGGCCGAGGAGAAAAAGACCCCCCTGACCGAGGAGTCTGAGAGCAAAAACTTTATCCATCAGTTTATCGACGAGGACATCGCAGAGGGTGGTCAGTTCCAGGGTATGACCGTCCACACCCGTTTCCCCCCGGAGCCCAACGGCTATCTGCACATCGGCCACTGCAAAGCCCTGGTGATCGACTTCGGCACTGCCGAGAAATACGGCGGCCTTTGCAACCTCCGCATGGACGACACCAACCCCTCCAAGGAGGACGTGGAGTATGTGGAGGCCATCCAGGAGGACATCCACTGGCTGGGCTTTGACTGGGGCGACCGGTTCTTCTATGCCAGCGACTACTTTGAGAAAATGTACGAGTGCGCCGAGTGCCTCATCAAAAAGGGCCTGGCCTACGTCTGCGAGCTGACCCCGGAGCAGATGCGGGAGATGCGGGGCGATGTGAACTGCCCCGCCCAGTGCCCCTACCGGGACCGGCCCATTGAGGAGAGCCTCAGCCTCTTCCGTCGGATGCGGGCCGGGGAGTTCCCCGACGGGTCCATGACCCTCCGGGCCAAGATCGACCCCGCCAGCGGCAACTTCAATATGCGGGATCCGGTGATCTACCGCATCAACCACGCCCATCACCACCGCCAGGGGGACAAGTGGTGCATCTACCCCATGTACGACTTCGCCCACCCCATTGAGGACGCCCTGGAGGG
>CALXDC010000033.1 GCA_944386975.1 uncultured Oscillospiraceae bacterium | reverse complement strand
AACAAGCGAGGTTTGGAAACCCTTTCGGGCTCCAAACCTCGCTCATTTTTATAGGCCTATTTTGCAACGGTCCCTTGCACTGTTTATGGGCTTATTCCCACTCGATTACGGTTTCGTGGTTTCTACAATATGTAGCGGGCTTGGTTGAGTGCTACTTTCAATATCTTGCGTTTTTACTGCTATTATTTTCTTTTCCAGGACTTTTTGGGGGCATTTTGCGGTCAGGGATATCACCCACAATGTCTGTGTAGCGGCAATAGAGGTCGCCACAGATTTCCTGTTCCTTAATAGCTAAAAAGGAGTTATCTTCTGGTTTGCAGCTGGAATTTTACCGCTATAGAAGGATCGCCGGAATTGATTCCATCGTGGTTCATAGTCTCCACGACCAAACCGAAGTCACTGCTGCCCGGGTTGCGCAGGATGACAACTCTATCATTGTTGCCGATTTGACAGCCGCTATCCACACACCTTTAGCCAGAACCGGCAAATTGCCAAAGGCCAGGCTGGGCGTAGTAATTGCCGGACCTCGGCTCGTTGGCCGACATAGTGTCGGACTTGGTCAGTTGAAAGCCTTTAAAATAGGAGATAATTAAACTCCAGGTGATGATGTTTGTGGCGTGATATTCGATGCAGTCTCGGTTCAACAGGTAGGCAAAATTGCACATGCCGTTATGTTGTTTTAGGGGCTATTTTTCTCCTAATACTCGGTCTCCGCTTCATCCGCCAGATAGTCGTTGCTCATGCTGCAGATCGGATACATTCTCACGGATAAAGTAAATAGAGGGGAGTGCTTCCACTCCCCTCGCTAATTGATTCGATTATTTTTTAATATATAAAGAAGGCCATCCGCTCTCTGTACGGAAATAACCGATTCTCTCAATGGAATCTTTGCAATTTGATCCATCAGCCTGGAGCAGAAGTATGCAAACTATCTTCCTTTTGTAAAAATGCTTCCACCTGCGGCTTACTCTGCACACCATTGGTCGCCCCCGGCGCGCCCACGGAGATGGCGGCGGTGGCATTGGCAAATCGGGCGGCCTGTGGAAATGACGCGCCGTCCAGGACCGAAGAGAGGAATCCGGCTGCAAAATTGTCTCCGGCGCCGATCGTATCCACAGGGTGCTCGTTTCGGAAGGCCGGAAGCGTGCACGCGGTCTCGTTGTCACAGATATAGCAGCCCTCTTTCCCAATTTTGATCAGCACATGGCCGACGCCCGCATCCAGCAGGGCCTTCCCCATTGCGTTGAGGGTGGGCTGGGATGTGAGGAACGCCGCCTCTTCAAAATTGGCAAAAAAGTAATCTACATAGGGCAGAGCCGAGGCAATGGCGTCCATTCGCTGGCCGGTCCTACTGCGCATCATATCCGCGCAGACAATCAGTCCCGCCTCCCTGGCCGCCCGGAAGATCCGTGTCAACCCGGCGTCGTCAAACTCCGGCATGATGAATATGCTGGAGAACATCAGCATCCGGGCACCGGCAAATACCGCCGGGTCCACATGGTCGGCGCAGAAGGCAAAGGTACTGCTTGACCGGCTCACCACAAAGCTTCGCTCCCCGTCCTCTCGGACAAGGCCGATGCTGAGAGGCGTGTCCACCGCGCTGCTCCGCAAAATGGCTGAGGTGTCGATCCCATTGGTGGCACAGTGGCGGACCAGATAGTCCCCCAGCATGTCGTTGCCCAACAGGGTGACCAGCTTCACCCGCTTGCCAAGGCGGGACAGGGTCGTGGACACATTGGTCCCGCTCCCGCCCACCTGGGGGATAATGCGGTCTATGGGATAGGAGTCGTGGGAAAAGATCTCTGGCCCCACCGGGTGGAGCGGCACATCCACCGCGGAATTCCCTATGCAGATGACGTCAAATCCATCCATACGCTGCTCCTGTTCTGCCGTTAAAAGCCCAGCAACGCCAGCTTTTCCAGCACCTTCCGCTCCACATATTCCATTGGGATGTGGGCGATCTCCGTAAATACGTTGCTCTCGGGGTGGTCCCGCAGGGCGGTGCGGAGCCCCTGGTCGAAGGCCATGCGCAGGGCGGTGCCAATGTTGACCTTCGTAACGTGGGAGGCGCACATCTGCTTGAAGTCCTCGTCGCACAAACCGGAGGAGCCGTGGATCACCAGGGGGATGTCCACCTTTTCTTCGATGGCATGCAGAAGGCCGAAATCCAGATGGGCTGCCTGCTTCTCCATGCGATGCAGCGTCCCCACCGCCACCGCCACCGCATCGATGCCGGTGTCCGCCACGAAGCGGGCCGTGGTGTCTGGGTCGGATGCCTCCGCTTTAAAGGCGTTTGTTCCGGAGTAGGCCACAGAGCCGATCTCCGCCTCCACGCTGACTCCCTTTTCCACCGCCCGGCGTACCACTTCTCTGCTCAGCCGCACATTCTCCTCATAGGGCAACTGGGAGCCGTCGTACATGACGGAGGAAAAGCCGGCGTCAATGGCGCGCTGGCACTCCTCCACGTCCTTGGAGTGGTCCAGGTGGACGCAGACGGGGACCGTAGACCGCCGGGCCATGGTGGTGAGGAGGGGACCCCAGAGCGCCAGATCCATATACCGGGTAGCAAAGCCGCCCACCTGGATGATGACCGGGGCGTTCCGCTTCTCCGCGGCGGTAATGACGGGCTGGGCGTCGCAGTAGGTGGTAACGTTGAAGGCGCCCACCGCCTTGTCGGTGGTCTTGTACTGCTCCAGCAGCTCTTTTAATGTAACCAGCATCTTCCTTATCCTCCCAAATATGCTTTCTTGACCTGCTCGTCCGCCAGAAGCGCCTGTCCGGTGCCCTCCAGGACGGTCTCGCCGTTCTGCATGACATAGGCGTAGTCGCTCATTTCCAGAGTGGCCACGGCGTTCTGCTCCACGATGATGACCGTGACACCGGAATCCTTGATGCGCTGGATAAACTCGAAGATCTCCGTGACCAGCTTGGGCATCAGACCCAAGGAAGGCTCGTCCAGGATCAGAAGTTCCGGCTTTGACATTAGGCCCCGGGCGATGGCCACCATCTGCTGCTCACCGCCGGAGAGGGTGTCCGCCTGCTGGCGCTGGCGCTCCTCCACCCGGGGGAGCAGCTTGTAGATCGACTGCAGCCGCTTTTCAATCTCCCCCTTGTCACGGACGGAGTACGCCCCCATCAGCAGGTTGTCCCGCACGGACATCTTTCCGAACAGATGGCGCCCCTCCGGCACCATGGAGATCCCCATCTCCACCAGCTTGAAGGACTTCACCCCGGCAATGGACTGGCCCTTGTACAGGATGTCGCCGCGCATGATGGGCAGCGCGCCTGTCACGGCCCGCAGAAGGGAGGTCTTGCCGGACCCGTTGGAGCCCACCAGCGCCACGATGGAGCCCTGCTCCACCTGGAGAGACGCGTTGTGCACGACGGGGACACCGTCGTAGCCTGTCTTCACATGTTCGACCTTAAGCATCCTTCTTCCCTCCTCCCAGATATGCGTTGATCACCGCTTCGTTGGAGGTCACCTCTTCCGGCGTTCCGATGGCCAGGACCTTGCCTGCGTCCAGAACGATGACGCGGTTGGACACCCGCATGACCACATCCATGTTGTGCTCGATCATCAGGATGCTCACGCCCTTGGCGTTGATCTTTTCGATCAGCTTGACGGATTCCACCCGCTCGGTGGCCGTCAGGCCGGCCATGGTCTCATCCAACAGCAGGAGCTTGGGGTCGGTGGCGTACGCCCGGGCGATCTCCAGACGCTTTTTCTGGGCCACATTGAGGATGGAGGCGGGTTTTTTTGCCAGCGCCGCCAGGCCGCAGACTTCGATGGTCTCGTCGGCGTGCTGCCGCGCCTCCTTCATGTTGTTGGTGTGGCACAGAGCCCCAATCAGCACGTTCTCCTCCACGGTCAGCGTCACGATGGCCTGGGGGATCTGGAAGGTGCGGCCGATGCCCAGCTTGCAGATCTTGTGGCTGTTGAGCTTTGTGATGTCGGTACCATCGAAGATGATGGAGCCCCGGGTCAGCTGGTGGACACCACTGAGGGAGTTGAAGAGGGTTGTCTTACCCGCCCCGTTAGGGCCCACCACGCCCACGATCTCCCCGCGGTCCACATGGAAGGTAATCCCCTCGTTGGCCATCAGGCCGCTGAACTTCTTGGTGGCGTCGTTGACTTGAAGAATGCTGTTCATTTGGCAGGCGCCTCCTTTCCTGCTGTGTGCCGGCGCTCCCGGTGCCGCTTGATCCGGCCGGGAATGGAGATCAGACCGTCGGGGATAAAGAGGACGATCAGGATGACCAGCACGCCGTAGATCACCATATCCAGACCGTTGTAGTGACTCAGATAGACGCGGGTGTATTCCGAGATGTAGGTCAGCACGATGGCACCGATGATGGGGCCGTATACCGTCCCCACGCCGCCCATCACCGTGACCAGCACGATCATCATGGAGATGTTGGAGGTAAGGATCATAGAGGGGTCGGTGTACAGCATGAACTGCATGTACAGGCTTCCCGCCAGGCTGACGATCACGGCGCTGAGCATGTAGGCCAGCAGTTTATAGTTGGCGGCGTTGATGCCGGCACTCTCTGCGGCAGTCTCGTTGCCGTTGATAGCCCGCAGGTAGTAGCAGAACTTCGTCTTGTTCAGCCAGCGCACGAATAGCAGCACGCACACGACAATGGCCATATACAGGTAGACGTAGGTTCTGGTGCTGGAAAACTGCATGTACAGGATGGGGTTCAGCTTGGCGCTGAAGATGTAGACGCCGGTGGCCCCGCCCACCGCCTTGGTGTTGATGAAGATCAGACGGACGCACTCCGCCACCGCCATGGTGGCAATGGCAAAGACGTGGCCCCGGAAGCGCAGCAGCCCTTTGCCGATCAGGAAGGCGATGCCGGCGGACAGCAGGCAGCCTACCCACATGGCAATCCACGGGGAGAGGTTGAACCACTGCAGCAGCATGGCGTTGGCGTAGGCGCCGAAGGCGTAGTAGATGGCGTGACCGTTGGAGATCTGGCCGGCATAGCCGCCGATGAAATTCCAGCCCATGCCGAGAAGGGCCCAGATGCACATCATGGTCATGATGTGGTGGGAAAATGCGGTGTTGAACAGAAGGGGCAGGACGATCAGGATGACCAGGATGCCCGCCCAGAGGAGATAACGCTTTGACGACAACTTTTTCATGTGTTCCTCCCTTACTTCCCAAAAATGCCCTTCGGACGGAAGGAGACAGCGACAAGGAAGACCACGCAGACGCCGATGTACTTGATGGCGGTGTTGACATATAGCCCAGTCAGGGTGTCTGCGATGCCCATAAGCAGCCCGCTCAAGAAGGCTCCGGTGATGCTGCCGAAGCCGCCCATGGCCACAGCGATGAAGCCCCACAGCTGGAAAGTGGCGCCTACGTTGGGATAGAGGTAATAATAGTAGGTGAGCGCACAGCCGGCAGCTCCCGCCACGGCACTGGCCAGGGCAAAGGAGATGGTGTAGGCGCGGTCGGGGTTGATGCCGACCAAACCGGCGGCATAGCGGTCCATGCTGGTGGCCTGAATGGCCTTGCCCATGCGGGTGTAGCGCAGGAACCAAAACAGCAGGCCCGCCACGATCAGCGCCAGCAGGAAGGGCACCAGCTTCTGCTTGGCAATGGTCAGGAACCCAAGGTCGATGGTGCCGGAGAACTTAACCGGATTGGACAGTGTCTTGTACTCCGCACCGAAAAACAGTTGGGCGGAGTAGACCAGCACCATGCTCAGCGCAAAGGTGATCAATCGTTGGGACAAGATGGGTCCCCGCAGGGCTCTGGCGATGATAAGCTTATAAATGATGATGCCAAGTACAAACAGGACCAGGGCGGACAGAGGCATGGCGACGATGGGATCCAGACCCAGCAGGCGGTTGGCGTAGTAGGAGACGAACATGCCCAACATCAGAAATTCACCCTGGGAAAAGCTGAGAATATTCATCACGCCCCACACCAATGCAATGCCCATTGCGATCAGCGCCAGGATCGAGCCATTGATAATGCCCTCATATAGACCTTGCAAAAAAACGCTCATGGCGGCTCCTCCTCATAAAGCGGTGTATGATCGTATGGCGATCTTTTTCAGCAGGGCGCCGTTTTGGCTGCAAAACGGCGCCCTGCGTTTTTCTCGGTTCAGTCAGGTCGGCCGGACACGGGGATCAGTAGTCGAACTCCGGCATGGGGAACACCGGCTCCATGGAGGCTCCCGCAGCAGGGAACACCGTGTGGTAGGCGCCGTCATAGTACTGGGTCACAAAGCCATTGGACTGGGTGTTCTGCCCGTACTCGTTGAAGGAAATGCCGTTCCAGGGGATCATCAGCGTATCCATGTCGTAGTCCAGGTTCAGAAGAGCCTCCCGCAGGGCAGTGCTCTCGGTAGTGCCCGCCTGCTCGATGGCCATGGCCAGGAACAGAAGATTCATAGCGTCCTTCACATGGCTGTCCATGAGATCCACCTTCTCGGTGTTATAGGACGAGTTTGCCCACAGGTCCACCAGCTCTTTGGTGACGTCAGTATTGATGTCGGAGGCCCAGCTGCCGGTGGTGCAGATGTAGTTGTTCTCATCGCCCATGGCGGTCAGGTAGTCGCTCTGGATAAAGCCGCCCCGCTGGCCGATGATGAAGTTGGGGGTATACTTCTGCTCCTTGCAGGTGTTGAAGAACAGCAGCGCGTCGGACACGAAGGAGGACATCAGCAGCACGTCGGGGTCGGCCTCCTTGATCTTCAGGACCTCGGAGGTCAGGTTGGTGGCGCTGGAGGAGTAGTTGATCTTCTCTACGATCTCATAGCCGTACTCCGCCGCGTACTTCTCCTCGATGGGGACGATGTTGGCGCCGAACTCGCTGTCCTCGGAGAACATGGCGATGGTCTTGATGCCGGCGTCGTAGTTCTCGTTGAGGTAGTTCATGAAATCAAAGGTATCCTTGATATAGGTCTCGTCGGTGATGGCGTAGCGGAAGAACCACTGGAAGTCGTTGGTGCCGTCGGTCAGGCTGACGGCGGAGCAGGAGACGATCAGGGGGACCTCATACTGCTCGGTGACCACGGCCACCGCCTTGGCAATGGCGCTGGTGAACTCGCCACAGATCGCCACCACGTTCTGCTCGGTGATCAGGCGCTTGGCCTCGGACACGGCGGTGGTGGCGTCGCTCTTGTGGTCGGCGATGACCAGCTCCAGCTTCGCGCCGTCCATGCTGGTGATCCCCGCCGAGGCGGCCATGGCCATGGTCAGCTCCGGGTGCTCCTCGTTGATCACATCCGTGAGCATCTGATAGATCGCGGCTACCTGGTTGCCCAGCTGGGCGCTGGAACCGGTCAGCGGGGTGAGGACGCCGATGCGAATGGTGTTGCCGTCGGACTGACCGTCCCCGGCGGAACCGTTTTGATTCCCACTATTTGTGTTGTTTCCGCAGGCGGCGAGCGTAAAGATCATTGTGACCGCCAAAAAGAAGCTAAGGAATTTTTTCATCGTGTTCACAACCTCCATCCAAAAAATTTTCGGAATTTTCTGAAGTTCTCCCGCTTTGCGGAAGTGATTCAGGCTTGATGCAAGTATAGTGGATTCAACAGCGCAATGCAAGCAATTTTTACCGAAACAGAAAAACTTCATGGGTTTTAACAGAAATTTTACAAGAAATATGTTGATTGTCAACAATATTTTGTTTATTTCAAAAATTATGTTGAAATCAAACGTAAATCTGTTGTATAATTTGGAAAAACAACATTGTAATGTGGGGTCTGCAAAAAATAGAGAGGAGAATCCACAATGTATACCAATTTGAATCCAAGGACGATGGGGATGAACCACCATCCCTTCCCTGTTTTGCTGGAGGCCGCGCGGCAAAGCGGGTTCCGCGGCATCGAGGTCCCGGCGGGGGCCTTCGAGACGGACGCGGCGGCGGCAGAGGCGGGACGAGTCCTGGCGGACTTTGGAATGCGTTTCGGTCTTATCATGGCTCCGGCGGACATGTACCGGATCCCCGACGCGGAGTTTCCGGGGCGCGTGCGGGAATTCGGGGAGTGGGCCCACCGGGCGCGTCTCGCCGGATGCCGCCGGGCCTACAACCATATCTGGCCGGGCAGCAACGTCTACCCCTATTCCCAGAATTTCGATTGGCACTGCCGCCGCCTGGAGGCCGTGTACCACGTCCTGCGGGAGGAGGGCATTCAGTACGGGCTTGAGTTCATGGGCGCCAAGACCGTGCGGGATCAGTTCCGCTACCCCTTCCTCCATTCACTGATGGGCGTTGTAAACCTGGCGGAGAGCGTCTCACCGGAGATCGGCTTCGTTTTCGACACCATCCACTGGTACACCAGCGGCAGCCGGCTGGACGACCTCCATTACGCGCTGCGCCATGTGGACCGGGTGGTGAACCTCCACCTCTCCAACGCAGACAGCACGCGGAGCCGCGAGGAGCAGGACGACCACCGGCGGGCGCTGCCTGGGACCAACGACACCATCGACTGTGCCGCCATTGTGGGAGCCTTTGGGACGGCCGGCTATGACGGGCCGGTCATTCTGGAGCCCATGTCGCCCACGGTGGACCGTTACGCCGGAATGACCGCTCCGGACGCCGCCCGGGAGGCCATGGAGTGCCTGCGCGCGGTGATGGAGCAGGCGGGCGTGGAAGAGACATGACAGTTGACAGGCGGAGCGCCTGACTTGGGAGGTGACAGGAATGAGCGGCTGTCTGGCGGCAGACGTGGGAGGCGGCAGCATCAAGATGCTGGCGGCCTGCTGCGAGGCCGGACAAATCAGGATCCTCGACCAGCGCAGCGTCCAGGTGCCTCCGCTGGCCAGGGGCGGCCACATCTATGTTGATGTCCCGGGCATCCTCGCCGCGGTCCGGGGATATGCGGAGGAGCTGATCCAAAAGGGCATGTCCCTTCAGGCCCTGGGAATCGACACCTTCGGCAACGGCTACGGGCTGCTGGATGAGCGCGGCGATCTGATGGAGCTCCCGCTCTTTTATAAGGATGGGCGCACCCGCGGCGTCTTGCAGGAGATTGAAAAGCGCGTGCCGCTCTGGGAGCTCTACTGCGCCACCGGGGTCTACCCCACGGACATCCGGGTGCTCATGCAGCTGTTCTGCGATGCCCGGGATCCCCGGCACGCCATCCACCGGAGCAGCCGCATGCTGCTGCTCCCCGACCTTTTGAACTACGCCCTCACCGGCCAAATGCACGGTGAGGAGTCCATGGCGTCTGTGGCCAGTCTCCTCTCCACCGGCGGCGGGTGGGCGGTAGATGTGCTGGACCGGCTGGAGATCCCCTCCGCCATCCTGCCGGAGCTGGTGAAGGGCGGCGGCGCGGTGCACCCGCTACGGGACACGGTCGCCGGAGGGCTTGGCCGGGAGCTCCAGGTGGTCACCGTCGCCAGCCACGACACGGAGTCCGCCCTGCTGGCCGCCCCGGAGCTGGACGAGCACAGCGTGTTTGCCAGCGTGGGGACCTCCATCATCTTTGGGGCACGGACCAACGAACCTGTCGTGTCCCATCAGGGCTTTGAAGGCGCCTTTAAAACGGTGAAGGGCCCCTTCCACTCGTCCCTATGCCGGGATTTCAACGCCATGTGGCTGTTTGAAAAGTGCATACAGGCCTGGCGGCGCACGCAGCCCCGGCTGACCTATGAGGACGTTCTGGAGGCGTGCCGCACAGCGAAAGAGAACCACACCTACTGCAACGTCTGCGACCCCGCTCTACGGGTGGAGCAGGGCGATATCCTGCAGGCCATTGCGGACTACTGCCGGGAGACGGGGCAAACGCCGCCCTTCGGTGTGGGAGAGACCGCCAACTGCGTTCTGGACAGCATGGTGCTTCAGGCTCTGTGGTCTCTCCGGCAGATCCGGCAGATCACGGGCCGGAACGACTTCCAGCGGCTGGTGGCCATTGGCGGCGGCACGCGCAACCCCTTTCTGATGCAGCGACTGGCAGACGCCCTGGCCATGCCCGTCGTCACAGGCAGCGTCGTCTCCAGTGCCTTGGGCAACATCCTGATGCAGCTGTACGCCGTGGGGGCGGTCTCAGATCTCGGCGAAATGCAGCAGATCGCCAAACACTCGTTTACAAGCAGTACCTACTCCCCGCGTCCGGCATACCACGAAAAGTGGGAGCAGGCATTGCTTCAATTTGAAACCAATGACACGATAAGAGGAATTTGGAGGTAAACAAACATGAGCCAGGAAATCAACTACGATGTAATCCGGGAGATCATCCGCGTGTCCAAGGCGATGGAGGCCGCCCAGCTGGTCAACACCTACGAGGGCAACCTGTCCATCAAGGAGGGCGGCCTGCTGTACATCACCCCTGCCAGAACCCGGAAAAGTACCCTGACGGAGGACCTCATCTGCGTCATAGACGAGGAGGGGCGTCAGATCCACGGGTCGAAGAAGTCCTCCTCCGAGACCATCATGCACAAGCGCAGCTATGAGCTGCGGGATGACATCACTGCGGCCATCCACTGCCATTCCCCCTATCTGACCGCTCACGCCATGTGCCACATTCCCATCTCCGCCAAGTGCCACCCGGAGATTCTCTTCCACTTCAAGGACATCCCCGTGGCCCCCTACGGCGTGCCCGGCACGGCGGATATTATCGACCAGGCCGCCCCCTATCTGAAGGAGCGGAACCTGGTGCTCCTGGGCAACCACGGCGTGCTCTCCGTGGGCTCCACCCTGGAGAAGGCCTTCCAGCGGGTGGAGGCCGCAGAAAAGATGGCCAAGCAGCTGTTTATCGCCAAGGTCCTGGGCCCCACCGTAGACATCCCCCAGTCGGAGATCCAGCGCCTCATGGCCCGCCCCCTGGAAGTCTGACCCCGCGGGCGTATCCCCTACTACTCATCAGAACGAAAAAGTTGAGGTGTCACTATGCTCGTATCAACAAAGGACATGCTTGTAAAGGCCCAGAAGGAGCACTACGCTGTGGCCAACTTCTGCATCTGGAACGTGGAGATGCTCTCCGGCGTGATGCAGGCCTGCGAAAAGCTGCAGTCCCCCGTGATTCTCTCCTTCGGCAGCGGCTTCCTGGTCAACACGGATATCAACCATTTCATCCACATGATGCGGTCCTACGCCACCCAGACCGCCCTGCCCTGCTCCATCCACTGGGACCACGGCCGCAGCTTTGAGATCGTCAGCCACGCCATTGACATCGGCTACAACTCCCTGATGATCGACGGTTCCGCCTATCCCTTCGAGGAGAACATCCGCCGCACCAAGGAAGTGGTGGACAAGTTCCACCCCCTCTGCATCCCGGTGGAGGCGGAGCTGGGGCATGTGGGGGCGGAGACCGACTACGAGGAGGCCCTGGCCCACTACCTGTACACCGACCCCGCACAGGCAGCGGAGTTTGTGGAGCGCACAGGGATCGACTCCCTGGCCATCGCCATCGGCAACCAACACGGCGCCTACACCGCCCCTCCGCAGATCAACTTCGACATCCTGGAGCAGGTGCGAAACAGTGTCTCCATTCCTCTGGTGCTACACGGCGCCTCCGGCATCGGCGACGCCGATATCCGCAGGGCCATCGACCTTGGCATCACCAAGATCAACATCCACACGGAGCTGTGCGAGGCCGCCATGGACGCCATCCACGCATGCCCGGAAAACGAGAAGTATCAGGGCCTGAACATCAAGGTCCGGGATGCTGTCCAGGCCCGGGCGGAGAATAAGATCCTGCTGTTCGGCAGCAATGGCAAGGCAGCGGGATGGTTTGCGAAATAAGGGATCCTGCCGGACAGGATCACAAAACTGACAGGGAGGAACGCCATGAAGACCATTCAAATCGGGACGCTGGATAAGCCGGTATCCCGCATCAATCTGGGTACCTGGGCCATCGGCGGCGGCCCCGCGTGGGGGCGGGATCCCGCCAAGCAGGCCGAGGAGGAATGCAAGAGCATCGCCACCATCTGCGCCTGTCCCGAAGTGGGTATCAACATGATCGACACCGCGCCGGGGTACAACTTCGGCAACAGCGAGCGGATCGTGGGCAAGGCGCTGCGGCAGATCGGTCGAGAGAACATCTGCATCGTCACGAAGTTCGGCGTCGTGTGGGACCGCAAGGGAGCCCTCTTCAACAAAGTGGGGGATACGCAGCTGTACAAAAACCTCTCCCGCGGCTCCGTCCTCCATGAGATCGATCAGAGCCTGGAACGCCTGGGGACCGACTACATTGACGTCTATATGTCCCACTGGCAGTCGGTGGAGCCGTACTACACCCCTATTCAAGAGACCATGGAACTGCTCAACGAGCTAAAGGCACAGGGGAGAATTCGGGCCATCGGCGCGGCCAATGTGACGCCCCAGCAGGTAGAAGAATATCTTAAATACGGATCACTGGACATCGTCCAGGCCAAATACAGCATTCTGGACCGGGGGGTGGAGCAGGATCTGCTGCCCCTATGCCGGGCACACCACATTGCCCTGCAGGCGTACTCCCCGCTGGAGATGGGCCTTCTCAGTGGCGCGCTACCCCGGGACTACAAACCAGTGGGGGCTCAAATCCCCAAGAAGTGGTTCCAGCCGGAGAATCTGCCTCGGGTCTTTGACTTTCTCGACCAGCTCCGGCCGCTGTGCGCCAAATACTCCTGCACCACCGCCGACCTGGTGCTGGCCTGGGTCCTTAGCCAGGACGAGCATGTGTTGCTGCTCAGCGGCGCCTCCAAACCGGAACAGATTCGCGCCAACGCCCGGTCCGCCGATGTCGATCTCAGCGCGGACGATGCAGCGATGATGCGGGAATTGGCTGAAAAATTGGACCAATAGTCCCTGCACGTCCTGATTGCTTATTGAAATATGCGAAACTTTTCAGTATAATAAAGGAGCCTATACATGAGAAGGACGGGAATAAAAATGGCGCAGAAGGATAGACTCGACAGCATCCGGACCATGGTAAAAACTGAAAAGCGGGTCATTGTTTCAGAATTAAGCAAGCAGTTTGAGGTGACGGAGGAAACCATTCGGCGAGACTTGGAGAAGCTGGAGAAAGAGGGGCTAGTGGCTCGCACCTACGGCGGCGCTGTCCTGAATGTGGGGGATGCGGTGATCCGTGTCAATTATGACCGCCGGGCTCAGACCAATGTGGAGGAGAAGCGTTCCATTGCCCGCATGGCGGCGGACCTGATTCCCCGCAACGGGGCAGCCATCGGCGCCGACTCCAGTTCCACTGTGATGGAGACGATCCGACTTATCAGCGGCCGGGAGGATCTGCTGCTGATGACCTATTCAGCCAACGTATTGCGGGAGCTGGCGGATACCAAGATCAAGATCATGTCAACGGGCGGGTTCCTGAACAAGAAATCCTATTCCTTCCAGGGCGTCATTGCCCGCAACACGATCCAAGGGTACAACATGGATGTAGCCCTGGTCAGCTGCAAAGGCTTGCAGTTGGGCTCCGGTGCCTTTGACAGCGACGAGGACGAGGCAGAGATCAAGCGTCTGATGGTGGAGCGGTCCCAGAAGGTCTATCTCCTGGCGGACCACACCAAGTTCGGAAAAGTCGCTTTTACCAAGCTCTTCGGGCTGGATCAGATCGACGCCGTTATCACGGACCGGGAACCGCCAGCGGAATGGCTGGAGTGGTTCGCCGCCAACAACGTACAGCTGATCTGCTGAAGACATATTTCTGTAAGAATCCCCCGTCCTCAGGCCGGGGGATTCTTTGTACCCCGCGGAGATGCGGTGATGGAGACGCAATGTAAAAAGAGGGCCGGGAGCAATGCTCCCAGCCCTCTTTGGAGCTTCAACTCAAACGAGGCTGTGCCCCGCAGTTTTTTTAGAAGCAGCCCTGCTCCATCATAGCGGTGGCAACCTTCTTGAAGCCAGCGATGTTGGCGCCGGCAACCAGGTTGTAGCCCAGGCCGTACTCTTCAGCAGCCTCCACGCTCATGGCATGGATGGTCTTCATGATGCCCTTCAGCTTCTCGTCCACCTCTTCTGCGGTCCAGACCAGGCGCTCGCTGTTCTGGCTCATCTCCAGACCGGAAACGGCCACGCCGCCGGCGTTGACAGCCTTGGAAGGAGCAACGATCATGCCGGGCTGGCTCATGAGGAACTGCAGAGCGTCATTGGTGGTGGGCATGTTGGCCACTTCGATGTAGTACTTGATGCCGTTGGCAGCGATCTGCTGGGCATGCTCCATGTGAACGTCGTTCTGCATGGCGGAGGGCATCACCACATCCACCTTCACGCCCCAGGGCTTCTCGCCGGGGAAGAACTGTACGCCAAACTTGTCGGCATAATCCTTCACCTTGTTGCGGCCGCTGTTGCGCATCTCCACCAGATAGTCCACCTTCTCCATGGAGGAGGAGACGCCGTCGGGATCGTAGATGTAGCCGTCGGGGCCGGACAGGGTGACGACCTTGGCGCCCAGGTGATGGGCCTTCTTGCAGATACCCCAGGTCACGTTGCCGAAGCCGGCGCAGGCAATGGTCTTGCCCTTGATGTCCTCGCCCTCGTGCTTGAGAACCTCCTGGAGGTAATACATAGCGCCGTAACCGGTGGCCTCGGGACGGGTCAGGCTGCCGCCGTAGGTGAAGCCCTTACCGGTGAGCACGCCGTTCTCCCACACGCCCTTCAGGCGGCGGTACTGGCCGAACAGATAGCCGATCTCGCGGCCACCCACGCCCATGTCGCCGGCAGGCACGTCGATGTCGGGCCCGATGTAACGATACAGTGCAGTCATATAGCTCTGGCAGAACCGCATGATCTCCGCGTCGCTCTTGCCGGCGGGATCGAAATCGCTGCCACCCTTACCGCCGCCCATGGGCAGGCCGGTGAGGCTGTTCTTAAAGGTCTGCTCAAAGCCCAGGAACTTGATGATGCTGGGCGTCACGTTTGCCTGGAAGCGCAGGCCGCCCTTGAAGGGACCGATGGCGCCGTTGAACTGGCAGCGGTAACCGATGTTGGTGTGCCACTGGCCGGCGTCGTCACACCACACGACCCGGAAGGTAAACATACGCTCCGGCTCCACCATGCGAGTCAGCAGATCCACTTTCTCATATTCAGGATGGGCGTCGATCACAGGGGAAATGGAGCTGAACACTTCCTCTACGGTCTGCACGAACTCCGGCTCGTCGCCATGGCGCTTCTTCACATACTCGATGACTCTTTCCACGTATGCATTCATATTGGTTTCCTCCTGCTTTTTAATCTGGCATGTTGATAAGAAATGTTACGGAAATTGAAAATTTGGACACCTTCCTCGTAGGCCTCGAACACTTGGAATTTTGCTTTCCGCGGTGGCCGCGCATACGCCAATAATGACAAGGCAGATGACCGCTCCTACTCTTTCATAATACTGAGCAATACGCTTGCTACTCTTTCTTGCCACAGTGTTCCCGTGGCAGATTGGTGGAACTTACATTACACCTCCCTTTTTCTCGTCACAACAGAGAACTCCGTGAACTCTTCACAGAGGAGGAAGGAACCCTGTTTGTTAAAGTTAGTATAGCATTGATAAACTTCCTTTAGCAAATCGGAAATTTTATCATCTATTATAAATAATTTCGATATTTTTCTCGCGCCTCCAGTTGGTCCCGGAAAGAAGCCTGCGGTTCCTCCAATAGTAAAAGTTTTCTGACAGGCAGTGCTGAAGGAGTATACTTATGATCCAACTGCTTCATATTCCAGCCAGACATAGTGTTCCTCCACCAATTCCGGCTCATGTGCATCGGTCTTCTGAGACTGCGCCAGCGCCAGCTGTACACTGCGGCGGCAATCCCTTCTCCATCGTTTCGGATCGTAAGAGGGTCTTTTTGCTATGCAAAGCATAGCAAAAAACGGCCATCTGCCGCTGTGAGCGGCACGGCCATGAAATCATAGCGTATGCGTCGGCCCACATGCGCGAAAACTTCATGCGCCCCGTTTTTGCCTGTTTTTGTGGTGCGCCCTGCGCGCATGAAATTTCATGACTGTATTTTCACTCCCATTGTTTTGTCAAGGTTCACAATGGCGGGCCGTTGAAACCTTATCAAAACAAGGCCCTCATCGAGGGCCGTATTTGGGGAATTTATGGAAAATTGCTGCATTTTTCGACAGAATTTGTAATATTCCCCATTTAAAACAAAAAATTTACTTTTTTAGTGGAAGTGAATGAACCCCAAAAACGGCATGAAGGAGCAGGCCAGCAACCATGAAGTATTGGCGGTCTTGATTTCTATCGTGCGCCTTGCCTTAAGGCAATTATACAGGGAAATGCTATTGTTAGGCCGCCCATTCGGGCGGCCTCTTTGTGGTTACTCCGCCAGTCTTCCCCGGTGCTTATACTCGTCGCCCAGCCAGATATGAACCGCCTTTTCCAATTCAAAGTCAAAGCAGGGCGAGCGGTGCGGTCGATCAAATGGCGTTTCAAGGCGGCATGGCTTACCCACTGCTCCGCCTGACGGATGGCATTCAGATAGTCCTCGCAGGTTCCGCTGTCGATTTCACCGTCCAGCAGGAAAATCTCCCCGCCCCGATGGCAGATGTAGGCGATGGAATGGCGGCGCTCCCAGGGGGGTGAGATACTTGGCCAGCTTGGCACAGCGGGCGGTCTCCCTGCGGGGGTGGTTTTTCGGTTTGACCTTTTCCAGTTCCAACGCCAGCACGTAGGTTACCATGTATTGGGTCAGTTCCAGAGACAAGGGATCGTTAATCGTCTGGGCCATCAGCACCGCCAGGGTCTCCACCACTGAATCTTCAGCTTCCTCGTCGCTTTCCGGCGCGCTCCACCAGAGTTTCCGGGTCTCCGGCGGTACCAGACTCAGTTCCTCACCCTCCCAGGTGGGCTGACAGCATCCAGTAAGGAAACATATTTAAGATAAGGAAGTCCTAAAACTTAGATGCATTGGGATGCGTATTGTTTCTATACAATGGTGCAATTGACTACAGCCATATATGTTTCGACAAACCCATGACTCTTAATAAGTTGTGTTTTTGCTGAAAAATACCGAAAGGATGGAATCTTCAAATTTTATAAATTTGAGCCAATTCTTATACAAAAGTATATTAAAAAGACCATAAAACGCTGCGCTTGCCATGCTTCCGTTTTTTACAAAAAAGTTTTGATTTCTTTCAGTTTTGCAAAAAATACAAGAAATCGGAATTCCATATTGACAATTTTTGATTTTGGATATATTATCAAAGCGTAGGGCAATGAGAGAATGTGTCGGCATTCTTCAATCACTAAAATTGAATAGTTGAATTACATTTTTTGAAAGCTTAAAATCAAAACATTTCTATTTGAAACAGCATGCATCTGCATTGCTGTAAGTAAAGGCAGAACTCTTGCAAAACAGAACCGCTTGGAACTGTGAGGAGGGTCTGCCTATTTTTTTATTCATTTTTGAGACAACAACCGCGGCGCATAAAGTTCCGCTCTGCTGCGCAGATGGATTGGGCAGTTTCCCATCTGCGTACCGTTTTCTGCCCAGAATAAAAAGGAGTTATACTATGAATAATTTGAATTCGAACAAAAAAATCCCATACGGCACTGCCGTTGCTGCCATGGCATTTAATCTGGCCGGAACCGGGAAATTGATCGGCTCAGAAGAGCTCTTAGCCTTAGGCGCTATGACAGTGGAAGACTGTGCGGCTGCAGCCGAATACAGAGGAATCCGTACAACAGTTCCCGACAAGGAGGTGGATGACAAAGTTAAAATTTATATGCAGTCCCTGTGCTTTTGCCGCAACGCTGATGATGTGGTAACGTACTTTGACGTATTGGATCAAATTCTCACTGATAAAGACGGCTGTTATCATGCCAATTGGTTACCAGTAATCCAACATTGGATTCTCGTTCAATTGATGATCAGCATCCTCTCGCGCGGCGCCACACATCTCCCCCAGCATTTTCTCGTGGAACTGGTCAACTATGTCTGTTCTGTGAAATAATTTCCAGGAGCCGAACCATTTTCGTTACCTCGGCGGGACGATATACCGCCCCACGTCTTACAAGAATCCCCCTTCCTCAAACACTCCGTCTGCCGTATACCGTTTTGTGCGCGGCAGATGGGGTGTTTTTTGGGTTGAAAATTTGACACTGGTTGTTTGATAGACGATATACAATTGCAGATATCCATCAACTATGCTATACTTTTTATATCCTGTTACCATGCATTCAAGCCATCTATCGAGGTAAGAAAGGAACAATTCATGGAGCAAAAAGTGATTCAGACGCTGAGTAAGCAGAAGGACTCCGGAACAATTGTAGAGCTGGTGGAAAACGAAGCAGGGTTTCGCTTTGTGGTAAAACGCATCCAGAATCTGGAAACCCCTATTTACCGGGCCATTTTCCAGAAGGAAACGCAGGCACTGACACGATTAAAGGCCTGTGAAAATATTGTCCGTATCTTCCGCTCGGATATTCAGACCGCTCCGGATGGCCGGAGTGAAGGCATCATTTCCATGGAGTATGTCCAGGGGCGTCCCCTGTCCCAGATGCTGGATGTGATCCCGAACGCCTCCACCCGGTACAACCTGGTGAAGCAGCTGACCAACGCCATCCAGCACGCCCATCGGAACTCCGTGATCCACCGGGATATCAATCCCTCCAACATCCTCATTACCGAGTCGTTTGAGCTGAAGCTGATTGATTTCGGAATCGCAAAAATCCGTGGGATGTTCCAGGACGGAACCACATATCAGTTTGCCACCCAGAATTATTCTGCGCCGGAAGTGACCGTCCACAGTGAAAACGCCACCGAGCGCAGCGACATCTATTCGTTGGGCGCCGTAATTTACTTCCTTTTTACCGGTGAAGTCCCGGTGGCGGCTTCCGAAATGTCTGCGGCCATCCAATCCGCCGGCGGTATCGACGTAAAGCTAAAGGAAGTCCTGCTGAAAATGTGCGCCCCCGCCCCGGCGGACCGATATGAAAATATTGACGACTGCGAGCTGGCCCTGGCTCCCCTCTACCAGCGGTACTGCGGCAGTGACGAGCGGTACTTCTTCGCCGTCCCCACCAACGTACTCGATGATCTGAAAAAACGCAACCTGGTACGGCGGGAGATGCCCTACCTGGAGCTGCTGGATAGCTTCCTTCCCGCCCAGTTCACGGGCGGCTTGATCCGGCTTCGCACCGAGGGTCAGGCCTCCATTTATTGCTTTGACGGCATCAGCATCTCCATGGAATGCGTTTTGTCAGACGATTTTTTCCAGGTAGTCTCTTTCCGCAGGCTGGATGCCTTCAAGCGGGAGCAGCACAAGCGCTTTTCCATGGAGGTTCCCGGGCATTTTCAATTCCTGTTTTCACACAAAATTGCAAACACCCCTCTCCCCAACAATTGCAGCCAGATCCTGAGCAACCGGATTGCTGATTTCCAAGCGGATATCTACTCGCAGAAAAACATCGACCGGGAATACGACGCGCAGTACGGTATCTGGCGGGAATTCATCCAGGCCATGATTGCAGACGCGTCTAAGAATACTGTCCGGCTGTACTACACCAGCGTCCGCTACGAAGACGGGATGTTCCTTTTCCGGCTGGACCCGGACAGCGTGCCCGACGAGGCGTTCAGCCAGGATACCCTGTTTATTTTCGAACAGCGCGGACGGTTCAAAAAGAATCCAATTCTGGCAGAGGTGGGTACCTTCTGGGAATACCGGGAGGACGGCGCCGTGATGGCCGTCAAGGCCGCACCCAGGAAGCCCCGTCTGCCGAACAACGGCTCTATCTGCCTGGATTACCGCAAAGAGATCCAGCAATACCGCCGTCAGGAAGCGGCGCTGGAGGAATTCCGCCGCTCAGAAACCGTCAACGGCGGCAACCTCAAGGGTATTTTCGTAGGTGCTGAGCAGCCTGGGTATTTTCAACTCAAGACCACGCCCCGCTTCTATAATGAGCAGCTGGATTTCACCCAGAAGCGCGCCGTCCGGAAAGCGCTGGAAGCGGAGGATATAGCCTTGATCCAAGGTCCTCCAGGTACCGGCAAAACCAACGTTCTGGTGGAAGTGATTCGGCAGATTCTGGGGGAAAATCAGCGGAATCCCGCACTGGATCAGAAAATTTTGATTGTATCTCAATCCCATGCCGCCGTGGATAAACTACTGGAGGACCTTGCAGCCTATCTGGAGCATACGACCATCCGCATCGGCCGCGAAGAGAACATTGACCCCAAGATCAATGACCGTTTCGGATTGGAGCACTGCCAGGCCCTATGGGTAAAGGAAAGCATTGAGAACTGCAAAGCATGGCTGGCCCAGCGTTTATCGGAACAGCACATCCCCATGGAGCCGTTCTGTAAATACGCGCAAGTGTTGGAAGAACTGAAGCTTGCAAATCTGGAAGAAACAGAGCGCGCACGTCTGGAACGGATCGCTGCAGGCTTTGAAAACACTTACGGGAAAAGCCGTACCAATCCCTACTTGCAGAGCTGCCTGATTTCCGAACAATGGATCCGACGCATCAGCGAAAGCAATGAGCTGGGAGAGTTTTATATCAAAAACGCCTCCATCATTGTAGGCACCTGCATCGGTGTCATTTCGGACCCTCGGGTCCGTGACACAACCTTTGACTACGTAATTGTAGACGAGGCGGCAAAGGCAACCCTGCCGGAAATCATGGTTCCCCTGGTCCGGGCACGGAAAGCCATTCTGGTGGGTGACCACAAGCAGCTCCCGCCGGTCTTTGACCGAAATGCCCTCAAAGCCAGCTTCCAGTCCACCCAGATCGCTGAACTTCAAAACACCGGGTTCGGAAAGCTGTTTGAGATTCTGCCCGACAGCTGCAAGGAGACGCTTTCCACCCAGTACCGGATGCATCCGGCGATTGGCGATCTCATCAGCCTTCTCTTTTACGACGGCAAAGTGCAGAACGGCGTGAAGGCATCGGAGCGAACCACCAACCTTCCCATGCTCAACGGCCGCGCCATCACCTGGCTGACCACCTCCAAAGCCGGTCCCGCCCGCTTTGAGCAGTCCGTCGGTCACCAGCGCGGATACATCAACCATCTGGAAGTCACTGTGATCCAAAGCTGCCTGCAAAGGCTGAACCAGGAAATCGCCGCTCAGGGGGAGACGTATTCCATCGGCATCATCACGCCGTACCGAGCGCAGCTGGAGCTGATCCGGAACCGCCTCAAGCAAATCCCGTTGAGCCACATTGAAGTCGATATCAACACCGTGGATGCATTCCAGGGCAGCCAGCGTGATATCATCATCTACTCCACCGTCCGAAGCAGCAATCAGCGGCGTATCGGTTTCTTGAAAGAGGAAGCACGGTTGAACGTCGCCTTCTCCCGTGCCAAACGGGCCCTGATTATTGTCGGTGACGGAAAGTTTCTCCGCAATCCCCGTATTCCCGGCAACCGCTTCCCCTATGTAATCGGTTATATGCAGGAGCATCCCGAATTTTGTCAGGAAATCGATATAAAGGAGCTTACCAATGCTGTCTGAATGGCAAAAAAATGTTGAAAAATACATTCCTCCGCAGCTTTCCGGCTATGATTTCATCTGCCGGGTCCCGGTCTATATTCCTGTACAAGAAATCGGCCTGACGGTCTGGGAACGGCGTGTCCAGGTGCTCTCCTTTGTTCAGGAATGTGTCCTCACTGCCATCCGCATCGGCGCCAAATCCCTCCCCGACCTTGCCAGTCAGTTCGGCCTGCCGGAGAGCATTATGCTGCAAATCGTATCGCAGCTGGACAGCGAGCAGTTCGCCGCTGTTTCCTGCGGCGACATCGTCCTGACCGATTTGGGGAAAAAGGTACTGGAGACCCAGAAGAAGGTCAAGACCCTGCGCAGCCAGCTCAGCCGCATATCGGTAAACCAGGTCACCGGAGAGATCTCAGACGCGCCCCTCCTGGGCACCTACCGGGAGCCGCCGCGGGGGCAGGCATACCTGCTGGAGGTATATCCACTCAATCTGGAATTCCTCCGCAGCAAGTTTGATACGCTGGCGGCAATTTACCGGGAAAGCCGGCTGGCAAATACGGTGTTCCAGAACGCCGCGGAGAGCGCTGAGCTGTATCGGATCCTCGATATCTCCTACCACACGCTGTCCTATCAGCGCGAATTCTGCTTCGTTTATCGGAACCAGGCGGACCGTTCTCTGGCCTTTCACTTCCAGTCGGGGATCCAAGCCTACGCGGATGCGCTGGCGGAACAGCTTCACTGCCGGCACTTGGGCGCCTGGAACCTCTTCTCTCCGCCCAGCCGCCCCTGCACCGCTTCCCCGGCGAAGGAGCAGCTGCCCAATGATCTGATTGCAGCGTACAAGCTCCGTGGGATGCAGAGCGATTGGACAGATTCTCTGGAGGCTACCTATTACGCGGACCGCCCGTTGCTGGATGGTGAGCTTCAGGATATCCTGTACCATTGTGCCGCTTTCAAGGCACAGCGCATTTTCATCCAGGCGCCGTATCTGGCGGAACTGCTCAATGACGACATCCTGCGCGCAATTTTCTCCGCTCATACGAAGGAGGTCATTGTCCATTATAACCCGGACGATTATCAGGCCGATTTCATATTGGGCAGGATGAAAAAGCTGCGGAAAGACTGCGCATTGACCGCAGTCCCTTCCGAGGAAATCTCTTCTGTGAAGTTCTGCTTCGGCACCGCTTGTGCCATCCAGGGCCAATATGCAGCCAAGGAAACCATCTATCGGCGCCGTCTCTACAAGCTGTGCGCCGAAATAACATTTGATCCCGCCCAGATCAGCACACTCTGGAATGATCTTGCAGGAGTGTGAGCAGCACCGGTGCTTCCCAAACGGGGATATCCCAGGCACATGGAACTCTGCCCGATACGAAGCAATAAAACACAGTCCCCTCAAGTGAGGGGACTGCCCAGTTTCCTATCAGTTTGGATTTTACTAATCCAGGCCCAGCAGCCATTCAACCAGATTCTTGACCTGGATGCCGTTATAGTTTCCAATTGTCAGGTGGTCGGCTGTGAGGATGACCTTTTCGTAATTGTCGCGGATGAGCGTCAATGGCCGCATTTCCCGCTCAAAGGTTTCTTCTGCGGTCATATCCGCAGTCACCTGAACATAGGTGTACACGCCCTGCTTTTCCGCGACAAAGTCCACCTCGGTGCTTCCGATCTTGCCGATCATCACCTTATAGCCCCGGCGCAGGAGTTCAAAGTAGACGATGTTCTCCAAGGAAAACCCGAGATCATAGTTTCTCCTCGGCAGGATGTGGTTGCGAAGCCCCAGATCAACGATATACATTTTCTTGTTGATCTTCAAAAGCTGCTTGCCGACAATATCAAAACGGTCTGCCGGATAAAAGATAAAAGATTCCGTCAACGCCTCCACATAGTCATTCACTGTGTTGGGGGAGATCTTTCTGCCGC
Source organism: uncultured Oscillospiraceae bacterium (assembly GCA_944386975.1). GTDB lineage: Bacteria > Bacillota > Clostridia > Oscillospirales > Oscillospiraceae > CAJFPI01. The sequence continues at coordinate 9,407 of CALXDC010000033.1, read as the reverse complement.
TGGAGGTTAGATAATCGGTGATGCTCCGAATCGAGATGGGGCTGCCCACTACGCTGGCAAGGTACTTTGCGATGGATTTCAAAAGGGCAATGTCGGTGATCTTTCGTTTGGATGGGTCGCTCTCTTTGCGGGCCTGCCGGTCTTCGATATCCTTGACGATCACAGTATTGTAGATGCCCTCCAAATAAGTTTCCACCTTTTGCGGGGTACGGTCCATTACCGTCAGATAAGGAAGGCCGCCGGTTTTCAGATACTCCGCAAATCCACGGTCCTTCTCCAGTTCTGTCATGGTGAGATATTCCCGGAACGAAAGCGGCAGCATCTTGATCTCCACATACCGCCCGGTCAAAAGGGTCGCAAGGTCGCCGGAAAGCATATAGGCATTGGAGCCTGTGATATAGATGTCAACATCCGGCTTGACATACAGGCTGTCTACGACCTTTTCAAAAGCGGGGACCTTCTGAATTTCATCCAGGAAGATGTAGGTCTTTTCCCCCGACACCAGCCGCGCCTTCAAATACGCATACAGCCTTTTATAATCCAGCAACTCCTCATACTCCAGCTCTTCAAAGTTAACAGAAACAATCTGCTTCTCAGAAATGCCGCTGTCTTTTAACCAGGACTGGTACTGCGTCAGGAGGGTGGATTTTCCACACCGGCGAATCCCGGTCACCACCTTAATTACCTGTTCATCCTTCCACTGAATCAGTTGGTCAAGATATTCTCTCCGTTCTACCACTGCAATCACCTCCGCATTTTAGATATTTCCATTATAGAACATATTATGCAGAAAATCAATAAAAATTCCCGTTTCGGAACATTCCACAATCTGTTGAGGGAATAATGTGCGGGGAGCGTTTGATATCAAAAATGCTTCCATACAAAAGTGCAAAGCGGTTTGTAATTCAAATGGGATGAAAGGAAGGCTGCGCATTGGACAGTTTGCCACTTATTTATATTGAAAATATACGAAAAACCGGCGCGCCATTTCCTTGCGAAATAACGCGCCGGCCTTTTTAGTAATCCTGTTTGTCAGTTGCCAAGTCAGCGCATTTCGCTGCTTCTTGATTGTCATTTACATATAGAAGCGCCGCTATCCAGATTTCGAAAATACTTAACCTTGGTGCCCTTGGCAGCGCAGGAGGCGGAGGCAGTCACGGTACCGTTGGTGGCCTTCTCCACAGTCACAGCGAAGTCGCTGGTGCCAGAGCCACCGGAGGACGGGGTGTACTCTTCCACAGTGTAGGTGCCATCCTTTTCCGTGACACGGTAGCCACTGTCGGCAGAGACAGAACCGGTAAACTCCACATTGGTATACCTTGCCTGTGGGCAGTCATACAGAGAATTGTCTTTTATTGGTAAGAGACCGCCCATTCGGGCGGCCTCTTTGTGGTTACTCCGCCAGTCTTCCCCAGCGCTTATACTCGTCGCCCAGCCAGATATGGACCGCCTTTTCCAGTTCAAAGTCAAAGCAGGGCTGAGCGGTGCGGTCAATCAAATGGCGTTTCAAGGTATCATGGTCTACCAGCTGCTCTACCTGACGGATGGCGTTCAGATAGTCCTCACAGGTCCCGCTGTCGATTTCACCGTCCAGCAGGAAAATCTCCCCGTCCTGATGGCAGATGTAGGCAATGGAGTGGCGGCGCTCCCAGGGGGTGAGATACTTGGCCAGCTTCATGCAGCGGGCTGTTTCCCTGCGGGGATGGTTTTCCGGTTTGACCCTTTCCAGTTCCAACACCAGCACGTAGGTTACCAGGTATTGGGTCAGTTCCAGAGACAGGGGATAGTTGAGGGTCTGGGCCATCAGGACCGCCAGGGTGTCCATCACCGCATCTTCAGCTTCCTCGTCGCTTTCCGGCGCACTCCACCAGAGTTTCCGGGTCTCCGGCGGTACCAGACTCAGCTCCTCACCCTCCCAGGTGGGCTGACAGCATCCGGTGCCCTCCCGCAGCTCGTCCAACACCGCGGCGGCGTGCAGCGCCGCGTGCAGGCTGGGAGAACCCATATCGCGCAGTTCCAAAGCCGCTACGTCGGCTTTCAGCGCCTCGTAGACTTCATAGTGAAGCGTCTGAAACATCATCAAATCCGTGTCGGACACGGCTGCCTGCCAGGTCTGTACCTGGGCCAGCACCGTCTCGACCAGCCGCCCCCGAGGGGCGGTGGTCAGAACGCGGGCCAAATTGTGAAGCATGGGATAATTCATCCAATTCATATCAGTTTTCCTCCAGATTCTTCTTGATTTTCTCAAAGCGGGGATACTCCCAAACAACGGGACCGGCGTTATGCAAAGCGACGCGCAGCAGCACATAGAGTTCTTCCAGAGCCATCGTATCCTCGTCATCCCGACCACAGCTGACGCGGTATATCACTTTCTGTTCCACCTTGCCGTGAAGAGAATGTACCAACGCCTCGTACTCCCGGATTTCCTTCTGATGCACCAGAGCCTTGAGAATCCCGGCGCATCTGTAATACGTTTTGGCGGAGGCTTCATAAGGGATGCAGCAGGGCAGCAGGCACTGTATGGTGTCCCCTTCGTCCAGTGCCAAGAAATAGGGCGCCAGCTCCACCTGTCCCTCCGTCCGGGCAATATAGAGCATCTGCCAGAGGTCAATCTGCCGGTTGAGCGCTTTGTCGCCGGCTGCCTTCTCTACCAGCACCTCCAGGATGAGCAGAACGGTGAGACGGTCGGTCAACATCCCGGCGAGTGCCTCCGCTTCTTCGCCGGGGAGATGCTGGATGGCCTCCAGCATCTGTACGCGCTGGCTGCAGTAACTCCGCAGCGAGATCAGGCACTCCACGTGAAGTGCGAGTTGACGGGCCTTCTCACTGAGAATCGGTGCGGCGAGAACGGGAGCGGTAAGATTTTCCACGTCCTCCAGAGCGACAGCTGCATCCTTACTGTACTTTCCGTTCTTCACAGTGTCACGCACGCGGTCCACCAACTGGACTTTGGAGATTTCCTCCAGATGCCTGGAGATTTCGCGTACAACCGCTACGGGCTGTGTCAGACAGCTCAGATGAAGCTGCTTCATAGCCTCCTGCAATCCTTCCGGGGTGTTTGCCGTCGCAAGGTTCTGCGCGACAGTAATGAGATTGATTCCTTGCATTTCATTCATAATGCTTTCCTCCTTGATTTTTAAATTTTGGAATGTACTTGTGGCATTAGCCGACGTTCATACCGTCTAAAATCCGTGCCACAAATTGGATGGTTTCCAGCAGTTCTTCGGAGGCCCCACCTCCTTCCGCTGCACCTTCCAAGGCGGCCAGAATCTGCTGCATCTGGGTTTTCAACGCTTTGTACACCCGGGGATTGCCCACCACGACCACTTCCTGTTCCTGACACCTCCGGGTGATATATTCCTGCAGCGTCAACCCGCAAAGTCTGGCCCTGATGCGAATTGCTTCCCGTTCCTCCGGCGATACACGAAAGGCTACGGTGTGGCATCTCCAGCGGCCCTTCCGGTCAAGATTCTTCTGCGACATGGTCTGCCTCCTCTCGAAGCTGATCCAGCTGGCTGGCCATCTGGGTCTGAATGGAGGGGAACAGATGGGCATAGCGGTAGGTGATGTCAATGCTTTTGTGCCCCACCCGTTTGGCGATGGCCACCGCGCTGTATCCCAGATGGATGAGCAGCGACACATGGGAGTGGCGTAAATCGTGAACACGAATGCGTTTGACGCCGCTCTCCGCCGCCCCGCGCTCCAGCTCCCGGCTGAGAAAACTCTTGGTCACGGGAAAGGCCCTGTCGTTGGGCCGCAGGTCGTACACCATGGAGAAATAATCCTGAATCTCCTCACAGAGAAATGCGGGCATAGAGACGACACGTATGCTCTGTTTGGTTTTGGGGGAGGTGATGCGGTCTTCTCCTTTGATGCGGTGGTAGGTCTTGGAGATACTGACCTCCTGTTTTTTGAAGTTGAAATCCTTCCGGGTCAGCGCCAGCAGTTCGCCCTCCCGGATGCCGCACCAGTAGAGCATCTCAAAGCAGTAATAGGAAACCGGCTTGTCCATCACCGCCTCAGCAAAGCGGCGATACTCCTCTTCCGACCAGATGCTCATCTCACCGCCCTCCTTCTCGCCGATGGCACCGGCCACTCGGGCCGGATTCTCCGACAGCTTGTAGAAGCGCACTGCGTGATTAAAGATGGCACTGAGTTGATTGTGGAGGGTTTTCAGATAGGTCTGGGAATAGGGCTTTCCGTTTGGCAGCTTCTGCTTCATCATCTCGTTCTGCCAGCGGATGATCTCCACAGAGGTAATCTCACGCATACGCATGGCTCCGAAAAAGGGCAGCAGTTTTGTCCTGATGATGGCGGCCTTGGTCTCCCAGGTGCTGTCTTTCAGGCGGCTACCCAGATCCTCTGCGTAGATCTGGCAGAATTCGGAGAAGGTCATGTCCAGGCTGGAGGCCAGACGCAGGCGGAAGTTTTCCTCCCACTCCACAGCTTCCCGTTTCAGCGCAAAGCCGCGTTTCATCAGGTCCTTCGTCTTTCCGGTCCAGTCCTTGTAGCGGCCCTTCACATACCAGGTGTTGTTCTTCTTGTCCTTGTAAACCGGCATAGCGCACCTCCTTACGCGGTGACACCGCCGTAGACCTTCTGCTCGAAATAAGTCTTGCTGACACGGCCGGATACGGTCAGGTACCCCATCTTGCTGAGCTCGTCATTCAGACGACGGATGATTTTGTAGGCGGTGGGAACAGAGATGCCCAGATAGTCCGCCACGTCGTTCACATTCAAAAACCGCTTGTTTTCCATGTTTTTTCGTCCTTTCCTGATAATTTGGAAAACAAAACACCGTGCAGGGCATAAGCCTACACGGTGTGAAGCGGTCGGTATGACAGCGTTCGGGACACTGTTCCGTCACCACAAATTCTTGTCTTGCCTATGGGGGCAAAATAAGGTATACTAATCCTGCGGTGCGGATGTAGATCCGTTGTGTAGGTGCTCGTATCACCTGCGCAGGTGCATGGGAGTTCGCACCTCCCGTGCACTGCCGTTGTTTTATTTTCTATCAGTATAATAGCACGACGGATTTATAATGTCAATATTAAATCTAAAATTTAGATCTACGTATTCACATTTTTTTCTTTCTGGGTTAAAATAGTTTCAGAGGTGGGGCGAATGGCATGGTCCTATGAACGGCTTTGGGTCTTGTTGATTAAGAATAAGATGAAGCGAACAGATTTAAAAACTGTTGCGGGCATCAACTCCAATGCACTGGCGCATATGGGGAAAGACGAACCGGTGACCATGGAGGCGCTGGGGAAAATCTGCAAAGCGCTTCATTGCCGCATTGAGGATATCGTTGAGTACATTCCGGATGAAAACAATTAAAAATAATCGTACATGATTGTAGCGGAGCGTCCATCATTTGATGGTCGCTCCGCTTTTAGCTTTTTCTGGGCTAAAGTAGGAATATTCGGTATTTGGGGATTCAAAACCTCCATTTTCGACAGCAGAACATGGATGTATATTGTGGCAATGTCTATTTATTCCATACTCCTGTAAATGGAAGCTTTTCAACAAAGCTTTCCAGTTACAGGAGGAAATAACCATGGGCTTTCCTAAAAATATCAATATTGGTGTCCCTGATATATGTGCACATATTACCAGCAGAATCAAATCAAGCCGCAAAGTGATTCTGACAGGTTATGCAAAGAGTACCATCTCCGGCGTGCGGATGGGGGCCAAACACCAGCGTTCTTTCGACCCGACCATCGCGGATGAAAACTACGAAGCAGGGATTCTTGCCAATCTTATCGAAAAGGAATGCAAGGGAAAATCAATACCAAGCGCCGCAAAAGTGAAATTAGACGATTCATACGGCGTATATACTGCGACCTACAAAGTATTTCGAGAGCTGGGAATCCGCAACCCGGATTGGGATGACGATACCATGAAGTGGACCTGTACTTATTTTGAGAATCGGATTCTGCGCCTACTGGACGCTCTGGGTACGGAAGCCGATTCTGCGGATTTTGCGGAGATCAAGGATGCCCTGGTGGAAAAGGCACTAAAGAGCAAACGCAGCAACGGAAATCCTGTTACGGCGAACAAAAGCGTGTCTCAATATCTGCTCCGGGTCAACTGGATCCTGAAGCAGCTGTATGAACTGAATCCGGCACTTCCGCCTCGGCTGTTCAATACGGAAGGAATCGAAGCGCTCCCCATGGCCGACCAGGTGAAATATATTCCCGAAGATGTCCGGGTGAAGTTTGCACATCTGCTGACAAAAATGCCGCATTACGGACTTGCGATGGGCGCGGGACTGATGGAGACCGGTGGAACCCGCACTGCAGAAGCGTGCGCCGTTAAAATTGGAGATATCTCATTGCGGGATGGATATGTGGTGATTCCGATTCTTTATCAAATCAAAAATGGGAACCGCATTCCACGGCTGAAGACAGATGCCGCTTATCGCTATTGTATCTGCGGCTCGCTGATGCATCATCTGATTCTTCAGCGGATGGACTATCTCAGCAGTCTTGGTTATACAAGTGAGGAAATTGCCGAGATGCCTCTGGTTTCTTATCCGGATGACCCTTGCCGTTATGCTGACCCATCCGGTCTGTCAGCCTTTGTAAAAGAATTGCTCCAACTGTGCGGTTTTCAGAAGGCGAACTTTCGACTGGTAGCGGCCCTGACACGAAGAGAGCCGGATTTGGACAGCGATGGCGTGCCGGACACCGATGTATCAGCCTATGCTCTGCGCCGCGATTGGGCAGGGCGTGCGATACATCTCTGCGGGATGGCATCCGCAGATGTGGACTATCTCATGGGACACAAAAATTCGGAAACCAGTAACAAGGACTATACAAATTATGATGTGCAGTCGGATATTGCCAGACAGCTGGAACGCCATACATTTCTGCCGGAATACAGCCGGCATCCCTATTACAACGCCATCTGTCCGGTCCCAGGCAAAACAGTCGATCTGACAGGATACAGCGCATACCGCATCACTGCGGGCAAAGAACCTATTGTGGTAACGTTTCATGGCATCACCAGTGAAAGTGGAAATCGTATGGATTTTATCACCGACGGCACAGTGGTTTCACCACCAAAGCCCCAAACAGGCGCAAAGGACTCACCGAGACTGCGGGAAAACCGCCCGGTGATTGGCCCTGTCACCAGCCCTACCAAATATCAAAAGTGGATTGACCAGGCAGAGCAGATTGACATTTCAAAATGGAATGATATAAAGGAGGAACGAAAATGAGTGGAAAAACAAAGCCCTCAGCACAGCATGACTGCGTTACCTATACTACTTGTCGTAACAAGGATGGATTGCTTCATGGAGAGGGAGTGTGTTTTTATAAAGGAAACAAATATACATATACGCTCAATGAGCAGCGGAGAACGGGGAAACCGAATATAGGCAAGTTCTATATTCTCCGGGGACGCATCAGTCTTCGCTCCCCGAGTGATGGAAAAGTCCTGCAGATGAAAGGGCCTTCCCGCCGCAAAATACAGAACCGTTTGAAAGCCGATGAGCGCGAACCTTCTGCAGAATCTTTTTCTGTTAAGGCTGACCTTTATCTCGATACTACGGATGAAAAAATGATTAAAGAAAAGGTCATGGCGAAAGCGAAAGAGCTCGCTGTGAAGAATGCCACCACACTGGCAGATGAGAACGGAGACCTTTATGCCGGAAAAATGCCCATTGCCCGGGCCGTTCAAATTCACGCAGATTCCTTTTTGAAGGAACGGAAAGCCAGGGCGCATACCTCGGATGAAACCTTGCGCCGCAGCAAGCGCGAACTGGAAAAGCTGGCTGGCCTTCTGGACAAATACACAATGGATGCTGTTTCCAAGAAAGCTCTTTCCACTGCCTATAAAAAATTGTCCGATAAAAGACGGGGAACAATTTTTCGGTTTGCTGAACAGTTTTGGGAATATTGCCGGGATCGTGGCATCTACTCCGGCGAAAATCCCTTTACCACTTTCCTGGCGGGAAATCCATCCCGGAAGAAAAGGAATATCGAGGTCCAGCAGAAAAAGGCGCAGCAGAAGGAGTCGCTTTCTGAAAAAGAGGAGCGCCGTCTGAATCAAATGATTGCAGAGGCCGATGTTGATGATATTGGCGCAACGGGAGTTCTACTGGAGAAGGAGGGATTTACCGGCAGCGATGTATGTAAGCTCTCCTGGGACGATGTGCGTTTTAATCAGATGGGACGGGAAGAAACAACGGCACAGATTGTCATCATTAAAGAGTTTTCTGCCGGAGCAACACGCGATTATACAAAACCCGTATGCTCCTTCAGCGCCCGGGAACTCTTCCGTCGCGCCGAAGAACTCAAGAGCCGGGGAATTGACCTGAAGGGACGCCGGATTTTGGAGAGCAGTTCTGGAAAGCGCATGACCAGCAAAGAGCTTGCCGCCTATTGCAAGGAGGCGCTGCTCCGCTGCGGCGTCGGGCCTGATGCTTTGAAGCCCGCCCCATCTTCCGCCAGTGGAGCAGGAAGCCGACTGCTCCAGAGTCATTATCATCACCGCCTGAGAAATAATGGCATCAAAGACGGCAGCGGAATCAGTGAATTCCTCCTGGGACACTCTTTGGCAGGCAATGTCACTTACGACCATTACTGCAGCATGACCAGCCCGGAAGCCCAGGAACATCTGCTGAATCTCCTGGATCGGGATAAGACACTGGAGCCTGTCCTGCCCGATGAAGCTGTGGTATCAACGGGGCGTTTAGAAGATGGGAAAGAGATCATGACTGTACGTGCAAAAGAACTCTGGCGTTTTACCCAGGCAACCGTCTCCGTGCGCCTGGAACCCGGGCAGTCCCTGGATGTTACTTCTCCTGGGATGATAAACGGCATCGCAAAGATAAAAGCAGTAAAGTAAGGCAGTAAAGACAAAATCAAGAAAATAGTAAGGCAGTCGCGGTTCATGGAAACCGCGGCTGCCTTTTATAATTCGCTCATCGGATATCGCTTGCAGGTTACTGCTTGGCGTTGAAATTCCTATCCATCCCCAAATCACAGGATTCATTACCCCTAAAAGCCAATCAATCCTGTGATGCGCCTTGCCCCTAAATCACGGGATTTGTTCGCTTCCTGTCGTCCCTAAATAACAGGATTGGTTCGCATACTTTTTACCCTAAATGACAGGATTTATTTCCTCCCACTCGAACCCAAATCTCAGGATTTTTGCGGTCAAAATGCGGTCAAACGCCAAGAGGAAAACCCCGAGAAGCCTTGCGGCGCAAGGCTTCTCGGGGTTCGTGCAGTTACTCCCACTCGGCAAATTCAAATATATGGGGGCGTATTTGAGGTGGTTTTACAGGAAAAACTTTCGCAAATATGTTAATATTTCACCTGCTATTTGGGACACCTCGTTTTCTTAGTATCAAAATAGTATCACAGAAAACCAGAGTTTGCAAGAGTTCCGGGCTTTGC
>CALXDC010000032.1 GCA_944386975.1 uncultured Oscillospiraceae bacterium | reverse complement strand
ATAAATACCCGCCCATTTCAATGTCAATATTGACCACTATTTCATCTGGTGCATCAGACACAATGTATCCTCTTACAACAGTGAGACCCTCCGGGCGGCGGCCCGCTACTGGGAGGAAAAGGACGCGGAGGGCGTCAAGCTGGACCGGGTCCGGCTGCGGGCCATGATCGAGGCGTACCTCCAGACCAACAACACCTGCGCCCTGGCCACCGGCGCCGGGCGCTATGTGCGCTGCACCCCTATTGAGTACAGCTGGCACGACGGCTGCTTCTGGATGTTCTCTGAGGGCGGCAGAAAGTTCACCGGCCTGGCGGAAAACCCCAACGTACCCCTGGCCGTCTACGACCGGTACGAGGGCTTCGGCAAGCTCCACGGGCTGCAGGTCACCGGGACCGCCCGGCTGGTGGAGCCCTTTTCGGAGGAGTATCTGGCCCATGCGGCGTATCGGAAAATCTCCCCGGACTTTCTGCGGAAGCTGGAACACCCTATGCATCTGATTTGCGTTCGCCCCACCCGGATGGACTGCCTGTTTTCCGACTTTAAGGCGCTGGGCTGCGCGCCCCGTCAGACGCTGGTATGGGAGGAGGCGTGAAACCGACGGCAGGACAGGTCCCCTGCGCACACAGGGCGTCCTGTCCGGCCATGTTCGTCTCTCCGGGGTCCGCCGCTATTGCAGCTTCACCCCGCCTCGGAGGGCGCTGTCACACCCTCTCCCACAGGAGAAGGTTGTCTGCAAAGCAGGCGGCCAGCCTCCCGGCGTCCTTCAGCCAGGAGAGGTAGGAGCGGACGGTGCTGCCCACCAGCACGTACTGCTGAAAGTCCATGGTCAGGCTATACCGGGCAAAGAGCTTCTGCAAAATGGCCTCAAAGCACAGGGGCTCGCTGCAGATCTCCACAATCCGCCCGGCAATCTCCTCCACCTTGTCGATGTTGTACTGGGCCAGAGGGGCGATGTCCTCCGTGGCCGCCGCGTGGGCGGGGACAAAGAGCGCCGCCGTCATGGCCTTCACCTTCTCCAATGTCTCCAGGTAGGCGGCCACGTCGTAAATAAAGCCGATCTGGTACTTGTCCAGGGTTTCCCTGCTGGACAGGCAGTCCGCCAGATAGACCACGCCGTCCTCCGTGCGGAAGCCCACCATGTCGAAGAAATGGCCGGGCAGGGGGATGGAGGTGAGCCCCTGGGGCAATGTCTCCTCTGTCAGAGGCTCCGCGTCGCTCTCCTGGGCCAGAAGAAACTTATGGCGCAGGTCCCGGCAGGGGTATCCGCCGTAGAGGAAGGACGGCTCCAGCACCGGATGGCGGGTGAAGCCGCACTCGATGCCCGGGGCGTAGATCCTGCAGCCGGTCTGGCCCTGGAGATACCGGTTGCCGCCGATGTGGTCGGCGTTGGAGTGGGTGTTGTAGATGGCGGTGAGACGCCAGCCGTTGGCGTCCAGCAACTGGCGCACCTTCCGCCCCGCGTCCTTGTCGCTTCCGCTGTCGATAAGGCAGACGTCGGTGTCGTTCAGCCGCACCAGCCCGATCTTCGCCGGACTCTGGATGTAGTAGCTCCGCTGGGAGACCTGCATCAGTTCATACATATCGGTTGCCCCCTTTCCTTCCTCCCAGTATACCACGGCGGCCCGGAGGGGAAAAGAGGGAGTTGCCCGGTATCCCCCCTTTCCGGCCCGGAGGAGGTCCCGCCGCTATAGCTCGTTGATGGTATCTGTGACGGCCGTTCCTCTGATCCGCTTCGCCGGGACATGCACCGCCAGCGCACAGGAGGCGAAAATCATCAGCAGCACAACGGCTACCGGCGCCGCAGGAATGGGCCAGCTGCCGCCGAAGTGGGTCGTGATCACGGCGGCATAGATCAAATAGTGCAGCAGCAGGCCCAAAACCAGCCCGACAGCCGTACCGCATGCGGCGTAGGAGGCGGCCTCAGCGGCGATCATCCTTGTAAGCTGCCGGTCCTCCATACCGACGGCCCGCATCGCTCCATACTGCCGGACCCTTGCGGACACGCTCATGGACATACTGTTCACCATGTTCAAAACCGCGATCAGGGAGATGATGGCGAGAAACCCGTATGCCGCAATGCGGAAGACCCAGTAGGAGCCATAGGTATCACGGTTTGCCTCCCGGTTATCCAGAAAGGCATACCCTTCGGCCAGAGCCCGGACCTGCTTCACGGTGTCCTCAGACGCGCCGCCGTTCAGCAGCACGCTCACCATGGCATACCCCTGCACGCCGGTCACGCGAACAAAGGTCTCCTCCGAGCAGGCCACGGTGACCGCGCCGCTGATGCTGCCTACCCCTTCCGAGACCACGCAGGCAATTTCCAGCTCCTCCCCGCCGATGTTGACGGTATCGCCCACGTTCAGGCGGTTCTCCTGGTTATAGACCGCCAGCGCATAGCCGGTATCCCCATAAACCCGTTCCATACTGCCGCTGACCACGGACCCGGCGTAGCGGTCCAGCATGGCGTCCGCGTAGGAAAACAGGTCCACCCGGCCGCCCCTCCCGTTGATCTCCACCGGACAGGCCGTACAGTCCATTATGCCAAAGGCCGTCTCCACGCCCGGAATCTCCGATATCTTTTCCGGCAGGTCCAGACCGATGGCGTTGGCGTTGTCTTCGCAGGCAACGGTAATATCCGGCGTGAAATCGCTCACAGACGGCAGCAGCTTGTGCACCAGATCGAGGCAGGCGGAAAACGTCAGAAACAGCACGACCATCAGGGCGATGGATCCGGTCATCAGAACCAGGTTCTTGGGCGCCTCAGCCGCATGATGAATCCCCAGAGAGGTCTCCACGCTGAAAAGGCCCAGGCCTCCGGCCCGGATGTGCTCCGCCGGGCCTGCGCTGCCGGAGACAGCACAATGCCGGGATTCTCCAGAAACAGGCACAGCAGCTTGTATTCTCCGGCAGTCAATTCCACCGGCACGCCGTTTTTGTAGACCTGGCGCTGCAGCCGCAGCACGGTAATACCGTTGGAGGTCAGTGTTCCCTCGTCCCGGCTGAAATTCTCACTCCTTCGTAAAAGCGCGTTGATCCGCGACAGGAAAATTGCCAGCTTGAACGGCTTGGTGATATAGTCGTCACCGCCGATCTCCAAGCCCATGATCACATCCGTCTCCTCGTCCGCCGCCGTCAAGAACATGACCGGCACCTTGGAGGACCGGCGGATGGTTCTGCAGAGATCAAAGCCGGAGCCGTCGGGCAGCGTCACGTCCAGAATGACCAGATCGTACCCGCCGCTCCGCCACAGCGCCTCCGCCTCCGCGCAGGTTCTGGCCACATCGACCTCATAGCCCTGCCTCTTGATGGCGAAGGACAATCCGTTGATCAGGCTCAAATCGTCCTCAACAAAAAATATACGTTTCATATGGTCGTCCCACCCTCATATGGAGCCCGGCGGGTTTCCCCGCCGGGACAGGATTCTTCCCCCTATTATAGCCCCTCAGGTCTATACCGTCCATTCCATCTTCCAAATGGGGCTTCCGGCGGCGGGACAGACGCGCTTTCGCTTACGGCAGCTCCTTCAGCTTGAAATAGACCCCCACGTTGGCCTCGGCGTCACACCAGGCCCGGTGGGCGTCGGGCTGCTCCACGCCGAACTGCCGGGAGAGATACTCCAGCTTCACATTCTCCCAGCCCTGCGCCTCCCTGCAGGTTCTGGCATAGCGGTAGGTGTCAAAAAAGGCGTTTTCCATCCGGACCCCCGCCCGCCTGGCGGCCCGGTCGATGTAGTAGAGGTCGGAGGCCTTGATATTGTGGCCCACCAGCACGCTGTCCCCCACAAAAGCGGCAAACTTCCGAATCACCTCGTCGATTCCCGGCCTGTCCGCCACCATCTCGTCGGTGATGTGGGTGATACGGGCAATGCGGGGCAAAATTTTTCTTCCGGGGTTGACCAGCTCGGAGAACCGCTCCACAATCTGTCCGTCCACCACCTTCACCGCGCCGATCTCCGTGATCTCGGCGGGGGCGTCTCCGTTGGCGGCGCCGTAGGTACCGGTGGTCTCGATGTCGAAGGCCACAAAGGAGTCGAAGTCTGGCCGCTCCAGCTCCGGCATGGGCTGCGGCATCCCGTCCTCCAGCTCCTCCCAAGCAACCCCTGCCAGCTCCAGCAGCTCCAGGACCTGGGTCATCTGCTCCGGCGTACCGGTGAGCTTCAGCACCTTGTAGCCGCTGCGCCGGTCCTCCCCCGGCAGCGGGGCGGATGCGGGCGCGGCGGCATGCTCCATGGCCGCCAGCTTACTCCGATAGGCCGCCAGTCCCTCCGTGTTCAGCGTCTCCAGGTATTTTTCCGTCAGCGCGGTTGTGTGCTGCCCGCCGACGGCCTGAATGCTGCCCAGATCCCGGGCCGCATCGGCAATTTTGGTGTCCACCGCCGCCTGCCATGCTTTGGCGGAGGTGGTCTTGTTGAGCCACTTGGCGTCAAAAAAGGCGGGGCTGTGCAGCACCTGATCCGCCATGCCCCCCAGCGCGCCGCAGCGGCTGCGGAAATAGGCCTCGATCTCCCCCCGCTTGGCGGCCTTCTCCCGCTCCTCCATGGCCGCTACGAACGCCTTGATCTCGTTCAGGGGCGCGTCGATCATGGCGATGAGCTCCTTCACCTGATCCTCGAAGACGAGATAGGGCGCCATGTAGGCCTTTTTGACCTCCTTGCGGCGGTCGTCCAGCTCCTTGCGCAGACGGGTCAGTTCCCTCTTGTCCGCTTTGGCGTCGGACAGCATAGCCTCTGTGTAGACCACGTTTTCATAGCGGGCCAGCACGGCTGTCAGCGCCGCCCGCATCTCCTGAAAATTGTCAATGGCAACCAGACCGGGCTGCTGGCGGGATTGAATTTGCAACGGATCCATCGTAAACCTCCTGTAAACAATCCGACATGCGGTATTTTTACGGCCAACCGGGACCATCCGATGATTGTGACAATTATATACCATTTGGCCGCAATCGTCTATGGATGCCGTCTGCATAGTATCCACACCGCAGCCGGAGGGCTGTTTCACCCTCCCCCCTTTCCGCAAAAAAAGAGCAGCGTCCAACGCCCTCCGGCGTCAGACTCTGCTCTTGTCCCCCACATGCAGCATGCTGCGGCGTCCAAATGGAAAAGTCCCGCGATTCCCTCTCCGTAAAACAACCCGCCTGCGGTTTGCCGAAGGCAGCGCAGAGTCGCCGCCTCTCAGCCGCGGCTCAGTCCGCCCTCTCCGTGCGGGCCTCTCCCGCCCCGCATTCCCGCTTCATGGCGAAATAGCCGATGAGCACCGTCCAGACATACGCGCAGGTCTTGGGAATCATCAGCATCCCGATCACAGGGACGGCGTCCGCCCACAGCACCACCGGGATGTAAAAGCCAAAGCTCAGCACAATGGTCAGCCACATCCAGCGGAAGGCCCGGTCTCCCCGCTCTCCGGCGCTGCGGTAAAACAGCACGATCACCGCAAGGCCCAGCAGGGCGAAGGGGATGTTGCGCCAGATTCCCCAGGAGAGAGGGGCGTCGGCGCTGAGCCACCGGTTCTGAGGCATCATGCACAGCAGAACCCGCAGCCCGGCCAGAAGATACACGGCAGCAGTCAGTCTCCCCTTTCCCTTGATGTGATACCGCTGCCGCCACACATGGTAGAGCAGCACATAGAACACCGTCATGGTAACGGAGGTAATCCACTTCCCCAGCCCCAGAAGGACGGTGTAATTCTCCAGGCCCGTGGTACACAGGGCCACCGCCCTGGGAATCAGGTGGAAGGCGTCTCCCGCCCCCAGCACCACCGCCATCACGCCGAAGAGCCGGAACTGGCGGTCTCCCCTGCCGCCCCGAATCATCAAAATACCGATGGTAATGACCGAGATGAGATAAACAGTGTCAAACAATGTTTCCATTATGGCCTGCATGGTTCAGTCTCCTTTTTCTTCCACTTTATCATGGGCGGCAAAAGCGGCCTTACCGTAATTTCCTCCAAACAGCAGGCCGGCCAGCAAAAGCGCAGCGCCCAGGCCGGTATAAAATACGGCAATAAATCTCTCCGGCGCAAGTCCGCTCAGGCGCAGGCCAATGCCGCCGGTCATCATCACCGCCATCACGGCAAAGGCCTTCCCGTCAAAGAATTTCAGGAAAAAGTGCCGCTCTTCCAGATAGGAGAGGATTCTGGCGGTGTGCTTCTTCACCAATTTCCCAAAGATAAATTTCTGAAACACGGTAAACACCAGGGCAGACAACAGGATATTCAGCACCGTGAGATAAGCCGGATAGGCCATCAATCCAATGCGGAGGATATTGAACCCCGCTGCGCTCCACACCAGGCAGGCCAGAAGCAGCAGCGTATTCCGTTTCACTTTCATCGTCTGTCTCCTTTTCGCAGAAACCATGCCCAATTTCCGGGATATGACGTCCCCGCCGCTTCGCCGGAACTTCAATAGAGGGACCTGCGTACAATCTCCAGCACAGCTGCGGGGTCGTAGTCCTGCCGCAGAAGCGCCGACAACATCAGGGAAAACAGGAGGTCCGCAAATTTTCCCGCCGTAAACTGCTGGGTAAAGGCGTCCTGCCGGACTTTCTCATCCCGCTGCAAAACAGAACAGAGGACCTCCGACATATGCCGCCAGGTCTCCTGCATCCTCCGCCTCCCGTCGGACTTGTCCTCCCCCATGAAGCCCAGGGAGTGGAGGGTAAAAAATCCAGGATACTGTTTATCGCCGTATTCCATCCGCCGGTAGAGCCAGGTGATGCAGGTCTGCGTATCCTGCAGCGCCGCCTCATCCTCCGGGCAGTGAAAGATTTCATGCCAGACGCTCTCCACCGTTTCGCTCATCAACGCGGCCTTGGATTCAAAATAGTTATAAATGGAGCCGACGGATACCCCGCAGGCAGCCGCCACCGAACGGATATTGACCGCAGACCAGCCCTCCCGCCGGATCAGCTCCCGGCTGGTTTTCAGAATTTCCTCTTTTGATGTGACAACCGTATTCATTCAATCACCCCAATATGAACATGGTTCATTATAAGAGTTTCCCCCATCTTGTCAAGCATTTCTTTTGCTTTCTCACTGTAAATTTTTTACTGTTTCCGCAGCAAAACACATGCTGGGTGACCTTATCACAGAAAGAGACCGGGATTTTGGATATACTAAGGCCAAACAAAGGAAAGGAGCTGACCGGCATGGCGGCTATCAATATGAACAAGGAACAACTGCAGCAGATGATACAGGGGGACAAACCCGTCCTGGTGGATTTCTGGGCTCCCTGGTGCGGCTACTGCCGCCGGATCGCCCCCGCCTATGAGAAAATTGCCGAGGAGTACGGCGACCGGCTTGTGGTGGCCAAGGTCAACATTGATGAGGAGGCGCAGCTGGCCGAGGCGGAGGGCGTGGAGGTGATCCCCACCCTGATTCTTTATAAAAACGGAGCGGCTGCAGATTTCGTGGTGAACCCCGGCTCCAAGGCAGCCATGGACCAATTCATCCAGGAGGCCCTGGAGAAATGAGGAGGTGAGAACCATGGGGGAGCTCCATGTTTACGATATGATCGTGGTGGGCGGAGGGCCCGGCGGCTATACGGCGGCCCTCTACGCTGCCCGGGCCGGACTCCGCACTCTGGTGCTGGAAAAGCTCTCAGCCGGCGGTCAGATGGCCCTGACAGAGAGGATCGACAACTATCCGGGCTTCGAGGATGGGATCGACGGCTTCACTCTGGCGGAAAGGATGCAGCAGCAGGCGGAGCGCTTCGGCGCCGGCAGCGTGTTGGCTCAGGTGGAGCGTATGGATCTCACCACCGAACCCAAGGTGCTGGAAACCAGCGAAGGCACGTTCTATGCCAAAACTGTGGTGCTGGCCACCGGCGCCACCCCCAGAGAGCTGGGGCTGTCCAATGAGTCCGCCCTCACCGGCCGGGGCGTGGCCTACTGCGCCGCCTGCGACGGAATGCGCTACAAGGGCAAGACTGTGGTGGTGGTGGGAGGCGGAAACTCCGCCGCAGCAGACGCTATGCTCCTCAGCCGCATCGCCAAAAAGGTGATTCTGGTCCACCGCCGGGACACCCTGCGGGCCACCAAGGTCTATCACGGGCCGCTGATGCAGGCGGAAAACGTGGAATTTCGCTGGAACAGCGTTGTCACAGAGCTGCTCCAGGAGGACAAACTGACTGGTGTGAAGCTGAAGGACGTCCATACAGGGGGGGAAACTGTTCTTCCCTGTGACGGCGTATTCATCAGCATCGGCAGAAAACCCGCCACCGAGCTGGCGCAGGACCAGCTAAAGCTGGATCACAACGGCTACATTATGGCAGACGAGACCACGAAGACCAATCTCCCCGGCGTCTATGCCGTGGGCGATGTGCGGACAAAACCTCTGCGACAGGTGGTAACCGCCGTGTCCGACGGGGCCACGGCGGTCCACATGGCGGAGGAATACCTGGCAGGAGGAATCTGACATGAAAGAGCACTTCAAAAAATGGCTGCGTCCGGCCCTGTTCACCCTGGGCGGCGTGCTGGTAGGCCTGGTTTACTACGCTCTGGTGGGCTGCTCCACCGGGTCCTGCGCCATCGCCTCCAGTCCCGTGCGCTCCATGGCATACATGGGTCTCATTGGCTGGCTATGCTCCGGCGCATTGGGATCGTGCTGCTGCGGAGGCAGCTGCAGGAGATCGTGACGTCCAAAAAGGAGACCGCCGCAAGCAGTGTGCTTGCGGCGGTCTCCTTTGCGGCGGTCTCCTTTTGGAACACCCGGCATTATTCCGCCGCTGCATCCCGCCGCCGGAGGTACCACAGCCCAAGGAGCGCAAATGCCGCGGTATAAACCAGCGCTGAGAGCAGAAAGGGCGGCAGATCCAGTTCCATCTGAGGGTTATTGGCCCGCATCCCCAGGCAGAGCAGCGAATATGGGAAGGCATACCCCATACCCTGGGCAGTGACCAGAAGGCCCAGTATCCCGCCCACCAGGCCGAAGGCCACCGGCGGGGCAAAGGCCCGGACGGCCAGACTGAAAAAGAGCTGCACCGCACAGACCGAAACGCCCCCCAGCGCCCCGCAAAGCAGCCACCCCGGCAGCTCCGGCGGCACCGGTCCTGTGATACCTGCTATTCTCCCGCTGAGCAGGAACAGTCCCCCGATGCAGCCCTGGGCCAGCACCGACACTCCGGCGGACAGAATCAGCTTGGCCGCGTACAGATCCTTCACCGGCACCGGTGCGGTAAGAAAGCTGTTCCAGTTGCGGTCGGTGTGCTCCAGCCGCCACTGCCAGGCGCAGAACACCCCCAGCAGCGCGGGCAGAAAGAAGGTGGAGGAGAACAGGGTATGCTGGCTCCACAGGCTGTACCAGCCGTTTTCCAGGGCCTCCAGATTGCCAAGATAATTTCCGGTCCCCAGAACGGCGGGAAAGATGGGCAGAACCAGAAATGCCAGCCACACCGGGGAGCGGCGGCACTTCTGCACCTCCGCATTCAAACAACGCAGCAGCATCTCTCACACCTCCCTTTTTGACAAACAGCGTCCGGCCCGTTATCAGGAACACCGCCGCCCAGACCAGCAGCAGGGCGAGGTCGGCAGGCTGCGGCCACCGCCAATGGAAGCTTGTCACCCGGGTGGCCGGGTCCCAGTCCATGCCCACCAGCGCCAGAAGTCCGTAATATCCCCAGGGCACGCACCGGATCAGCGCCGGTGGAAACAGCATGGAAAGGATGCCAAGAAAACTGCCGGAGATGCCGCACACCAAGGCTGCAGCCTGGTTGGCAAAGCGCAGGGACAGCCCCTGCTGCAGCGCATAGACCATCATGGATACCGCCCAGGAGAGCAGCGTGAACAGCCCCAGCCGCCCCCACGGTATCGGGCCTGGAAAGCCGAAGGCCACTCCCACCGCCAGACACAGCCCGGAACGGACGGCCAGCAGCGCCGCCAGCACCAGAGCGCCCCACCCAAGTTTGGCGGCATAGAGCCGGCCGGGCGACGTCATAGTCTCCAGCAGCTTCCAGGTGCTGCCCCTGTGCTCCAGCTCACAGCTGCGGCTGGCCAGGGTGGCTACGCTGAGGGGCAGAACGATGGCGTCCACCAGACTGAGATTGTAAAGCAGGAGCATCCACCCCTGCCGCAGCTCCTCCGGGTCCTGATAGGAAAGAAAGCCTCCCGTCCAGACCAGCTCTACCGCCAGAACGGCAGCGCACACCAGAACGATCTTCCGGCGGCGGCATTTGTAGCATTCCAGTCTCAGCAGCTTCACAAGCTCGCCGCCTTTCCCGTCAGCTCCAGGAAGATGTCCTCCAAGCTCTTCTGCCGTTCCTCCAGCCGCACCACCCCCAGGCGGCCCTCCGCCAGAAAGCGGGTGAGCCGGGCGGCAGTCTCATCGGAGAGGATGGGCAGAATCAGGTACCCCTCCTCCTCCCGGCAGGACACCGACTTTTCCGCCAGCAGGTTGCGGGCCACCGCGTTGTTGGTGGTCCGCAGCGCCAGGTGGTGGCGGCTGCGGCTGTGAAGAACTTCCAGGGTGTCCTGGAACACCAGCTCTCCCTCCCGGATGATGGCCACATGGTCGGCCATCTGGTCGATTTCGCTGAGGAGATGACTGGACACCACCACCGTCATCCCAAACCGGCCCGGCAGATCACAGATGAACTCCCGCATCTCCTGGATGCCGGCGGGATCCAGACCGTTGGTGGGCTCGTCCAGAATGAGCAGCCTGGGGTACCCCAGCAGGGCTGCCGCCAGCCCCAGCCGCTGCTTCATCCCCAGGGAGTAGTGCGCCACCTTTTTCCCCCGCTGGCCGTCCAACCGGACGATCTGCAGCACCTCCCGGATGTTTCGCTCCGGCACGCCCCGGAGGGTTTGGACAATACGCAGGTTCTCCTCACCGGTAAGATGACCGTAGTAGCTGGGACTTTCAATCAGGCTCCCCACCTGCCTCAGTACCGCCAGGCGGTTGGCGCCGTCCAGGTTTTTCCCCAGTATCCGGATCCCGCCTGCCGTGGGACGTACCAACCCCAGAAGCAACTTCAAGGTGGTGGATTTTCCCGCCCCGTTGGGACCCAGAAAACCGTAGACGCTGCCCTCAGGCACGCTGAGGCTTAGATGGGCCACCCGCAGGACGTTTCCGTATTGCTTGCACAAATCGTGGGTTTCAATGATGTTCATGGCAAGACCTCCTTGTGCCGCCTATCCTACCGCGCCCACCTTACCCTCCCATGAAGCGGGCCTTACAATTACCTTACTTCTCCCCTCAGGGCTGGACGGGAGCGGCTGAGCGGTTATAATGGAGACATTGGAATGCAAAGGAGGCCGGCAGCATGACCCATCGTATTTTGATCGTGGATGACGAGCCCGCCCTTCAGCGTATGGTACAGGAAATCCTGACGCAAGCGGGCTACAGGACAGACGCGGCATTGTCCTGCGCCCAGGCATTGGAGCAGTTTCGCTCCGCAGCTCCCAACGCGGTGCTGCTGGATGTGATGCTCCCGGACGGGGATGGGTTCTCCCTCTTCGGGAAGCTGCGGGAGATCCGGGATGTGCCGGTGCTGTTTCTCTCCGCCCGGGACGAGGATGCGGCCCGGCTCCGGGGACTGGGCCTCGGGGCGGACGACTATATCACCAAGCCCTTTCTGCCCCAGGAGCTGCTGCTCCGGCTGCAGGCGGTGCTGCGCCGGGTCTACCGTGAGGATCCCCCTGCGGCGCGGCTGGGAGAGACCGAGATCGACTGGGGCAAGGGCACGGTCCGCCGGGGCGGCGAGGAGACGGCCCTCACCGCCAAGGAATTCGCCCTGCTCCGCAAGCTGTGGGAAGCCAGGGGAAACATTGTCACCATCGACGCACTATGCTCCGCGCTGTGGGACGGACCCCTGGTGGGCTATGAAAACACCCTCATGGTCCACATCCGCCGCCTGCGGGAAAAGGTGGAGGCAGATCCCTCCCATCCCAGATTCCTGCTGACTGTACGGGGGCTTGGCTACCGGCTCCGGCGGGAGGCGACCCTATGAAGCTGCGCAGCTTATGGAAAGGGACCATGCTGGTAACGGCCTCGGCGCTGCTGATCTTTGTGGTGACGGTGTTGGGATGCTTTTCCTTCGGCTACTACATTTCTGATGGCGGACGGGGCTGGAGCGCGCCTATGGGAGATATTTCCCACACGCTGACCTGGAACGGAGAGGCTTACGCCTTCACCGGGGAGGAGCTGCTGGAGAAGGGGTGCTGGATGATGCTGCTGAATGAAGAGGGCCGCGTGGTGTGGTCCTTCCGCAAGCCGGACGATGTGCCGGAGCAATACACCATCTCCGATGTGGCCTCCTTCACCCGGTGGTATCTCAACGACTACCCCGTTCAGTGTTGGGTGCGGGAGGACGGTCTGCTGGTGGTTGGCTCCCCCAAGGGGAGCGTGTGGAAGCACGACATCGCCATGAACACCAGGAGCCTGCTCCAGGCTCCCATCTGGTTTGCAGGCGTTTTCCTGCTGGCTTTGGTCAGTGTGCTGGGTCTTGCCTGGCTGACGGTGCGCCGGTGGTTCCGGCAGGAGCAGCAGGTCCGGGACGCCGCCCGGTCCAATTGGATCAACGGCGTCTCCCACGACATCCGCACCCCCCTCTCGGTGGTTATGGGCTATGCCGCCCAGCTGGAGGATGCGCCGGATCTGACGCCGGAGCGCAAACGCCAGGCCGCCGCCATCCGTGTTCAGAGCCAGGTCATCCGGGACCTGGTGAACGACCTGAATCTGACCATGCGCCTGGACAGCGAGATGCAGGCGCTGCGGAAAGAACGCCTTCAGCCCGCAGCGTTTCTGCGGCAGACGGCGGCGGACTTTCTCAACGGCGGCATGGGGGCGGGTTTTACCTTGGAGATGGACCTGCCGGAGCAGCCTCTGCCCGAACTTGACGCCGATCCCTTCCTGCTGCGGCGGGCGGTGAACAACCTTCTGGCCAATTGCGTGGGGCACAACGCCCCCGGCTGCTCCATCCGTCTGGGGGCCAGAGCGGAGGGGAGCCATCTGGTTCTCTGGGTAGAGGGCGGAACCATGGCGGGGTCGGTACAGACCCGCTCGCCGCACTCATTGGAAAAGGATGGAGGGGCCGCCCACGGCACCGGCCTGAAGCTGGTTGCCCAGATTGCCGCCGCCCACGGCGGAAGGGCGGAATTCCACGGCGGCGCCCCCTACCGGTGCGAGCTGCGGCTGCCTGTAAAAAACAGCGGTCCCCGCCTACGGGGTCCCTTCTGATTGCCAGATGGGGCCGCCCGTGGTATGATGGATGGGACCATCAAGCGAGGAGGTGTTCCTATGCCCCTTTCCATCGTGCGAAACGACATCACGACCATGAAGGTGGACGCCATCGTCAACGCCGCCAACGAGAGCCTGCTGGGCGGCGGAGGCGTGGACGGCGCCATCCACCGGGCCGCCGGGCCGGAGCTGCTGGCCGAGTGCCGGACCCTGGGCGGCTGCAAAACCGGGCAGGCCAAAATTACGAAGGGCTACCGCCTGCCCGCCCGGTTCATCATCCACACGGTGGGGCCCATCTGGAGAGGCGGCGGCTGCGGTGAGCGGGACCTGCTGGCGTCCGCCTACCGCTCCTCCCTGGAGCTGGCCCTGGCCCACAGCTGCGAAACCGTGGCCTTTCCCCTCATCTCCTCCGGGGTATACGGCTACCCCAAGGACCAGGCCCTGAAGGTGGCGGTGGACGCCATTGGGGATTTTCTGCTTGCCCATGATATGACCGTCTATCTGGTGATCTTCGACATCTTTGAGATCAATGAGGCTCTGTTCGCCTTTGACCAGAGCCTGCTGGGAGGTTGACGCCATGCCCCGTATGGATGTAACACAGATGCCCTTTGCCAAACTCTATCCCCTGCTGGTGAACAAGGCGGAGAAAAAGGGCCGCACCCGAGAAGAGGTGGACCGGGTGACCGCCTGGCTCACCGGATACACGCCGGAGGACATCGCCCGTCTGGAGCAGTCCGACACCGCCTACGGCGACTTTTTCCGAAACGCTCCAGCCATGAATCCGCGCCGCACTCTCATCACCGGCAAAATCTGCGGCGTCCGGGTGGAGGAGATCGAGGACCCGCTGATGCGGAACATTCGATATCTGGACAAGCTGGTGGATGAACTGGCCAAGGGCAAACCGATGGCGCAGATTTTACGGGAGTAATTGTCGCCCGGCAGGTCAAAGAAATGATCCGACTCCGGAAGGAGCAGTACGGCTGGGAATTCCTCTTCCTGGGGGCCAACATTGATGCGGTGGAGACGGCGGGGTCCCTCGGCATCGCTCCCGACCGGGCGGTCAATTACCACTGCGACAGCAGAGGCACCCGCCTCAACTATGAGGTGGTGGGCCGGGCTGTGGCCTCCGTCCGACGCAGCGCCCCTCTGGACGCCCATTGGAAAGACGCCATCGAGGCGGATTTCCGGGCACGCTCCAGGCGGAAACGCTGAGGCACACTGCACAAGCCCCCGTCCCCTTGCGTTGCTGCCACCAGAGCCGACAGACAGCGGCGGTGTGACGGCGAAACAGATTTACCGGAAAGAACAGCCGGTACGGACTGCGCAGTCCGGCTCGGGCCCCGGCAGCACGGGGACGTGTGATATCCATATTCCAGGAGGCAGAATATGACCTATTCCAAAGAAGAACTGCTGGAGGCCAAACGGCAGATTGATTCCACCCTGCGCAAGCTGCGGGAGACCGTCAAAACTCTGGAGGGAAAAGAAAACGCCGCCCGCTGCAAGTCGCAAATCACCCTGGCCAAGCGCCGTATACAGGCCTTTGCCATCGCCCTCTCTCTCATTGAGCGAGAATATAAGCAGTTGCCCCAATAACAACAGAAGGCCCGGAGTTTCTGAGGCAACAGAAACTCCGGGCCTTTTTTCTCAGTATTCTCCCGGCTTGTCTTCTCAAGCACGGGAATCCGGTCCCCCGGCCGCTGAGAAGGGGCAGCGCCTGCCGATGCATTGGTTATTTTTGCTGCTATAGGAACAGATGGGAGTCGTCCGCTCCATCTCCACCCCCAGATGCTCCCGGGCAAAGTCTACGGCAGCCAGCACGGCCAGGAAGGAGTCCCGCTTGCAGCACCGGGGACCGCCCACCCTGCCGATGGCGTCCAGGGCTCTGGCAGTCATCTGATTGCTCAGCCCCCAGGGCTCCCGGGCCAGGGGGGTGGACTCTGTTGCGATGGCCAGAAACTGCCCCGCGCTGATTCCTGCCCCGCAGGCCCCCCAAAAACCGCAGGCTCCACCGGGGACGGCTTTCCCGCGGCTATACATCTCTCGAAGCGCTCTCTCCAGATCAAGACTGCCTCCGGCGTTCTTGTAGGCGGTAAGCAGAGCCGCCCCCACCATCACATGGTGCTCCGGGCCATGCATGTGGCAGAAGGGCAGATCCATCATCCGCCGGAGAATGGCCACAGGGTCGGCGGAGGTCTCGGCGAGGCACAGACCGAAGATGCTGTCCATGCCTTTGGTGTGACAGTCATTACAGACATAGTGGCCCCTTACACAACGGGTCTTACTGGGTTCTTTTTTATGGCAGACGGCGCATTCCATCCTCTCGTCCTGAACCAGGTATTCAAGCGGCGCTTTGCAGATTAAACATTCCTCCATGTGGTCGCCTCTCTCCTCTGTTTTTTCAATGTTTCGGCCAGCCGCTCCACTCCTGTCCCAAGCCCCTCAAAGCCCGCGCACCGGCTGGGCCGGGTATTGACAGCGTGGTCCAGAAGGGGCTGGACCTGACCGGCGGCATCCAGGCACAGGTCCAGCTCCAGCACATCCTCCCAGGCCCGGTTGAGAAAAGCCACCTCCCGGCGGCCGTGGGTGCGGGTAAGCTCCATCGCGCCCGCCCGCTCCAGGTACTCCCCCACCTGCTCTCCGGAAAACCCGGCGGCTGCGAGACTCTCCAGGACCCCCTTTCGGAACAGGCCGGGGACGTCCGCCCATTGGAGGGGCGGCACATCGTAGCAGACGAAGGTGTACCGGCTGTGGCAGTGAACGGCCAGCAGGCTCTTTCTGCCCCGCAGGGTGATGACATGGAGGTCCCAGCAAAAGCGCCGGTCCGGCTCTGTGCCGTAGTCCGGCGTTTTCATTTTCAGAAATCGCTGGAGAGGAAACGTCAGTCCCAGCTCCATCATTTCACCTCGTGGGGAATGGCGATCTTCTCCACCCGGAGCTTCCCGTTGACCAGCTCCGCCGTCATCATGGTGATCTCCTGATGAAACCGCCGTGGACCGCAGGAGCCGGGATTGAGCCACAAAATACCGTCCTTTTCCTCCTGCACATATTTGTGGGAGTGGCCGAACACCACCACATCCACACCGGCAAGATCTTCGGGAAGCTCCTTTTTATTGTGGACCATGGCAAAGGTCACGCCATCCAGCGTGACGGTAAGATCATGGGGGATGTCCTCCGCCCACGCCTTGTCGTTGTTACCCCGGACAATGTAGAGGGGCGCGTACTGCCGCAGCTGGTCCACAATGCTCTGTTTGTTGATATCTCCGCCGTGGAGAATGGCGTCGGCGGTTTTCAGATGTTCCGCCACCTCAGGCCGCAGCAGGCCGTGGGTGTCGGAGAGAATGGCAAGTTTCATGGGTTTCCTCCTATTGCAGCACAGCATATCCGCCCGGTTCCAAAGCCTGCCCTCTGCAGTAATTCCAGACCTTCCTCCTACAAAAACAGCTCATACTCATTGGGAATCCGGGAGAAACCAAATTTTTCATACAAGGGACGCCCCATTTCAGACGCGTTCAGCATAATCTTTCCACAACCTGCCTCGCGGGCATAGTCAGCCGCCAGGCGCAGCATTTCGTGCGCAATGCCTCTGCGCCGGTATGCGGGAATCGTGTACATATTCATCAGCTTTGCCACCTTTGGACAGGGCAGCTTTCCGGTGGGCGGCATTTCAAAGAAGGACAGCCCCGCAGTGGCCACGATTTTTCCCCGGTCCTCGCAGAGAAACGCCGCATGATTTCCGGAGGCAATGTTTCTGTGAAAAAAGGAAAGCGTACGGTCATATAATGCCTCCCGGCAGAATCCCGGGTCCCGCTCCGCTCTCATCTCCATGCGCAGCTGGGTCAAAACAACGCAATCCTCCAAAACAGCCAAACGATATTGCATCCCGCTGTGCCTCCCGTATCATTTTTCCAGCCTCCAGCCGAAGTCGTTGTGGTAGATCATCTGGCGGGTCATGCCGCCGTCGATGCAGATGTTCTCCCCGGTGATGAAGCCCGCCTTGTCGGAGCAGAGATACAACACCATATTGGCGATGTCCATGGGATTGCCCACCCGGCCTGCGGGCTGCTGGACGGCGTCGGGACCCTCATAGACCGCATAACCGGTGTCGATCCAGCCGGGAGAGATGGAGTTGACCCGCACCCGGCCTGCAAGGCTCACCGCCAGGGCGTGGGTCAGGGCGGAAATTCCCCCCTTGGCCGCCGTATAGCTCTCGGTCTGGGGCTGGCTCATCCTGACCCGGGAGGAGGAGATGTTCACAATGGCTCCGCCGGGAGCGAAGTGGGGCGCGAAGAGCTTGGCCAGGTAAAAGGGGGCGGCAACTCCCACCCGGAGCGCGTAGTTGAATTCCTCGTAGGTGCATTCGTCAATGCCCTTCATCAGAGGCAGGGCATTGTTGATAAGATAATCCACATGGCCATAGTCGGCGAGGACCTTGCGGACGAAGTCCTCCAGCACCCCCTGGTTGGCCAGATCGCCCACATAATAGCCCCCCGGCAGCAGATCAATGACGCACACCTTGGCGCCTTCCTTTTGAAATTCCTCGGCAATGGCCCTTCCGATGCCCTTTGCACCGCCGGTGACCACGGCAATTTTGTTCTCAAACATGGGGTTCCTCCTCAATCTGCCTCCTCGTCCAGAGCCTCCACCAGAAAGCTCACCGGACGAAATCCGTCGTTGCAGGAGAGCATGGCGGACCTGGGATTCTTCATCCAGCCGCCGTAAAAGTTCTCTCCGCCGTGGCTCAGGGCCAGCACAAAGGGGGAAAGGGTCTCCCAGGCGCTCCGGCAGAAGCCCTCGGGCTTCTCCCAGCCGTTGGCAAGAAAGACCTGCCCCACCTCCATATCGCAGGCGTGGGAAATGGGGTTCTCATATTGGGCCATCAGGTCCTCATATTGCGTCATGCGCATGACGGTGATCTTACATTTTTTCATATAATGACGCCCTCACAGTGGTCGATTTCGTGCTGGATCTTCCGGGCCGTCCAGCCGGTAAAGGTTTTCCGCCGCTTGGCCGGGCGGACCCCGGTCAGGGAGAGACATCCCTCCTCCCCAGGGCAGGGTCAGGGTTGTTTGATGATCTCCGGGGTAAATCTGACTGCGTACTCCCCTCGTTGTTGAAGACAATGATGCGCTTGTTCACGCATAGTGCAAACGGATACCCTGTTATTTGTGGAAAAAAGCATGCAAGGGAGCTACATGCTGCAGCTCCCTTGCATATGTCACCACCAGCTTACGCTGAGCGTTCCACTCACATCATAATTACAGGCAACTTGCAGGACATATGCGCCCGTCTCCGGAACGGTAAAGGTCTGATACTGATAGATTCCTAGATTTACCGTCAGGGCTCTGCTGTTATCTTCCTTCAAAAGACGCACCTGAATCTTGTACGGATCCCCCCAGGTTCCACTTACCGTTACCGTATCTCCTGCATACAGGAAATTGCTCTCGCTTACCGTATACAGTTCGAAATCTCCTGCGACAGAAAAAGGAATGGTATTTACCACTCTCGGCTGAATGTCTTCCTGCAACTCCATTTCTGGAGAGAGATTCGTCTTTTGTGCTGCCATTGCGGGAACCAGGACAAATGCCATAACCAAACACAGTGCCAATATAGAACGCAGCAGCTTCTTCATTTTTGGTGCTCTCTTCCATGGCATTTCCCACACTGTCAATACACTCCTGCAATTTACACATACCATAACCACTGCACGGTGTCAATATCTTTTTCTTATGAGAAAGCGGAGGCAAGTGTTTCAACGTTCATTCCAGAGCCTCCACGCCTCCTTGCTATGCCGGATGAGGGGACGCTCCATCCGGCGCCCGGCACGGCATTTCTCTCTGTTCTACCCCAGCATCGCCCGGAGCGCCGTCTCTGCCGCCGGGAAGTTCTTACGCACCTGCTGATAGATCAAGTTCCTGGACTGGACCGGCTCTACCGAGTAGGCGGAGGAGATGTGTTCATATCCCCACAGGGCCTCCGGAGTGGCATAGACCGCGATGGGCCATCCATAGGGCTGCCCCATTTTGTTCAGGCGCTGCCGGAAATCCCGGATCAGCAGATACCCGCTCATCTGGAGGTCGGTCACCGTACCTTCAAAATTCTTCTCTCCCCCCTTGCCGAATCCGGCCAGGCGCTTGAGCTCGAAGGAATACCGCTCCTCCCCAGCGGCGAACTGGTCCATGATCCGCTTTTGCCGCAGACTGGCCAGCTCCTCATCCCAGCGGCTGTCAAAATCGTAGCCGTCCCGCCGCCAGTTGGCAAAGTGAGGAAACCAGGCCTTGGAAACAAACCCGGCTTTCTTGGCGAAGAACTTGCCGTAGGCCACCTGTCCGCTTCGGGCAATAAGCTGCCGCCATTCCCAGGGATCCTGCCCCGGATCGCCGCTCCACCAGTAGAGGTCGGCGGTATGCTCCTCGACGGAGAAGCCGCTGATCTCATTTTTGAAAAGAGGCAAAAATCCCACCTCATCGACCCACTGGATCAGCTCCTGCCAGCTGCGGATACGGCAAGGGTCGTCCCAGCGGAGTCCCCGCATAATCCACCCACCGCTCTCAATGGCCACGATACACCCCTCCCTGCTTTGCCGGCTGGAGACATTATAGCACAACGGCCCTGGGAATGCTATGGACAGACGGAAGTACTGTGGGCTTCCGTCAATAGCAAAGCAGGTCACGTTTCCGGGACCTGCTTTGATGCAGGCCTATGCTGCCTGCAGGTTTGTCATTGAATGCGGAAGCCGTTGGCGCTCTTTTCAAAAACATAGTCCATCTTTTCCCTTTTGGAGGAAAATTCCAACCGCTCATATCCCTCCTCCGCATGGAAGGACAAAATACGCTCCGCCCAGTTGATCCAGATCGACTGCGGCGCCTGGGCGCCTGTCCCGTCCTCCATTTTGTCTCGCTCCTTCTTTCTATATGATCCATGCGGGCAGAGGCGTCCGCTTACAGGGGCACGCCGCCCGCCAGGCGCTCGATTTCCTGCCGGACGCCCGCCCGCTCCGCATCGGCCTGCTCCATCAAGGTCTGCAGATGGTCCAGCACCCGGTAAATCTGATCTCTGGTTTGTTGTATCTGGTCCTGGGACTGGTGGATGTGGTCCAGCACGGCCCAGTCGGCAAAGATGCCGTCAAACAGGTAGTCGGCCACCCGGAGGAAACCGTCGATGCCAACCTGGAAATCGGCGGCAATGGTCACATCGGCCAGCTCCGTCTTGAATCGGCGCAGCTGAGACTGGAGATACTCCACGGAGGCCTGTGCCTCGTCCAGATGGCTGTGCTTGGCAAGGTCGGCGATCAGGCCGCCTCCCAGAAGATCCCAGGTTCCCCAGCCCTCGGCACTATTCAGGCTCTCCGCAACCTGGTCTGCGGTGGCGAGGGCAGCCTGACCGGCGGCAAGGGCCTCTTCCAGCTCTCGCCGCTGGCTCTCCAGATAGGCCTCCCGCTCTTCCAGACGCAGGATCTCTTCCGCCGTGCCGCCGCCCGCCGCTTTTACCGCCTGTATTTTTTCCTGCAAAACAGCGGCATACCGGCTCTCGCAGTCCCGGAGCGTATTCAGCTCCTCCTCGCACCGGCGCAGATCCTCCTGAATCCCCGCCAGTTGTCCGGCAACAGCGTCATACTTGACCCGGGCGGCATAGGCCTCCTGCTTTTCCCGGGTCAGCTTCTCATCCATTTTTCCTATGACCTGATAAAAGAAGGCAGAAAGACTCCGGCCTTCCAAACGGTCCACATCTGCCTGCTCCTCCCGAAAATTCCGCTCCAGCTCCTGCGCTCTGGCGGCGTAGGTATCCCGCTGGGCCCGCAGCTCCCCTGCTGCGGCCTCCAGCTTCTCTTTCCTGACGCACCGGGCCTGCAGCACCCGCAGCTGCTCGTCATAACCGGTCATACGGCGGTCCTCCTCTCCCACTCCCACACAAATTTCATCCCTTGTACCCTTCAGTTTGCAAAAAGGGCTTCACAGCTCTGTGAAGCCCTCAGCACAAAGGCAGGCGCTTATCCAACATGCAAGCCGACGTTTTCATCCCGGCTTCCACGCCTAATGACTGCGCATATACAGGATATTTCCCAATCATTTCCATCAGGCGAATTGCCAGAATCCTTGCCCTCGCGTCCATCGGCGTCACCTCGCTGTCCGTGGTCACAGAGCGTTTTCCCCTGTTCATGGAAACATTTTACCATTCCAACAGACAGGACGCCATTACAACTTCAGCAAAATAGGCGGCCTATTTCTGCTGCCCCAGCAAATATCCCCGGTCAATTCTTCTCCCCATCCAGCCGCTCCTTGCACCGGCGGTATTGCTCTGCGTCGATAGCCCCGGTGGCCAGCATCTGCTCCGCCCAGAGCTGCAGCGTCTCCACCGTGATGGAAATACGCTCCAGTTCTTTCTGGATAAAGATAAAATCTGTCAGCTCGTCTTCGCTGATCACACCGTCTGCCGTGATCTCAATAAGGCGCTCCTTACGCCTGTTCATGGAGTTGAGGGAGGCCAGCATCTCCAGAACGATCTGGGACAAGTCCTTGATTTTCACCTCCGGTACATACTGCTGTCCAATGGGGCACTGATTGGCGCAATAGTAGTTGCAAAGGCTGGGCTGCTTGTATTTTTCCGCCATGATCAGCACTTCGTCCGGATGAGGCAGGCAGCGCTCATTCTCGATTTTCTCAATGCGCTCCGGCGCAATGGATTCCAGCAGCTCACCGGCTGCTTCCCGGGTGAGACGCAGCGCCTCCCGGGTCTTGTGATAGATATTTTTGTTCTCCTTTGTTGATACTCTTGCCATGGCGGTAACCTCACCCTTATGGATTCTTGTCCATATTATACGGTGTTCGGAAAAGAAAGGCAATTCCTTTTCCGCACAGCGCACCGCCGTCCGCTGTGCAGACGCCCTCAGCTGCCCGTCGGGATACCATAGCAGGACATAATGAAACACCGGACGAGACACAGGGCGGATGAGACGCGATTCCCGTTGCCCCTGCCTGCACAGAGGAGACTCCCGCCCCGCATGTTCCCGCATGTTGATGAAAGCGAACAGCTGCTCTCCCGCCTTGACGGTGCTGCAGGAAGACAAAGTTTCGCATACAGGGCATTTCTTACGCTGCTGCTTTACTCGTATTTTTCTGAAGGCGCTCCGCGGCATCGCAGGCTGATCGTTTTGCACCATACCGGATTTCGCGGAAATTATCAACCGGAGCTTCCTCTTATCAATCTCTCTGCAGCCGAAAAGCGAAAGGCAGAGATTCCTCCGCTGCCGTCTTCCTCCAGCTTCTTTGCACCCTTCCGGCTGGTATGGGGGCTTCACTCGGAGCGCCGACTTGACGCCTGATTGGACGCTCCCATGATGCGGTCCAGCCGTTGTTCCAGAGATTAACGATAGTGGCATCATACGCTTCAAAAATGTCACTGGCGACGGCCCCCCTCCATATCCACCTTCGAAAATTCCGGCAAAAGATGCAAAACACTTATTCTCTGCTTGGAGCCATTCTGTAAAAGCATTTTTATCTTGTGGGACAGGGCCCGCCGTGGTAGTATGGATTCAGGAGGGATGTCCATGGAACTTCGGGTTTTAAGATACTTTCTGGCGGTGGCCCGGGAGGAGAACATTACAAAGGCTGCGGCCCTGCTCCATCTGACCCAGCCCACCCTGTCCCGACAGCTGATGCAGCTGGAGGAGGAATTGGGGGTGCAGCTTTTTCACCGCAGCCGCTACCGGATTATTCTGACCAATGACGGGATGCTGCTGCGCCGCCGTGCCCAGGAGCTGGTGGACCTGGCGGACAAGACGGCCCGAGAGTTTGCCGGCCGGGAGACGGAGCTGATGGGTGAGATCGCCATTGGCGCAGGCGAGACACGGAGCATGACCTTTCTCTCTCGGGCCATTGTCTCCTTTCGGGCGCTCTATCCAAAGGTGACCTTCCGGATCTTCAGCGCCAACGCCGACGACGTAAAGGAGCGGCTGGACATGGGTCTTTTGGATATGGGCCTTCTCACGGAGCCTGTGGATGTGGGGAAATACGCCTTCTGCCGGATGCAGGAGAAGGACCGGTGGGGCGTGCTGGTGCGAACGGATTCACCTCTGGCCGCTCTGGAGGCAGTCACGCCTGAGGACCTGGAATCGGTACCTCTGCTGCTCAGCGGGCGGGAGGGCGTGCAGCGCGAGCTGGCCAACTGGTTTGGAAACCGGTGGGAGCGGCTGGAGATTGCCGCCACCTTCAACCTGATCCTCAACGCCGCCAATATGGTGCGCTGCGGCGTGGGGGCAGCTCTGGGCTTTGATCTGAACCTGGCCTTTGACGATCTCCGGTTTCTGCCTCTTTCCCCGGCTATGGAGACGGGTACGGTGCTGGTCTGGAAAAAGGACCAGGTGCTGACGCCGGCCGCGGAGACCTTTCACCAGCACATCAAGCAATGCCCTGCAGACACCTTTCAGGAAGGAACGTAACTACCGGACACAGGGCCGAAAAAGAGCAGATCCCATGCCCGGGATCTGCTCTTTTGCCAGTTTTTCCTTTTCCAAGGAGATTCCCTGTTCACGTATCGGAAAGCCCGCCGCAATCAGAATCCGCTTCCCCCTGAAAGCCGGGAAACGCAAATTGGGGACAAAGGGTCTGTTCCCTTTTTTATATCGCCTTATCTATTGAAAGCATCCTTCCGACTCAGCAATTCCTGCAATTCGTTGATAAAACGGGACACATGGAAGCCGTCGCAGACGGCATGGTGCACCTGAACAGCCAGCGGCAGCCAGTACCGGCCATGCTCCACCTCATATTTCCCCATGGTAAAAATAGGCAGCAGGTAGGCATAGCCCTTCTGGAGATTCAGATGGAAGCTCTGAAACGTGGTCCAGGGGATCATGGAGATGGGGAAGGTGTTGGGCGGCGTATTGGGCTTGGCCTCCATCCCGGGGACCTGGCCATATTGGGCCAGATCCTGCCGGTAGGCACACAAAAACCGCCCAAAATCGGGATGATATTCTGTCCAGATGTTGGAGAAGGTCTCGCTCTCCTTGTGAAAAATCGTATAGCAGGGCATCATATTGGAAAAGACGCCCACTTTTCCTGTTTCATTCAGAGCCGTCCGAAACTCCCTGTGCCGGTTCACGATGGTGGAAATGGCATAGAGCATGGCGGGATAGAGCTTGACCCCGCTTTCGATAACGGCTGTGATATCCACCCGCACACTCATGCTATAGGTGCATGGGACAGAAGATATGTAGTGGTCAAAATACTCTTTTCTGGCCCAGGTCTGCCGGTCTATGATCTGAAATTCCATCCTGCACCCCCTGTCTGTCTTTGTTGGGATAGAACAAGTTATTCGCACTGGCCGTATGCGTTTTTTCAGCGCCCCGCCGCTCTATAAAAACAGGCTCAGCCTGCCGTATACCTCATCCGACACGGCCTCCAGCCACTCATTGGAGCAGTCCTCACCGGGCACCTCCAGGGCCAGATGGGAAAACCAGCTGTCCGCTGCCGCGCCGTGCCAGTGCTTCACGCCGGCGGGGATGTTCACCACGTCGCCGGGACGCAGCTCCCGGGCCTCCTCTCCCCACGCCTGATACCAGCCACGGCCGGCCACGCAGAGCAGAATCTGCCCGCCGCCCTTGCCGGCGTGATGGATGTGCCAGTTGTTCCGGCAGCCCGGCTCGAAGGTCACATGATATACGCCCACCTGGGTGGTGGAGAGGGGCTGGAGATAGCTCTGCCCCACGAAATACCGGGCAAAGCCGTCGTTGGGCGCCCCGATGGGGAACACCGTCTCCCGCTGGTGCCGGGCCTTGCCGTCCTCGCCCCCCTCTTCCGCCCAGACCTCCTTGGCCATCCGGAAAGCCGCCCACGCCTTGGGCCAACCGGCATAAAAAGCCGCGTGGGTCAGGATCTCCGCGATCTCCTGCCGGGTGATGCCGTTTTGCCTGGCGGTGGTCAGGTGGTACTGAAAGGAGCTGTCCACCAGGCCCTGGGCCATCAAAGCCACCACCGTCACCAAGGACCGGTCCCGCAGGGAGAGCTTGTCCTCCCGACTCCAGACCTCGCCGAACAGCACATCGTCATTGAGCTGGGCAAACTTGGGGGCAAACTCCCCCAGCGCATCTCTGCCCGCCGTCTGTTTCACTGCCATATCCCATACCTCCCGGTCCTGCTTATTTCAAATACTGTTGGAAAAACTGCTGAATCCTGTCAAAGGGGATGACGTCCTTCCGGTCATAGAGGTCGGTGTGGACCGCGCCGGGAATGAGAAGCAGTTCCTTGTTGCCGGCATAGGGGTTGCCCTGCACCATGTCGGCAAAGGCGTCCTTGCTGAAATAGCAGGAGTGGGCCTTCTCCCCGTGGATCACCAGCACAGCGCTGCGGATTTCACTCGAGTAGCGCAGGATGGGCATATTGAGAAAGGACAACGACGAGGTCACGTTCCAGCCGCCATTGGAGTTGAGAGACCGCTCCGTATAGCCCCGCTCCGTCTTGTAGTAGTCATAGTAGTCCTTCACGAAGAAGGGGGCGTCCTCCGGCAGCGGGTCCACCACGCCGCCCGCCCGGGCGTAATCGCCGCTTTTGTAGTCCGCCGTCCGCTGGGCGTTGAGGGCTCTTTTGGTCTCATACCGGGCGTCGGCGCTGTCTGCGGCGTCAAAGTAGCCTTTGGCGTTCACCCGGGTCATGTCGTACATGGTGGCGGTGACGGTAGCCTTGATCCGAGTGTCCATGGCGGCGGCGTTCAGGGCCATGCCGCCAAAGCCGCAGATACCCAGAATTCCCACCTGCTCCCCGTCCACGAAGTCCCGGGTGGAGAGAAAGTCCACCGCAGCGGAAAAGTCCTCGGTGTTGACGTCTGGAGAGGCCACATTCCGCGCCTCACCGCCGCTCTCTCCGATGAAGGAGGGATCGAAGGCCAGGGCGGCAAACCCCCGGGAAGCCAGCTCCTCAGCGTAGAGTCCGGCGCACTGCTCCTTCACCGCTCCAAAGGGTCCGGCCACCGCCACAGCGGACAGTTTCCCTGCGGCTCCACGGGGCAGGTACAAATCTCCCGCCAGCGCAATGCCGTAGCGGTTGTGAAAGCGCACCTTTTCCCGCTGAACGCTATCCCGCAGGGGGAAGGAATAGCCGTCATATTTGGAATTCATCTCTGATACCTCCCTATAGATTTCTGCCCATCTCCCAGGCCTTCTGTACCGCAGAATGGTTCTGAATGTCGCCCACGGCGTTGACGCCGCCGGCAAAGACCGTACCGGCCAGGCGCGCCTTTTCGAAGCAGTCGATCCAACCCGTAATACCGGTGACCGTCCCATCCACCGTGTGCTCGTCCTCCTCCGCCGCCGCTGCCAGCAGATAGACCTCCCGGAAGCAGTAGTCCGCAGAATACAACGGGTTGGACCGGTCCAGCAGGGTTTTCATCTGGCCGCACATCCCGTAATAATAAATGGGGGTGGCAAACACCAGCACATCCGCCGTCAGCATCTGCCGGACAATGGCGTTTACATCGTCGTGGATGGTGCAGCGCCGGGTCTTGACGCAGGTGAGACATCCTTTACAAAATCCGATGGTCTTGTCATACAGAGCAACCTTTTCCACCGCGTTTCCCGCCTCTCGGGCGCCTTGGGCAAAGGCGTCTGCCAGAGTATCCGAATTGCCGCCCTTCCGGGGGCTGGTGGAGATCACCAAAACCTTCCTGTTCATTGCCGCTCCTCCTCATTGATGGTCCGTATAATACGTGCGGGCACGCCGCCCACGATGGTGTTTTCCGGTACGTCCTTGGTCACTACCGCCCCGGCCGCCACAATGGCGCCGTCCCCGATGGTCACGCCCGGCAGCACGGTGGCGCTGGCGCCGATCCAGACATTTCGGCCAATGCGGATGGGAGCCGGAAGCATGGTGGCCCGGTCCCGAGGCGAGTCGGCGTGGTTCAGGGTCGCCAACACCACATTGTGGCCGATGAGGGCGCCGTCTCCAATGAAAATTCCGCCCTGGTCCTGAAACTTGCAGCCCATATTGATGAACACGTGCCTCCCAATGTGGATGTTCTTTCCACAGTCGGTATAGAAGGGCGGGAACAGGCCGAAGGTTTCATCCACCGGGCGGCCGATCAGCTGGGAGAAGAGGGTCCGCAGCTCCTCGGGCGTATGGTAGCTGCCGTTGATCTCCGCGGTGAGGCGCAGCGCCTCCTGACTGACGCCGTGCATGAACAGATGAGCCTCGCTTCCCCCTGCACAGGCTTTCCGCTGTTTAAATGCTCCAGAAATGCCGTCAAATCCATGGGATGCTCCTGACATACAAGATTTCTGACGTCATTGTATCACGCAAAGGTCAAAATAACAAATACCTATGCAGAATAACTTGTTATGCTCAAAATCTATACCTGCTCTGCGCTGTGACTACCGGGAAGGCATCCACGCCCCCCGATGGCTCTCCCGGAGCGCATCAGCTTTCGGCACACGACAGGCAAAAATACCGGCAGACTGGCCGAAGCCGGAATGGGAGGAATTTCCGCCCCCGGGAACACAGCCAAGGAAGTAGTGCTCTGTATTGCTGCCATTGCAGTAGTCATAGCGCAGGGCGTGGGCACGGAAGCCGTCCTGATTCAGACCTTCCAATCCAGCTCCACCGGAGCGCTATACTGCGGACATCTCAGGTTGGCATAGTTTCCACGAACCAACAGATAAACGATGAGGCCGATAAAAGCAGGGGCCAACGCCGCAGTGAAAGCCCGCCAGGACCGCCAGCCCGGTCTGCACCCGCTGCTTGCACCGCTCCAGCTCCGCACAGAGCATCTGCTCAGAGAGCCATCGGTTCGTTCAACATGATATTCCGATATAAATTTTACAAGAAAAATGGACGCCCTGTCTCACTTCGCCCAAAAGCGGGAAAAAATCTTCTCAATATCCGTACTGCTTTTGAAATCCCTTCAGAAAGCACAGGGAGGCACACAGCGCCAGCAGCTCCGCCACGGCCACCGACCACCAGATGCCCTCCATATCCATGAGAAGCGGCATTAGGAACACTGCCGCCACCTGAAATACCAGGGTACGCAGAAAGGACACCGCAGCCGAGACGGGACCGTTGTTGAGTGCGGTAAAAAAGGAAGAGGTATAGATGGTAAAACCAAAAAACAAAAAGGAACCGGAATAAATCAGAAATGCGTGCGCAGTCAAATCAAACAGCTCCCGATCGTACCCCACGAACAGCGCGGCCAGCGGCTTTGCCAGCAGCAAGGCCAGAACAAACATCGTCCCGGAAAAGGCCGCAACCGTGGCGAAGCACCTCCGTTTCATATTTCGAAACTCCGCCTGATTTCCGGCTCCGTAGTGATAACTGACCACCGGGGCCACCCCCACGGAGAATCCGATAAAAATGGCGTTGAATACCATGCTCAGATACATCAGCACCCCGTAGGCCGCCACGCCGTTCTCCCCAATGTAACGCAGCAGCTGAAGGTTGTAGAGCATGCCCACGACCGAGGCAGCAATGTTGCTGAGCATCTCCGAGGAGCCGTTGAGACACACCTGAAGCAGCGCCCTGCCGTCAAAGCTCGCCCTGCCCAGCCGGAGCAGGCTTCCGTTTTCCCCGGCAAAGTAAATCAGCGGTAAAATCCCGCCCACACACTGCCCGATGGCGGTAGCTGCCGCCGCGCCCTCCAGGCCCCAGGGCAGAACCGCCACAAACAGGGCGTCCAGCACGGCGTTTGTCAGTCCCGCCGCTACGGTAATGAACAGGCCCAAACCGGGCTTGTTCGCGGTGGCAAAAAGGCATTGAAACTCAAACTGCAGGATATAGGCGGGAGTGGCCAGCAAAACGACCCGGCCATACCGGACGCAGTTTTCCAGCAGCTCATCGCCTGCCCCCAAAAAGCAGGCCACCGGCCGCAGAAACAAAAGTCCCAGCGCCATCAGCACGACACCGAACGCGACGGACAGATATACCACCATGGAGAAGATCCGGTTGGCCCTCTCGGGACGACCTTCCCCCAGGGTCTTGGCGATAAGCGCCCCTCCGCCGGTGCCCATCATAAAGCCGATGGAGCCTATGACCATGAGAAAGGGCATGATGAGATTGACCGCCGCAAACGGAGTCTTGCCCACATAGTTGGAGACAAAAAATCCATCCACCACGCTATAAATACTGGTAACTACCAGCATCACCATGGACGGCAAAGTAAGCCGGAGCAATTTTTGATAGGTAAAGTGATCAGACAGTTGAATCTTCATGGTATTCTCCTTGAATCAGTCTGTATTTCGGACTATATGGAGAAAAATGTCTCCCACATCGCTGTGGGAGCAGAAGTCAGTGGGTTAGTTCCTCACAGAAGGCGGCGGCAAACCGCTCCAAAAGGCGGAAGAAGGTCTCCTTCTCCTCCACGGAAAATTGGTGGATGCTGCGGCTCTCCGCACGGCTGATTTTCGGCAAAATCCGGCCGGTCAGTTCCCTGCCCTTTTCGCTGAGGAGAAGAGTCTTGTGCCGCCGGTCCTCCGGCAGCTCCAGCATCTCCAAAAGCCCCTGCTTGTAAAAGGACATGACAATGGTGTTGATCGTCTGCTTGGGCAGCATGGTGAGCTCGCAAAGCTGCTTTTGGGTGCAGGGCTGGCGCTCCCAGATAAGCTGGAGCAACGCCAGAGAGGAGTAGGTCATCCCACAGGCTCGCGCATACCGCTCATAGGCCCGATCCATTTTCTGAAAAGCTTCCTCAAAGCGTTTTTCAAAATCCCCATTCTCCATGGCAGCCGCCCCTTTCATTGGTCCGTTACTCGTACTAATATAGCAATTAGATGCGGAGCTGTCAAGCGGGATATCCCCCTGCAGGTACCAGCGCTGCGGCTGCAAGGAGATCAAGCTGAGCCGGCAGCACAGCGGGGCGCGGGCTGCAAACGCCGCGGAAAACAAAAGCCAGCCATCCGCAAGCTGCATTCTCCTGCGGATGGCTGTTGTGTTTGGTTCCTTATTCCTGCCGCAGGCGCTCCACCACGGAATAGCGCTGGGCGGCGCGGCAGCTCAAAACGGGGATGAGGGCACCCAGCGCCCCGAACAGAGGCAGTACCACGGCGATGGGCCAGATGGTGAAGCGGTAGGTGAAAAACCAGATCAGCCCGTTGAGGACGGGACCCAAAACAGGCGCCGTGACCACCGTCAATACCAGAGCCAGGAGCGCCGCACCCACCGTATAGAACAGTCCCTCCAGAGCCAGCATGGTCCTGAGCTGCCGCCCCGTCATGCCGATGGACTGGAGCACTGCCAGCTCCCGGCGGCGGGCGGTGATGCCGGTGAGGATGGCGTTGAAGAAATTCAGCACGCCCACCAGCCCCACGATGAAGCTCAAAGCACCCCCCAGCAGAAGGTACATACTCCGGACGCTCTCAAATTCCCCGGCATAGGTCGTCTTACTCTCGTAGTCAAACTGGGGATTGACATTCTCCGTGTAGTCCGTCAGGAAGGATTCCATCGCGGCATTGGCCTCATCGGTGGTGTCGAAGGCGTAGTACATGACGGAGTTGGTCTCCGTGTCCCGCAGGAACGTCTCCGCCCCCATGATAAACTCGTCGGCGCCATAGTAGCGGTAGCTCAGAGCAAATGGCACCGTCACCAGTGCGGCCACGGTGTAGTCCACATCCCGGTACTTCACCGCCCGGTCCGTGTAAGGGACGCCTTCCGGCACATTCTCAAAGGGGCCGAACACTTCCCCGGTGATGGGATTGTAGTATTCGAACTCCTCCACATAGCGGATGGTCACCGTATCCCCCAGCCGTGCCCAGTGGCTGTCCATCTCCGCCTTGCCGTAGTCATCGTCACTGTACACAGCGGCAATGTAGGTTCCGTCAGGGTCGTTCAGCTTGGAGAGATCTCCTTCCAGCACCGTCAGATGGTCAAGGGCGAAGGGCTCCATGCCGTA
Source organism: uncultured Oscillospiraceae bacterium (assembly GCA_944386975.1). Classification (GTDB taxonomy): domain Bacteria; phylum Bacillota; class Clostridia; order Oscillospirales; family Oscillospiraceae; genus CAJFPI01. The sequence continues at coordinate 2,482 of CALXDC010000032.1, read as the reverse complement.
GAGTTGTACCCGGTCGGCCAGCAGACCGTCCTCGGTGCGGTCCTGGAAGGCTACCATGCTGTCCACCACCTCCTGTGGGTTCCAACGCCCCCACATGGCGCGATAGTATTCCTCAGTGACGAACTCCTGGGCAGGCGAGGTCTTGCCGTAGATGCGGCCGCTGCCGGTGATACCGCCCTGGGCATTTACGGCGTCGATCACCTCCTCCGGCACCCCCATCTCGTCGTTAAAGGAGTCTCCGCCGGTCTGGAACTGGCCCGCATCAGCCACGATAAAGTCGCTAGCAGTGAAGTTGGCCACATATTTGTCCATATCAAAGCCGCCTGTGAAGGTCACAGTCAGGGTCAGCAGCACCACGGCAAGGGTCAGGGACAGCACCGTAATGAAGGTCTTTCCCCGGCTGCGGCCCAGGTTGGCCCAGGCCATGGACAGCAGGGACACCCCCTTTCCGTTCCGTTTTCTCTTCCGCCTTAGCTCCTTGCCCTCGGTGTATCGCACCGCCTCCACCGGGGAGACCTTGCCCGCCAGACGGCCGGGGCGGCGGCAGGAGATGAGCACCGTCACCAGGGCAAACAGGGCTGCCCCCACAAAGAGGAGAGGACTGACCGAGACCACGGTGGTCACGGCGTTGAGCTGGGCGGTGATGACAGGCGTGAGCACACCGCCCAGCAGCCAGCCCAACAGCAGGCCGATGGGGATGCCGATGAGGGAGAGCAGCAGCGCCTGGGTGCGGATGATCCGCCGCAGCTGCCGGGGCGTGGTACCGATGGTTTTCAAAAGGCCGTAAAAGCGGATGTCCCCCGCCACGGAGATCTGAAACACATTGTAGATGATGAGATATCCGGTGAGCAGAATGAGGGCCAGTACCCCCACGATGACGACCACCACGAAGGGGTCCAGCTTATCCGAGAGCTGCGCCCCGGTGTAGCCCCAGTTGACGCCGGTGGAGATATAGTTCTCTCCCGCGGTCTCCGACTGATAGCCGTGGTTTGCCAGAATTTCCTCCATGTCGGCGGCGATGGAGCGGGCGCCGTGTTTCAGCATCACATCCAGATTCCAACTTCCGGTCATGCCGTCGCTTCCAGGCGGGGTCACTCCCACCTCTGCCAGGATGGCGTCTGCCCGGCTCTCGGGGATGAGGATATGGTTGGCCACCACGGCCTCGTCGTACTCCCACCAGCCGCAGAGGGTAAAGGTCTGGGTGGTGGTATGGCCGTCCACCTCAAAGGTGACGGTAAACTGGGCGCCGATCTCCGGCTCCACCCCCAGCAGCTCCAGCACATGGGTGTCGGTGGCGGCCTCGTCGGTCCCCTCCTGGGGGAGACGGCCCTCCACCGGGTCGCAGTAGCCCCAGTGGGCCTGATTAGCGTCGGAGTAGCCGATCTCCACATGGGATTTGTTGAAGGGCACCTCTGTGGGCATCCCTACAAACCGGCGCAGGCCCCAGGACTCGATGAGAGGATCGTCCTTCAACTCCTCAAACTGTTCCTCCGTCAGATACTTGAAGGTGCCATGGGACCAGCCCCCGGCCTGGCGGAAGTTGTTCTGCTGGATTCCCTCGTTGATGGAGAGGGCGATGGTAAAAAGTGACGTAAAGAGCACCGCCGTCAGGGCGATGGCCAGCACCGCCACGATGTTCCGGGTGCGGCTGGCCAGAAGGGTGCGCAGGCTCAGGCGGCGGATGCAGCCCCGGTTGGAGACTTTCATGTCCTTCGCCCCCTTACCGCGTCACGATCCGCCCGTCCTCGATGCGGACGATGCGGTCGGCCATCTGGGCGATCTCCTCGTTGTGGGTGATCATCACCATGGTCTGTCCGAACTTCTGGCCGGTCACCTTCATGAGGCTCAGCACATCCTGGCTGGTTTTGCTGTCCAGGTTGCCGGTGGGCTCGTCGGCCAGAAGGATGGCAGGCTTGGTGGCCAGGGCCCGGGCGATGGCCACACGCTGCTGCTGGCCGCCGGAGAGCTGGCTCGGCAGATTCCGCAGCTTCTTCTCCAGCCCTAAGGTGGCGATGACCTCCTGTACATAGGCCTCGTCCACCTTGGCACCGTCCAGCTCCACCGGCAGGACGATATTTTCCCACACGCTGAGTACCGGCACCAGATTGTAGGACTGGAATACAAAGCCGATCTTCCGGCGGCGGAAGATGGTCAGGGCCTCGTCTTTCAGAGCGAAGATGTCTTTTCCGTCCACAGTGACGGTGCCCGAGGTGGGCCGGTCCAGCCCGCCCAGCATGTGGAGCAGGGTGGACTTGCCGGAGCCGGAGGTGCCCACAATGGCCACAAACTCCCCCTGCGCGACGCTCAGATCCACGCCGTCCAGGGCCTTGACCTGGGTATCCCCGGCGCCGTAGTATTTTTTCAGATCCTTGGTCTGTAAAATCGTCATGCTGTTTTCCTCCAGTGAAAAAGTCTGTACCGTCTTTTGACAATACAGACTTTAGCATGGAAATCTGTCCTGGTACTTTCGAGAATGTGACAG
>CALXDC010000031.1 GCA_944386975.1 uncultured Oscillospiraceae bacterium | reverse complement strand
GGTGCCACCATTTTGATAAATGGCTATAAATTTTCAAGCGGGAGTTCGATGGCATCTATACCTTACGTACAAGACAAAAAGAAACACCAGCCGACAGGCTGGTGTTTCTTTTTGGATACCTGGGGATTTTAAAATGCTCGGCGGAAATGAATTCCGCCTGCGCCGAGGTTTTGGCCTGCGGCCAAAACACTCGTACGGCGCAAACGCGCCGCCCCGCCGTGCGGGGTCCCGGTCTTGTCCGGCATCTATACTTTGCGGACAAGACAAAAAAGAAGCACCTACTTTGCAGGTGCTTCTTTTTTGGATTCCTGGGGAATTTCAAATGCTCGGCGGAAGCACCCGCAAGGGGTACGCCGCATCCGTAAGGCGACAAAGCCGCCAACGGCTGCGCAGTGAATTCCGCCTCCGCCGAGGTTTTGCCTGCGGCAAAACGCTTGTAGGTTGCAAAAGCGCCGCCCCGCTGTGCGGGGGCCCGGTTTCGGAATGCCGCATGATTTGCATGAAAATATTCCGGCTTGCTTGATTCCGGCCGCCGGATATAGTATGCTGAACCTATCATCCGATAGAGGAGAACAGGGAAAGGAGAGACGGATATGAAGGATCAGGAAACGTCCCGCCGTTTACCGGAGCAGCCGGCGCAAGCCGGTTGGCGCGACAGGGAGGAACCACCGATGGCCTGCGTCTATGCCGGTCCCGAGCGCTTCGGCGGCAGAGAGGAGCGGAGCGGCGAGGTTCCGCCGCCTTCCCGGGAGCCTCCCATGGGCTGCGTCTACGCCGGACCACCCCCTGTTTCTGAAAGGGTCCGGATGGCCGGGGGCGCCTATCCGCAGCGGTATGCGGCGCCGTCTCAGCCCAAGAAGGGGCTGCTTGCGCGCCTGTTCGGCGGGAGAAAGAAGCCGTGAGGACCGAATACCGCCTGCAGTCCTGCGTGTGGGAGATCACGCTGGCCTGCTGCTTTTCCTGCCGGTACTGCGGGTCGAAGGGCGGCCGGGCCAGGGCACATGAGCTCACCACCGCCGAGTGCCTGGACGTGGCCGCGCAGCTGGCCGCGCTGGGCTGCCGCAGAGTTTCTCTCATCGGCGGAGAGGTGTTTCTCCGCCCGGATTGGGAGACAATTGTCCGGGCCCTGACAGGCCGCGGCATCCGCACCACTCTCATCACCAACGGGTTTCTGTTTACGCCGGAGCTGCTGGAGCGGCTGCGGGGGGCGGAGATCGAATCTGTGGCCGTCTCTATGGATGGCCCCCGGGCCGTTCACGACGCCTACCGCCAGCCGGGCAGCTTCGACCGGGCCGCCGCCGCCCTCGACGCCCTCTCCGGCGGGGGAATCCCCGTCTCCGTCATCACAACGCTGCACAGCGAAAACGCCCCGCTTCTGGAGGAGCTATACGCCTTCCTGCGGGAGCGGCCCCTGTTCGCGTGGCAGATTCAGGCCTGCTCCCCCATGGGAAACGCCGCAACCTCAGGCGTCCGGTACCGCTTTGACGCGAAGGCGGTGATCCGATTTGTGGAGGCCCACATGTTCGAGGCCCCCTTCTCCCTGGGAATTGCGGACAATATCGGCTACTTCACCCAACGGGAGGGCTGGCTGCGGGGGGATCTCAGCGGAGAGGCCGTCTTCGGCGGCTGCCGCGCCGGACTGACCACCGTCGGCATCGACAGCGTGGGAAATGTGCGGGGCTGTGAGTCCATGTATGACGACCGCTTTATCGAGGGGAATCTCCGCACCAGACGTCTGGCGGATATCTGGTACGACGAGAACGCCTTCGCCTACAACCGCCGGTTTACCCCGGACCTCCTGACAGGGCCGTGCCGGAGCTGTCCCTACGGCTCTCTCTGCGCCGGAGGCTGCCGGTCCTACAACTATTTTACCCACGGAAAGTTGTACGAGTCCTCCGCCTGCGCGCGGAACAGGACCGCTTCTGGCAGGGACTAAGGTTTTTGCTATGTGAAAGACAAAACGGCCTCCGGCGCATATAGCGCCGGAGGCCGTTTTGTCATCTTGCCGCCCTGTCCGGGGAGAAACGGGAGAAGGGCGGCGTCAGGAGGACGAAAAGTCCGCCGGTTCAGCGGAGGTGACCAGCAGGTAGCGGACCGTCAGGTCTCCGGCCTCACCGGTGAGGGGCAGCTGGCACAGCACCGTTTCGGTCTCCGCTTCCCGCAGCGTTTTTCGGTAGGAGGAGCCCAGCCCCTCCGGTCCCGGAGCAAAGCCGCCGGGGGTCCAGTCCCCCTCCGGCAGCGGAAGAGACCATTGGGCTGCCGCACCGCCCGCCCGGGCGGAGATTTGAGGACCACTGTCCGATTCCCGGATGGTGGTGAGAAGAAAGCTTTGGCGGTAAGGGTCCTCCAGGGGATCGTCCGCGTCACCCTTCGCCAGCCGGGGAAGGGAGGAGAGCAGCGTCTCTCCCTGCCGGATTTCTTCCACCAGCATCCAGGAGCGGATGGGAGATCGGAGCTCCAGGGAGATGGACATGCCGTCCTCCACCTGTTCCGCTGTGACGCTGCTCTCGGGGAGAGCGTTGACGGCGCAGAGCACTACCGCCGCCAAAACCACCGCGGCAGCTGCGGCAGCGGTCCTCCGGCGGAGGCGCACCGGCCGCAGCAGACGCTCCACCCGGGATCGGAGGTTCCCCGCGCCGAAGGCCAGAAAAGGGCCGGGGACGGCGGAGAGACGGAGGAGCAGCGCGGCATAGCCCTCCCGCTCCCTCCGGCCGAGATGCCTTACCGCCGCCTCGTCGCAGCTGAGCTCCATGTCCCGGCCTGCCAGCACAAAGGCCAGCCACACCAGCGGATTCCACCAGTGGAGGCACAGGGCGGCATAGGCCAGGGCACGGAAAAGAGGGTCGCCGCGGCGGATGTGGCGCCGCTCATGGAGGAGGGCCAGACGCCGCTCCTCCTCCGTCAGCCGGGAGGGAAGGTAGATCTTGGGGCGGACGACCCCCAGGACAAAGGGGGAGGGGATGTGGTCCGCCAGAAAGACGCCGCGCTCCAGCATCACTGCGCCGATGAGGCGGCGGCGCAGCCGGAGAAGGGAACAGAGCCCCCAGACCGCCATGACCAGCACCCCCATCAGCCACACCGCTGTGGCCAGGGTCACAGGGAGAGGGTCCGCCGCCAGCTGCTCCAGCCCCTGGGGCAGTGCGTTTGTGACAGCCTCGCCTGCCAGGGGCAGCGCCGCCTGGGGGGAAGGAGTGCGCACCACGTCGGGGGGGATGGCGGATACGGCGGTGAGGGAGCCGGAGATCCGCTCCGCCGGTGTGCCCAGCAGCCCCAGAAGGGAAAAACCGGCGGACAGGGATACCGGGCACAACAGCCGGAAGAGCACCGCCGCCCACAGGGCGTAGGAGAAGCAGGCGGGGGCTCGCCGCAGGGCCAGACGTACCGGCAGGATCAGCAGAACGGCCGCCCCGGCGGCAAGACTCATGTTGCACAGAATGGGCAGCAGTCGGTAGGAGAGAGCGATGAAGGCGTCGTCCATGGCTCAGCCCTCCCTGCTCCGGTCGATCAGGGCCTGGAGCTGGTGGACCTCCTCCTCCGACAGCTTCCGACGGCTGGTGAAGGCGGCCACAAAGGCGGGCAGAGAACCCTGGAAGGCCTCCTCCACAAACCGCCGGCTTTGAGCGGCGTAATAGTCCTCCCGGGAGAGGAGAGGGGTGACCATGCCCTTCTCGTTTTGAAAGAGCCCCCGGGTACACAGCTTTTTCAGCACCGTGTAGGTGGTGGACTTCTTCCAGCCCAGCTCCTCCTGACACAGCCTTACCAGCTCCCCGGAGGAGAGGGGAGCGTTGGCCCAGATGAGGTCGGCAAAGCGGCTCTCAATGGCCCCCAGCTTTCCATCTTCCATAAGGTCCTCCTTTCTGGTCTATTCGCAATAGACCTCTCTGCAATAAGTCTATCATGGATAGACCGGCCTGTCAAGAGAGAGGGGGCGAACCAAAAAACCACAGGGCCTTTTCAGCAAGTTGTCTTTACAAGTTGGAGCGGACTATGATATAATCAAAGATAACAAAACCACTTTTACATAACTGCCTTTATTTTGTGCATTGAGGAGATTGTCATGTGCGCCCACAAGCCCCTTTCCACTGTTGAAGTCCGACGGCAAAATCGAAACCGGGTGTATCGTCAGCTTACCTCCCTGTGGGAACCCATCACCAAACAGGAGTTGGCCGCCCGGCTGTCCATGAGTCTGCCCACCCTGTCTCAGAATCTCAACGAGCTGGCGGAGATGGGGCTCATCGACCGCTCCGTCACCACCTCCTCCACCGGGGGGCGGCGGCCCCGGCTGATCCAGCCTCTGGCCGACGCCCGCTTTGCCGTGGGGGCGGAGGTGACCAGCAGCGATCTGCGCATGGCGGCGGTGAATCTGCGGCAGGAGACCGTGGCTTATCAGAAATGGGACCTCCCCTTTTCCAACACCGAGGCCTACGGTACGGAGCTGGCGCAGCGGATCGAGCGCTTTCTGGACGAAAACCGGCTGGACCGGGAGAAGCTGCTGGGAGTGGGGGTCACTCTGCCGGGCATTATCGGTCCGGATCAAAGTACCATTGAGTATGCCCCCACCATGGGGGTCCACACCTCCGTCTCCTGCCGCTTCACCAGGGCCATTCCCTATCCCACCCGCCTGGACAACGACGCCAACTGCGGCGGCTTCGGGGAGTGGTGGAACCGCCCTGCTCAACAGAGCATGGCCTATCTCTCCCTCAGCCGGGGCGTGGGCGGCGCGCTGCTGGTGGAGGGGGAGTTGTACGACGGCGTCAGCCACCGGGCGGCGGAGTTTGGCCATCTGTGCCTCCACCCCGGCGGCCGGCTGTGCGAGTGCGGCCGCCAGGGCTGCCTGGAGGCCTACTGTTCCTCCGCCCGCCTCTCCGACGATCTGGGCATCAGTCTGGAGACCTTCTTTCAGCGGCTGGACCAGGGGGACGAACAGTGCCGGTCCGTGTGGCACAACTATCTGGAGGATCTGGCCACCGGCGTTACCACCATCCACACCATTCTGGACTGCCCGGTGATGATCGGCGGCTCCGTCTCCCAGTTCCTGCCCCCCTTCCGCACCCAGCTGGAAAGCCGGATCCGGGAGCTGGACCCCCTGTCCGGACAGGCGGATTTCCTCATCTTCTGTCCCGGCTCCAGCCGCTCTGTCTGTATCGGCGCCGCCACCCGTTTCCTCTACGACTTTGTCAGCCGGCTTTAAGCCGGAAGGGCTCTCTGCCTGATAGGCGGAGAGCCCTTTGCGTTGTGAAATTGTTCAAAATGTGTTTTGGCATTTTGTGAAAGACTCCAAATGTGCAGAATCACTCAAGGAACCCGTTGACATTCCAAATGGAATTGTGTATTCTATAACCAGTTAGAGAAATGACCTTTATAAAAGTAGTTTCACTAACGGAACCTCCATGGGAGAACACCCGGCGGAGAAAACTCAAAAAAGGAGCGATTGATGAAATGAAGAAGCGTATTTTGGCTCTTGCGCTTGCTGCTGTGATGGCCCTGTCTCTGGTCGCCTGCGGCAACACTGCCACCAACAACGGCGGCAGCAGCAACAACGACGGCGCCTCCGACGCCGACGAGGGCGGCAGCACCGGTACCCAGAAGGTCGGTATTGCCATGCCCACCCAGTCTCTGGAGCGCTGGAACCGCGATGGTTCCTACCTGGACGAGCAGTTCAAGAGCGCCGGCTATGAGACCATTCTTACTTACTCCGACAACGACACCAACCGTCAGGTCAGCGACATCCAGAACATGATCGCCGACGGCGTGGATCTGCTGGTCATCGCCGCCATCGACGGCGAGGCCCTGAACACCGTGATGAACGAGGCCGGTGAGGCCGGCATCCCCGTCATCGCCTACGACCGCCTGATCATGAACGACAACGCCTCCTACTACGTGTCCTTCGATAACTACACCGTGGGCACCCTCCAGGGCCAGTATGTGGTGGACGCTCTGGATCTGGACAACGCCGCCGGTCCCTTCAACATTGAGTTCACCGCCGGCGATCCCGCCGACAACAACGCCGGTTACTTCTTCAACGGCGCTATGGACGTCCTCAAGCCCTACATTGAGTCCGGCAAGCTGAACGTGGTTTCCGGCCAGACCGACTTCGACACCGTGGCTACCGCCGCCTGGGATACCCAGACCGCCATGGAGCGTGCCCAGAACGTGCTGGCTTCCTACTATGCCGACGGCACCCAGGTTGATGTGTGGCTGTGCTCCAACGACTCCACCGCTCTGGGCGTGGCCCAGGCCATTGAGTCCGACTACGCCGGCTCCAACCAGCCCATCATCACCGGTCAGGACGGCGACGAGGCCAACCTGAAGAACCTGGTGGACGGCAAGCAGTCCATGACCGTGTACAAGGCCGTTGCCAACGAGGCCGTGGTTACCCTGGATCTGGGCAAGGCCATCCTGAGCGGCGAGACCGTGGATGAGAGCCTGATCACCGCCTCCGGCTGGGATTTCGAGTGCGCCTATGACACCACCTCCTACTTCACCTCCGACGGCAACAACTGCCCCTCCTTCCTGCTGGTGCCCGACGTGGTCACCACGGAGAACATGGTGGAGAAGCTGGTTGACACCGGCTACTACACCCAGGATGCCGATGGGTACCTCCATCCCGCTGCCTGATCCAAGCGAACTGAAGAACCTGTAACGTCAGCCAATGGGCGGGGCCGTCTGCCCCGCCCATTGCGCTGACCCCATCCAACCAAGGCTGAAAGGAGGCAACACCCTTTGTCCAAGTATATTCTGGAGATGAAAAACATCACCAAGGAATTCCCCGGCGTCAAGGCCCTGGATAACGTCAACCTCCAGGTGGAGCCGGGGGAAATTCATGCCCTGATCGGGGAGAACGGCGCGGGCAAGTCCACGCTGATGAACGTCCTCTCCGGCACCTATCCCGCCGGTACCTACACCGGCGAGATCTACTATGAGGGGAAGCTCTGCCAGTTCAAGACCCAGAAGGACAGCGAGGCGGTGGGCATCGTCATCATCCACCAGGAGCTGGCCCTGATTCCCCTGCTCTCCATCGGAGAGAACATGTTCCTGGGCAACGAGATCCGCAACAAGATGGGGGTCATCGACTGGAACAAGACCTACTACGAAGCCGAGCGCCACATGAAGCAGGTGGGGCTCAATGAGTCGGCCCAGACTCTGGTGAAGGACATCGGTACCGGTAAGCAGCAGCTGGTGGAAATTGCCAAGGCCTTCTCCAAGAAGGTGAAGCTGCTGATCCTGGACGAGCCCACCTCCTCCCTCAACGACGAGGACGCCAAGATGCTGCTGGACCTGCTCATTGCGTTTAAGAAGGAGGGCCTCACCTCCATTATTATCACCCACAAGCTCAACGAGATCATCTACTGCGCCGACAAGGCCACCATCATCCGGGACGGCTCCACCATCGAGACGTTGGTCAAGGGTGTGGACGAGTTCAGCGAGGACCGGATCATCAAGGGCATGGTGGGCCGGTCTATGGAGGACCGCTACCCCAAGCGGGAGCACAACGTCCAGAAGGACATCAGCTTCGAGGTGAAAAACTGGACGGTGCACCATCCCCTGTACCCCGAGCGGATCGTGGACGACAACATCTCCTTCAAGGTCCACAAGGGCGAGGTGGTGGGCTTCTCCGGCCTTCAGGGCGCCGGGCGCACGGAGCTGGCCATGTCCCTCTTCGGCCGCAGCTACGGTACCAATATCACCGGTGAGCTCTACATCAACGGGGAGCGGGTGAATCTGAAGAACACAGAGGACGCCATCCGCCACAAGCTGGCCTATGTCACCGAGGACCGGAAGACCAACGGCCTCATCCTGGGGGAGACCATCCGCTTTAACACCACCCTGGCCCGGCTGGACAAGGTCTGCTCCGGCGGCGTCATCGACCGGGACAAGGAGGTGAAGGTGGCCGAGGACATGAAGACGGAGATGGGCACCAAAACCCCCTCCATCGAGCAGCACATCGGCAACCTCTCCGGCGGCAACCAGCAGAAGGCGCTGCTGGGCAAGTGGATGTTCACCGAGCCGGAGGTGCTCATTCTGGATGAGCCTACCCGGGGCATCGACGTGGGCGCCAAGTACGATATCTACTGCCTCATCAACGACATGGTCAGCCAGGGCAAGTCGGTGGTGATGATCTCCTCGGAGCTGCCGGAGCTTCTCGGCATGTGCGACCGGATCTATGTGATGAATGAGGGCCGCCTGCTGGCCGAGGTGGACGCCTCCGAGGCCTCTCAGGAGAGCATCATGGGCTACATCATCCGGGACACCGTGCGGGACACGGCCAATACTTGATAGAAATGGAGTGTGACATTGATGAACGAGACGTTGAATAAGACCTCCTTCTCCCGCCTGCTGGTGAACTTCCTCACCAAATACGCCATGGTCATCGCCCTGGTGATCGTGTTTGCTCTCTTCGCCTTCCTCACCGACGGCCGCCTGTTGTACGCCCAGAACATGTCCAACCTGATGCTGCAAAACGGCTACGTGCTGGTCATGGCCTGCGGCATGCTGCTGTGCATCCTCACCGGCGGCAACATCGACCTGTCCATCGGCTCTGTGATCTGTCTGGTGGGCGGTATTGCCGCCGTGATGATCACCACCATGGGCATGAACCCCATCCTGACCATCATCGTCTGCCTGCTGGTGGGCCTGCTGGTGGGCGTGTGGCAGGGCTACTGGATCGGCTATGTCCGCATTCCCCCCTTCATCACCACCCTGGGCGGCATGTTCGTCTTCCGCGGCATCGGCCGTCTGGTGCTGGACAACAAGACCGTGGCCATTCAGGACGCCACCTTCCTCAACATCTTCACCAAGTACATCAAGATCCCCGGCCTAGACGACGGGGAAATGGTCCTGTCCGCCCTCATCGTGGGTGTGGTGGCCGCTCTGTATGTCATTCTCCACACCGTGAAGAACCGGGCCGACCGGGCGAAGAAGGGCTACCGTCAGAACAGCGCCGTCAGCGACTACCTGAAGTCCGGCCTCATCGCCGCTCTGATCCTCTACTACTGCTATCTCCTCAGCCAGTACCGGGGTATTTCCGTCATGCTGGTGTGGGTGCTGGCCATCTGCCTCATCTATAACTTCATCACCGCCAAGACCGCCTTCGGCCGGTACTTCTACGCCGTGGGCGGCAACGAGAAGGCCACCAAGCTCTCCGGTATCAACACCGACAAGATCTACTTCATCGCCTACACCAACATGGGCCTCCTGGCCGGTCTCTGCGGCCTTCTGAACGTGGCCCGCGTGGGCTCCGTCAACGGCTCCACCGGCACCTCCTTCGAGATGGATGCCATCGGCGCCTGCTTCATCGGCGGCGCCTCCGCATACGGCGGCAGCGGCACCGTGGGCGGCGTGGTCATCGGCGCTCTGCTGCTGGGCGTCATCAATATGGGCATGTCCATCATGGGCATCGGCGACTCCTGGCAGTATGTGGTCAAGGGCGGCGTGCTGCTGGTGGCCGTCATCTTCGACGTGGTGACCAGACGCAAGTCCGGCAAGTAACAACAACATCGACACAAGGCGCTGCCTTTGGAGGAAGCTATGCTGTATATTGGAATTGATCTGGGTACCTCCGCCGTCAAGCTTCTGCTGATGGACGAGGAGGGGCGGATCCAGAATGAGCTGTCCCGGGAGTATCCCCTGGAGTTCCCTCAGCCCGGCTGGAGCCAGCAGGCCCCGGAGGACTGGAAAAACGCGGTGCTGGAGGGGATTCCCGCCCTGCTCAACGGCTTTGACAAGTCCCAGGTGGCGGGCATCGGCGCCGGCGGCCAGATGCACGGTCTGGTGGTGCTGGACGAGAACGACCAGGTGATCCGTCCCGCCATCCTCTGGAACGACGGCCGCACCGCCGCCGAGGTGGACTACCTCAATGAGACCATCGGCCGGGAGAAGCTGTCCGCCCTCACCGCCAACATCGCCTTCGCCGGCTTTACCGCTCCCAAAATTTTGTGGATGCGGAAGAACGAGCCGGAGAATTTTGCCCGCATCCGGAAGATCATGCTGCCCAAGGACTACATCAACTACGTTCTCACCGGCGTCCACTGCACCGACTACTCCGACGCCAGCGGCATGCTGCTGCTGGACGTGAAAAACAAGTGCTGGAGCCGGGAGATGCTGGACATCTGCGGCATCACCGAGGACCAGATGCCCCGGCTCTTTGAGAGCTACGAGGCGGTGGGTACCCTCCGTCCGGAGATCGCCCAGGAGCTGGGCCTCTCCGAGAAGGTGGTGGTCTGCGCCGGGGCGGGGGACAACGCCGCCGCCGCCGTGGGCACCGGCACCGTGGGGGAGGGAGGCTGCAACATCTCTCTCGGCACCTCCGGCACCCTCTTCATCTCCAGTGACCACTTCGGCGTGGATCCCCACAACGCTCTTCACGCCTTTGCCCACGCCGACGGTCACTACCATCTCATGGGCTGCATGCTCTCCGCCGCCAGCTGCAACAAGTGGTGGATGGACGAGATTCTGGGCTCTCAGGACTACGCCGGGGCCCAGAAGGACATCACCGACGACAAGCTGGGCTGCAACCACGTGTACTTCCTGCCCTACCTCATGGGGGAGCGGTCCCCCATCAACGACACCAACGCCCGCAGCGTCTTTGTGGGCATGACCATGGACACCAGCCGTGCCGACATGACCCAGGCGGTGCTGGAGGGCGTGGCCTTCGCCATCCGGGACAGCTTCGAGGTGGCCCGGTCCCTGGGGCTGGACATCCGGCGCAGCATGATCTGCGGCGGCGGCGCCAAGAGCCCCCTGTGGAAGAAGATCATGGCCAACGTTCTCAACGTGGAGCTCACCACCCCCGTGTCCGAGCAGGGGCCCGGCATGGGCGGGGCCATGCTGGCCATGGTGGCCTGCGGGGCCTACCCCAGCGTCCAGGCGGTGTGTGCCAAGCTGGTGCAGACGGCGGACGCCGTCACCCCCGATCCGGAGATCGCCGGGCGCTATGAGGAGCGCTACCGGCAGTTTTCCAAGCTCTATCCGGCGCTGAAGGGCGTATTTCCTCAGCTGCTGTGACAGAGGGAGGAAGCTATATGAGTGATGAGATCCGCCTGATGACCCGTCTAGCGGTGGGTGGGTACCTGATGTACCTGGCCTACAAGATCCTTTCCGCCCAGCTGGGCGGCGGGGACACGGGCATGAGCGATCTGGCAGCCTGGGGCAGCGGCTGCGTGCTGGGTCTCAGCGGCCTCGCCTTCTGCCTCTGGGCGCTGAAGCGGACCGGAGGGCGACGGGGGGAGGAGGACGAGAGCGCCGGGGAGGAGACGCCATAAAGAGACGCTCCTTCCGGGAGATGGCCGCCCGGCTGTTTTTCCCCGTCAGCCAGAAGCTCTGTAATGTTACACTGCATCATTTTGCGGGAGACCGCTCCCAAACATGAGGTGATTGTCTATGACCATTCAATCCATCTATGACGCCGCCTTTGCCCCCTACGGCAAGGTGCTGGAGGGCTATGACACCACAGCCCTTCTGGAGACGCTGAAGGCCGTGACCCCTGTGCCGGAGGGCGTGGACTATGTGCCCTCCCAGCCGGAGCTGGAGGCCCTGCCCATTGCCGGACAGCTGGCCGCCAACGCCTACGGCGGCATGCCCATCCAGCTGGGGTGGTGCAACGGCCACAACACCAAACTCAACTGCCTGGAGTACCATCGGGACAGTGAGCTGAACATCGGCGCGGAGGACTTCATTCTCCTCCTGGCCCGGGAGGACGATGTGGTAAACGGCCGTCTCGACACCGCCAAGGTGAAGGCCTTCAAGGCTCCTGCCGGGGCGGTGGTGGAGGTGTACGCCACCTCCCTGCACTACGCCCCCTGCTCCGCCGCCAAGGGCGCGGGGTTCCAGGTGGTCATCGTGCTGCCCCGGGGCACCAACGGCCCCAAGCCCGCCATCACCCCCCTCAATGGAGAGGACGAGACCCTGTGGGCCGCCAATAAGTGGCTGCTGGCCCACGCCGACAGCAGCGAGGCCGCCCAGGGCGCGCCGGTGCGGCTGGACGGCGTCAACGTGGACATCGCCGCCGATCTGTAAACGGCGGAACAGATTTGAGAAAAGAGAGGTTGATTCACATGTTTACCAACATTCCCGACGTGAAGCTGGGCATTATTGCTGTGTCCCGGGACTGCTTCCCCATCGCCCTGTCCACCCAGCGCCGCAAGAATATTGTGGCGGCCTACGGCGAGGGCCTCTATGAGTGCCCCATCACCGTGGAGAACGAGGCCGACACCCTGAAGGCTCTGGAGGACGTGAAGGCCAACGGCGTCAACGCCCTGGTGGTGTTCCTGGGCAACTTCGGTCCCGAGACCCCCGAGACCCTGCTGTGCCAGAAGTTTGACGGTCCCGTCATGTACATCGCCGCCGCCGAGGGCGACGGGGACATGATCAACGGCCGGGGCGACGCCTACTGCGGCGTGCTGAACTGCTCCTACAATCTGGGCATGCGCCATCTGAAGGCCTACCTGCCCGAGTACCCCGTGGGCACCGCCCAGGAGTGCGCGGACATGATCCGGGAGTTCATCCCCATCGCCCGGGCCATCATCGGTGTGAAGAATCTGAAGATCATCACCTTCGGTCCCCGTCCCCAGGACTTCTTCGCCTGCAACGCCCCCATCAAGGGCCTCTATGAGCTGGGCGTCGAGGTGGAGGAGAACAGCGAGCTGGACCTCCTGGTGTCCTACAAGGCTCACGCCGGGGACAAGCGCATTGCCGAGGTGGCCGCCGACATGCAGAAGGAGATGGGCGACAAGGTCTATCCCGACCTGCTGGAGCGGATGGCCCAGTTTGAGCTGACCCTGCTGGATTGGGCCGAGGCCCACAAGGGCGCCCGTCAGTACGTGGCCTTTGCCGACAAGTGCTGGCCCGCCTTCCCCGAGCAGTTCGGCTTTGAGCCCTGCTATGTGAACTCCCGCCTGGCCTCCCGGGGCATCCCCGTGGCCTGCGAGGTGGACATCTACGGCGCTCTCAGCGAGTACATCGGCACCTGCATCACCGGTGACGCCGTCACCCTGCTGGATATCAACAACTCCGTGCCCCAGTACATCTACGACGAGGACATCGCCGGCAAGTTCGACTACAAGCTCACCGACACCTTCATGGGCTTCCACTGCGGCAACACCCCCAGCTGCAAGATGTGCGGCGGCTGCGCGGTGAAGTACCAGCTGATCCAGAACCGCCTGCTGGAGAACGGCGGCACTCCCGACTTTACCCGGGGCACTCTGGAGGGCGACATCGCCCCCGGCGCCGTCACCTTCTACCGCCTCCAGTGCGACAGCGAGGGGAATCTCCGCTCCTACATCGCCCAGGGCGAGGTGCTGCCTGTGGCCACCCGCTCCTTCGGCGGCATCGGCATCTTCGCCATTCCGGAGATGGGCCGGTTCTACCGCCATGTGCTGGTGCAGAAGCGCTATCCCCACCACGGCGCGGTGGCCTTCGCCCACTGCGGCAAGGCCCTCTTCGAGGTGCTCAAGTACTTCGGCGTGGCGGACATCGCCTACAACCAGCCCAAGACCCTGCCCTATCCCACGGAGAACCCCTGGGCCTGAAGAGCATGAAAAAGGAGCCGCTTCGGCGGCTCCTTTTTTGCTGTCTGGAGGAGAATCTGAAGGCGGCGGAGACGGAAAAACGCCCTCTGCAGGGGAAACCTGCAGAGGGCGGGGAGGGAACATTACCGGTTGTTGTAGGCCTTGATGCCCAGAGCCAGCAGATCGCAGGCCCGGGCCAGATCCGCTTCCTTGAGCACATAGGCGATGCGGATCTCGTCCACACCCTTGCCCGGGGTGCCGTAGAAGGATTCGCCGGGGGCGAACATCACCGTCTCACCGTTGTCGTCAAAGTCCGTCAGCAGCCACTGCTGGAAGGCGTCTGCGCTGTCCACCGGCAGCTTGGCCATGAGATAGAAGGCGCCCTCCGGGCACTCGCACACCACGCCGGGAATCTCCTTCAGCTTGCCGACCACCGTATCCCGGCGGCGCTTGTACTCCTCCCGGACGGCCTCAAAGTAGCTCCCGGGCACCGTGTACAGGGCGGCGGCGGCCACCTGGTCCAGGGTGGCCACAGACAGCCGGGCCTGGCAGTACTTCATGGCGTGGGCCATCAGCTCCGCGTTGCGGGAGATGATCACGCCGATCCGGGCGCCGCAGGCGGAGAACCGCTTGGATACGGAGTCAATGAGAATCACGTTTTCCGCCGCGTCCTCATACTGGCCCAGAGAGGCCAGCGCCTCGCCGCCGTAGACGAACTCCCGGTATACCTCGTCGCCGATGAGGAAGAGGCCGTGCTCCTTGGCCACGTCCGCCAGCATCCGCATCTGATCCGGGGACAGCACCACACCGGTGGGATTGCCGGGGTTGGTGACCATGATGGCCCGGGTGTGCTCGTTGATGAGGGCTTCCACCCGGGACCGCTCGGCGTAGAAGTAGCCCTCCTCAGGGGTGGTGGTGAGGGGACGGATGGACGCGCCGGTGGTGCAGACAAAGGTGTTGTAGTTGGGGTAGAAGGGCTCGGGAATGATGATCTCGTCCCCCTCGTCCAAAATGCAGTTCAAAGCGATCTGCAAAGCCTCGCTGCCGCCGGTGGTCACCAGGATCTCGCTCTCCTTAAAGTGGATCCCCAGCTTGTCGTAGTAGCCCTGGACGGCGGTGATGAGCTCCGGAATGCCGGGGGAGGGGGCGTACTCCAGCACCGGCTGGGTGAAGTGGCGCACCGCCTCGAAGGCAGCCGCCGGGGTTTCAATGTCGGGTTGACCAATGTTCAGATGGTAAATCTTTTTCCCCGCTGCTTTGGCGGCCACTGCGTAGGGATGAAACTTCCGCATGGGGGAGAGTCCGCATTTCTTTGCTTTTTCTGAAAATTTCATAAGTATCTCTCCTTTTCGATATAGTTCCTCTCGCGGGGGGGACAGAGGGATCTCTTGCCCCTATTATATCGTATCCCGCGCCCCCCCGCAACCTCAAATTCATCCCCGCCTCTATTTTCCCAACAGGAAAAGGGAAGGAGAAGCGGCTTTTCGCTTCTCCTTCCCTCTATTGCATCCCCGGACCGGCGGGGGGATCAATCCCGATCCTTCTCGTAATGGAGCACGCTGCCGCTGGCGGCGTCGATCTCGTACTCATACTCCATTCCGGCGCCTTTGAATTCCACATCGTAGTGGGGGGTGCGGTCGTCCAGCTCCTCATCCACCTCCAGGTCCCACACGTCCGAGAGGCTCAGACCGGCGTGGGCCAGGGCGGCGTCCCGGGCCGCCTCGGCGGAGATGATACTGTCAACGCTGACGGCGTGGACCTTGCTCTCCCGCTTCAGAATGGTTCCGTCGGTGCCGGAGATCTCGTAGTCGTATTCGGTGCTGCCGCTCCAGAACTCGATTTCATACTCCCAGCGGCCGTCGTCCCAGTCTCGATCTGTCTCCAGATTCACCACGCTGGAGGCGCTGACCCCGGCGTCGGCAAAGGCGATGCTCTTGGCCTTTTCCAGGCCGATGTCACCGCCGGCGGAAGTGCTGCCGGAGGTATTGCCGGCGGCGCTGCCGGAAGACGTACTGCCGGAGGATGTGCTGCCGCTGTTGGAACCGCCGCCGGAGCCGCTGTTGGAGGAAGTGCCGCTGCCGGTGTAGCGCTCCTCGGCGCCGCCCCAGAGGATCTCGCCGGTGTAGGCGTCCACGGCGTACTCATACTCGCCGGTACTGGTCTTGAACTCCACCTCATAGCAGGGGGTCCGCTCGTCCAGCTCCGCGTCCACCTCCAGCTCCCAGGCGTCTGCCTCAGACACACCGGCGGCGGCCAGCGCCGCGGCGGCGGCGGCCTCCCGGCCCACCGGCATGGCGGGCGAGCCGATCTCCACCAGCTGGCTCAGCTCCTCCACGGAGAGAGCGGCGAGACCGTCAAAGGTGAGGGCGCTGTTGAGGCTCATGGCAGACTGAATCAGGGAGGCCTTGCCCACAGAGATGTTGTTCTCCCGAGCCAGGGTGTCCAGCTGGGTGCTCTGGGTCAGGGTCTGGCTGAGCACCGAGGCGCCGGACTGGGCGTTCTGCAGGGCGGCCCCCACCTCGGTGGTGAGGCTCTGCTCCAGCCGGGTGGCCCGGGCCTGATCCTCGTCCTCCACGGAGATCAGAATGGCGGAGGCAATGCTGTCCAGGTAGCCGTGGCGCAGGAGGCTGCCCACAATGGCGTTTACCGCCACGTTCAGGTCGGTGCCCTTCAGGGGCAGGTCGGTGAGAATCTCTTCCGCCTCCGCGTTCAGGGGATCAGCGGAGAGCACCTTCTCGCTCTTGCTGACCTTCAGCTCAATGCTGGGATTGACGTCCAAAGAGATGATGGAGGCCACCGCGTTGGCCCGCGCAGTCAACACGCCCGCGGCGCCGCCGCCCACCAGCAGCAGGGCCAGACAGGCCGCCGCCGCCATCCTGGCAAAGCGTCGTTTGTTCTTCTTGTTCTCTGTCATAGGGATCACAGTTCCTTTCCGCTCACCGCAGCTGGAGAGGATGCTCTGCAGCTGATCGGGGGCGGCGTGCTCCACAGCGGCGCACAGCCTGCGCTCCAGTTCCTGATCGGTCACGGCAGTTCATCTCCTTCCAGCCGGTTTCTCAGTTTCTTCAGTGCCCGGTGGTACTTGGACAGTACCGTGGCCAGAGGCAGCTCCAGTACCTGGGCGATCTCCCGGTGCTTCATGCCGGTGACAGCGTGGAGCAGGACAATCCGCCGCTCCTGGTCGGTGAGGGCGCATAGAGCCGCGGTGAGGACCTGCCGGTCCTCTGCCGTCACCGCCGGGCTGTCGATAGCCAGGGTGTTCCAGTCCTCCTGGGGCAGATCCACCACCTTGTCCCGCTCCCGCAGGCGCATGAGGGACAAATGTTTGGCGATGGTCAGAAGCCAGGCCATGGGTTTCCCCTGGGGGCGATAGCTCTCCGCGCTGTTCCATACCCGGATATAGGTATCCTGGACCACGTCCTCCGCGTCGTGTCCGCTGCGGAGATACGACAGTGCCAGACCGTAGACAGCGGTCCTGGTTCTGGCGTAGAACTCGGACAGCGCCTCCCGGTCCCCGGCGGCCACGCCAAGGAGGAGATCCTCCAGTTCCGCCGGGAGGGGGGCGCGATTCGCTGGCATCGCGGCAAGCATCATCCACATGGCTTATCTCTCCTGTCACTTACATAATGCAAAACTGAGGCGGTTTATTGCAGGGAAAGGAAAAAATTTTGCGAAAGCGGTCAGCGGGCCAGCCGGTACTCCTGCCAGACCTCTCCGCTGAGGTCCTTCCACAGAAAGAGCCCATCCTCCAGAGTCATGTAGCCGTGGCGGCTGCTCTCCTTGGGAAGGGACACGGAGCCGGGATTCATATAGATGTAGTCCTCGTGGACTCTGCAGACGGGTACGTGGGTGTGGCCGTGGAGGAGAACGGTGCCCTTGGCCATGGGGGGCAGATTCTCCTCGTGGAACCGGTGGCCGTGGGTGACGAAGAGGGAGACTCCGTCGGCTTCCACCAGGACGTAGTCGGCCAGAATGGGGAAGTCCAGCACCATCTGGTCCACCTCACAGTCGCAGTTGCCCCGGACGGCGGCGATGCGGTCCTTGAGGCTGTTGAGCATGGCGCAGGTCTTGGGGCAGTCGTACCCCTCCGGCAGAGGGTTCCGGGGACCGTGGTAGAGCAGGTCCCCCAGCAGCAAGAGCTTTTCGGGCTGCTCTCGCTCCACCGCTTCCATCAGCTGGGCGCAGAAGTGGGCGGAGCCGTGAATATCCGATGCAATCAGCAGTTTCATAACAAGTCTCCTTCTGGTTGGATATATCCTCATACGACCTACAGTATACCAGTTTTTAGGGAAAATTCAACCATTGCCTTTTGCTCGCTCTCCCGGTATACTGTTGGCCGTGAGGTGAAGAACGTGAAATATCGCACCATTTTATTTGATCTGGACGGCACCCTGCTGAACACCCTGGAGGACCTGCAAAGCGCGGTGAACCACACCCTCTCGGGGGCGGGGTATCCCCAGCGCTCCCTGGAGGAGGTGCGGCAGTTTGTGGGCAACGGCCTGCGCAATCTCATGCGGCTGAGCCTTCCGGCAGGCTGCAGTGATGAGGAGATCGACCGGCGCACCGCGGAGATGCGGGAGTGGTACAACGCCCACGACCGGGAGAGCACCCGGCCCTACGAGGGAATCCTGCCCCTGCTGGACGCGCTCGCCTCGGCGGGCTGTGGGGTGGCGGTGGTGTCCAACAAGGTGGACGAGGCGGTGAAGGACCTGTGCGCCCACTATTTCGGCGGCCGGGTGGCCGTTGCCGTGGGGGAGACGGCGGGCCTTCGCCGCAAGCCCTGGCCGGATACGGTGGAGCTGGCTCTCCGCAGCCTGGGGGCGGAGAAGGCGGGGGCGGTGTACGTGGGGGACTCGGAGGTGGATCTGGCCACGGCCCGGAACGCGGGACTCCCCTGCATCTCCGTCAGCTGGGGCTTCCGTACGGAGGAGGAGCTGCTGGCGGCGGGGGCCGGCCCCATTGTCCGCAGTCCAAAGGCCCTCTGGGAGCTGCTGGGGGCGGAATGACCCCTGCGCCTCTTAACGGAAATGGGGATTGCCCCGGAATTTTCAAAGCGGTATAATAGGGAAAACACGGAATGGGAGGAACCTTACCATGAAACAGATGCTGAAACGGCCACTTGCTCTGGCGATGGCCCTGGTGCTGGCCCTGGCGCTGGCGCTGCCTGCGGCGGCGGAGGAGGATGCCGTGGCCCGGACGGCTTTCGACGCTGCGGCGGCGGCTATGACCTACGGCGGGGCCACTTCCATCCAGTACGCCCTGTGGCAGGATGGGGAAATTACCGTCTCCGGACAGCAGGGGGTCTATTCCAAGACCGAGAACCGGGCCCTCACGGCGGACAACCTCTACGGCGTGGGCTCGGTAAGCAAGGTTTACACCACCGCAGCCATGATGCTGCTGGTGGAGGAGGGGAAGGTGGATCTGGACGCCCCGGTGACCCGGTACCTCCCGGAGTTCACCATGGCCGACAGCCGGTACAAGGACATCACTGTGCGGATGCTCCTCAACCACTCCTCGGGCCTCATGGGCACCACCACTTTGAATGCCTTCCTCCTCAGTGACGGAGACAATGACAGCGCGGTGGACGGCCTTCTCAGCCAGCTGAAGACCCAGACCCTCCAGGCGGACCCGGGGGCCTACAGCGTCTACTGCAACGACGGCTTCACCCTGGCCCAGCTGGTGATCGAGGCGGTCAGCGGCATGGGCTTTGAGGAGTTTCTCCGGGAGAAGATCGCGGAGCCTCTGGGTCTCGGGGCCACCTTCTCGCCTCAGGACGACTTTGACCGGTCCCTTCTGGCCAAGACCTATATCGGCCAGGGCACCTGGGCCCTGCCTCCGGAGACCCTGACCATCGTGGGGGCCGGCGGCATCTACGCCAGCGCCGAGGATCTGGCGGCCTTCGGCGGCGCTCTGTGCGGCACAGACCTTCTCAGCGCGGAGAGCCTTGCCGCCATGGAGAATGCGGAGTGCCTCCGGGGCATGTGGCCGGAGGACAGCGAGGGCAGCCTCCTCTCCTACGGCCTCGGGTGGGACGCCGTGTCCCTCTACCCCTTTTCCGACAGCGGCATTCAGGCCCTGGTGAAGGGGGGCGACACCCTCAGCTACCACTGCGGCTTCCTGGTGCTGCCGGAGTATGACATGGCGGCGGCGGTGCTCACCAGCGGCGGCGTTTCCACCTACAACGAGATGGCGGCGGCCACCATGCTCATGGCCGCTCTGGCGGAGGAGGGAGTGGCGGTGGACGCCTCCGCCGCCGTGCTGGACGAGGTGGCAGAGACGGCCATGCCTGCCTCCCTCACCGCCTGGTCCGGCGACTACGGCGCGGCCACCGGCCTTGCTCAGGTGACGATTGCCGAGGACGGAGTACTGTCTCTTGCCATGGCGGGGGTGGAGGCCCCCATGACCTTCACCTACCGCGCCGACGGCACCTTCCGGGACGAGGGGAACACCGTGGCTCTGCGGCTGACGGAGCAGGAGGGCCACGTCTATCTCCAGCAGATGGCCTATACCGGTCTGCCCGGCCTGGCCCCCTTCTACAGCGCCGAATACGTCTTTGAAAAGCTGCCCCAGCCGGTGGCCGACGAGGAAGCCCTGGCGGCCTGGGAGGCCCGGGAGGGGAAGATCTACGCCCAGGTCAACGAGGTCTACACCTCCGCGCTCTACCCCTTCGGCGCCCTGTTCGGGGCGGTGAGTCTGGTGGGGAGCCCTGGGGGCTACCTCTCCATCAACCGCCTGGAGGATGCGGATACCGCTGCGCCGGTGCTGCAGATTCCCGGCGTGGGCAGCCGCGACGCGGGGGTCATTGAGATGATCACCGACGAAAACGGCGTGGAGTACATGACCCTCAACGGCAGCGTCTACCGGGATGTGGCGACCTTTGCACCCATCTACGGCGGGGCCCGCTCCCTCTGCACCATTCAGAGCGACGGCTATGCCCGGTGGTATGACGTGGGCGAGGCCGCCGGAAGGACCATGACGGTGACGGTACCGGAGGGCGGCGGCTTCTGTGTCTACGACGGCAGCCTCCAGACGGTGGCGGCCTCCTGGGCCTACGGCAGTACCACGGTGGAGCTGCCGGAGGACGGTCTGGTGGTTTTTGCCGGCGCGGCGGGGACGGTTTTCTCCGTGGCCATGGCGTAAGCTCGTTTCCCTTGCAAATGCCGGGGAAAACCGGTATACTGTAGGGGAGGAGAGATCCGCAAAAGGGAAGGGAGGATGGAATCATGAATTGTCCGTTTTGCAAAAACGCCATGCGGCCTGGGGCCATGCACAGCGCCAACCACGAGGGAATCTACTGGATTCCGGAGCATCTGCGGAGCTTTGACGTGGGGCGGTTGTATGTGACCAAGAAGGCGGACGCAGCCAGCGGCGACGCTGGGAAGCCCACGCCTCAGAGCTACTACTGCGATCTGTGCAAGATCTGGATCACCAAGGACGACAAGGAATAAGAGATGGAAAAGAAGACGCGCCGCGGCATTGCCGCGGCGCGTCTCAGTCTGTCGAAAAAGTGGCTTAAGCCACTTTTTTGGCAGAGACACAGCCTGCCGCGCGCAGGAATTGTCCGCTTGCAGCGGACAATTCCCACACTTGCGGGCTGCAGAGTATGTTCTCCGGCGCACATGTCGCCGGAGAACATGGATTTGACTGGATTTGCGCCATCCGGCGCAAACTCTGTGAGGCTTTTTCGGCGCGTCTTTCCCTGCAGAAAGGCGCCCGGGGAATTTCCCCGGGCGCCCGTGTGTTTATTTCCTGCTGGGCGCCAGGGGCATGGTCCACGCCTCGTGGTCGGTGTGGAGCAGCTCGTGGGCGCGGTGGGACAGGGGCTTGGTGAGGTACTCGCTATAGAGGGCCTGCACCGAGGGGTTCTCGTGGGAGAAACGGAGGTTGTTGACCTTGTCCAGGCCGTAGAGCACCTGGCCCCGCTTCTCCGCCAGCTCCTGGGCCTCGTGGATGGGCTGGCCGCCGCCGCCGGCGCAGCCGCCGGGACAGGCCATAATCTCCACGAAGTCGTACTGGACCTTCCCCGCCCGGAGGGCCTCGATGAGCCGCCGGGTGTTGCCAAGGCCGCTGGCCACCGCCACCCGCACCGGGGTATCCTGGATGCGGAAGGTTGCCTCCTTCCAGCCGTCCATGCCCCGCACGTCCTCAAAGGCGTCTGCGTCGGGGTTCTCGCCGGTGACCAGGAAGTAGGCGGACCGGAGGGCCGCCTCCATCACGCCGCCGGTGGCGCCGAAGATGACGGCGGCGCCGCTGCCCACGCCCAGGGGGGAGTCAAACTCCTCCTCCTTCAAGGCGTGAACGTCGATGTGCTCCGCCCGGATCATCCGGTCGATCTCCCGGGTGGTGAGCACCAGATCCACGTCCGGATCCCCGCAGGCGTCGTTCATCACCGGCAGGGCGCACTCCGCCTTCTTGGCCATACAGGGCATCACGGAGATGCAGCGGATCTTGTGGGGGTCCACGCCGATGCGCTCGGCGAAGTAGGACTTGGTCACCGCGCCGAACATCTGCTGGGGGCTCTTGGCGGTGGAGAGGTTCTTCACCATGTCGGGGTACTGGCTCTTGAGGAACCGCACCCAGCCGGGACAGCAGGAGGTGAACATGGGCCAGGCGTACTTGCCCGGCTCCCCCAGCCGCTGGAGAAACTCGCTGCCCTCCTCCATAATGGTGAGGTCGGCGGAGAAATTGGTGTCGAAGATATACTGGAAGCCCATGCGCCGCAGGGCCGCCACCAGCCGCTTGACAGTGGCCTCCTCCCGGCTGAGGCCAAGGCTTTCGCCCCAGGCCGCCCGCACCGCCGGCGCGATCTGCACCACGGTGGTGAGGCTCTTGTCGTTGAGGAGGGCGAAGGCCCGCTGGGTGTCGTCCCGGGCCCGGAGGGCTCCCACGGGACAGTGGGTGACGCACTGGCCGCAGAGGGCGCAGTCCGCCTCCCGGATATTCCGGCCCAGGGACACATCCACAGTGGTCCGGGAACCGGTGTTGGCGATGTCCCAGATGTTGAGGCTCTGCACCTTGTCGCAGACCTGGATGCAGCGCATGCACTTGATGCACTTGCTGGCGTCCCGGATCATGGGGAAGGTCACGTCCCAGTTGGCGGGAGCGGGCTCCTTATGATAGTTGAGGTGGCTGAGACCCAGGTCATTGGCCAGCTTTTGCAGCTCACAGTTGCCGCTGCGGACGCAGTAGGGGCAGTCGCAGTTGTGCTGGCTGAGGATCAGCTCCACGTTCACCCGCCGGGCCTCCCGGACCCGGGGGGAGTTGGTGTAGACCACCATGCCGTCCCAGACGTGGTTGTTGCAGGAGGCTACCAGCTTCTGAATGCCCTCGATCTCCACCACGCACACCCGGCAGGCGGCAATCTCGTTGAGGTCCTTCAGATAGCAGAGGCTGGGGATATTGATGCCCACGCTGCGGGCGGCGTTGAGGATCGAGGTGCCCCGGGGCACGGACACCGCCATGCCATCGATCGTCAGATTGACCATCTTTACCATCTCTTCGTCCTCCCTCCCTTGAATACGCCGTAGCCGAAGTGGTCGCACCGCAGGCACCGCTGGGCCTCCTGCTTGGCCACCTCGTCGGTGAAGCCGCACTCAATGCAATGGAAATTCTCCTTGCGCTCGTAGGCCTTCTCCATGGGAAGCTCGCTGCGGCCGCAGCTGGGCCGCTCGCCGAGATAGGCCTTGGGAATCTTCACATCCACCTCGATGCGGTGCTCGAAGCCCAAATACTCGTCGATGTTGGCGGCGGCCACCTTGCCCCCGGCGATGGCCTTGATGACGGTGGCGGGGCCGGTGACGCAGTCGCCGCCGGCGAAGATGCCCGCGTTGTTCTCGATGCCGCCGCTGGAGAGGGCGGCGATGGTGCCCCGGTGGATGGGGACGCCGGCCTCCTCAAAGGCCTTCAGCTCGATGCTCTGGCCGATGGCCACGATGATGATGTCGGCGGGCACCCGGACCTCCGGCTCCGCGGCCTTCTCCGGCCGGGGACGGCCGGCGCTGTCGATGGCGCCCACCCGCTGGGGCTGGACCCACAACGCCACGGCGTTGTCGTTCTCGTCGGCTTCGATGCGGACGGGAGCCATCATGGTGAGAAGCTCCACACCCTCCGCCATGGCGCCCTCCACCTCCTCGGCGAGAGCGGTCATATCCTGCTGACGGCGGCGGTAGGCCACGCTGACGGTCTTGGCCCCCAGACGGGCGGCGCTGCGGCAGCAGTCCATGGCCACGTTGCCGCCGCCGATGACCACCACGTTCTTCCCGGTGAAGTCGGGCATGGTGCCGTCGCCGATGGCCCGCAGCATCTCCACGGCGGAGATGACGCCCCGGGCGTCCTCCCCCTCAATGCCCACCTTCTTGTCGGTGTGGGCGCCGATGGAGATGTAAATGGCGTCGTAGCGGCGGTGGAGCTCCGCCAGGGAGATGTCCTTGCCGATGGTGACGCCCAGATTGACCTCCACCCCGGTGGCCAGGATGGCGTCGATGTCTTTCTGCAGCTCCTCCCGGGGCAGGCGGTAGCTGGGGATGCCGTAGCGCAGCATGCCGCCCAGCTGCTTTCTCGCCTCAAACACGGTGACCTTGTGGCCCATGAGGGAGAGGTAGAAGGCGGCGGAGAGGCCGCTGGGGCCGCCGCCCACAATGGCCACGGTCTTGCCGGTGGCCTCGGCGCAGGGGGGCGGGGGGACGACGCCCGCGTGGTCCACGGCATAGCGCTTGAGGCCGCGGATGTTTACGGCGCCCTCGATCATATTCCGGCGGCAGCGGGACTCGCAGGGGTGCTCGCACACCAGGCCGCAGGCCCCGGGGAAGGGGTTGTCCTTGCGGATAAGGCGCACAGCGTCGGCATACCGGCCGGCTCCCACCAGGGCCACATAGCCGGGAATGTCCACTCCGGCGGGACACTGGGCCACGCAGGGCACCGGCTGGTCCAGGTTGCACAGACACTTGCCGTCCCGGACATGGGATTCGTAGTCGTCCCGGAAGCCCCGGATACCTTTGAGGACCATGTTGGCGGCCTCATAACCGATGGCGCAGTCGGCGCTGTCGGAGATCACCTGAGCGGTGGTCTCGATGAAATCCAGGGTCTCCATGGTGGCCCGGCCCTCCAGCACGTCGTCGATCAGCAGCGCCAGCTGCCGCAGCCCTACCCGGCAGGGCACGCACTTGCCGCAGGTCTGGGCGTGGCACATCTTCAAAAAGGCCGACGCCAGATCCACCGGACACAGTCCCGGGGGGCTGGCCACGATCCGGTGCTCCAGATCCCGGTACAGGGACTCCACCACGGCCTGGGACCCGCTGGTGGAATAAAATTCCAATCTGCTCATAATGACCTCCCATCGTCACTTCTCATGCTCGCAAGGCCCCTGGGGCCTTCTTGCCTCTATTGTATAATATTCTCTCCACATAAATCAATAGCATTGTTAAAAATCAGACAAGAACCAGCCACTTGCACAATTATGTAAGAGCTTCCTTGGCAATTCCGTGCATTTCTGTTCGAAATTATTTTGAAAATCTCAGATTTGATGTCGATTTTATTTTCTGCTTTTAAAAATCTGCGTTTCATTCCTATGGATGAATCGTATTTGACTCCTATGGGATATTCAAAACTACGATTAAATATTCATGTATAACGTTCGTATATTGTTTCTCTGCCCGTCTTTGAACAGAGGACATATGTTCTCGCAACCTCTTGTTTTTCCCCGATTGTGGTGTAATAATATCCCGCCGGGCGCCCGGTCGCGCAGATTTATGCAGAAAAAAGGGAGGAGCCGGTGCGGCAGGTACCGCGCCGGTTCCTCGCAGAGACAGCTATAGAGGGAGGGGAACATCAGTAAAGCCCGACTGGGTGCGGTACACCGTGGAGGTAAATCCGCATTCCGCCGCCAGGGCAAAGGCCTGGGGATAGGCGAACAGCAGGGAGTCTGCGCTGTGGCTGTCGCTGGTGACGGCCACCCGGCCTCCCTTTTCCCGAATCCGCCGGAGGAACACCGGGGCGGGGTAGGGGGTGGTGCGGTAGCCCCGGGATATGGCCCCGGTGTTGATCTCAAAGAGTACGTCCTCCTCCAGAAGGGCGTCCAGGGCCTCCATGGCCGGGCCCAGGTACCGGGGATCCGTGGTGTCAAAGAGGCGATTTCCCTCGTTGAACTTGGTGAAAAGATCAAAATGGCCCACGATCTGGCAGCCGGTGGTCTTGACCACCTCCGCTTCCAGACGAAAATAGTCCCGGGCGAAGGCGTAAAAGTTCCCTCCGTAACAGTCCCGGACGGCTTTCAAAAAAGCGGCTTCGCTCTCGTCTACCGTGAGAACCATCCCGTCCTTCACCACGCAGTGGACGGAGCCGATGAGGTAGTCCCAGCCCTCCCCGGCGGGAGGGGAGAAGTAGTCCTGCTCCAGACCGAGAAACACGTCCATTTGACCGCGATATCGCTCCCGGAGGTCCAGCACCGCCTGGCGGTATACCGGCACCGACACCGCCGGCATGCACCAGTCGTCCCCGTCGGGGAGCGGCGCGTGGCCGGAGAAGCCGATGGCCCCGCAGCCCGCGGCAAAGGCCGCCGCCGCCATCTCCGCCGGGGTGTGTTTCCCGTCGCAGAGGGCGGTGTGGCAGTGGAGGGTCTGAGGTTTCATTTGGTCATCTTCTCCTGCTTCACCTTGTGGTCGATGACGTGGCGGCTGGCCAGCTCCGCCAGGATGTCATCCACGCTGATGCCCATTTCCACCATCAGCACCATCACATGGTACATGAGGTCCGCGATCTCATAGATGGTCTCCGCCTTGTCCTCTGCCTTGCCGGCGATGATGACCTCGGTGGATTCCTCGCCCACCTTCTTGAGAATCTTGTCCAGTCCCTTCTGAAAGAGATAGGTGGTGTAGGACCCCTCGGGGAGATCCCGCTTCCGGCCCTCCAGGAGGCCGTAGAGGCCCTTGACGGAGAAGGGCTCCGGGGACTCACCGACAAAGATCTTGTCATTGAAACAGGAGGCGGTGCCCAAATGGCAGGCGGGGCCGGTCTTGTTCACCCGGATCACCAGGGCGTCCCGGTCGCAGTCGGCGGTGATGTCCACCACGTACTGGATGTTGCCGCTGGTCTCTCCCTTCCGCCACAGCTCCTGCCGGGACCGGGACCAGAAGCAGGTGCGGCCCTCCTTCATGGTGATCTCCAGGCTCTCCCGGTTCATGTAGGCGAGAGTCAGCACCTCCTTGGTGGCCGCGTCCACCACGATGGCGGGGATGAGGCCGTGGCCGTTGAATTTCAGATCGTCAATGGAAAGCATAGTCGTTCTCCTTTATACGCGCATAATGATGCCCCGGTCCGCCAGGGCGCGTTTCAGGTCGGGAATCTGGACCTCGCCGAAGTGGAAGATGGAGGCGGCGAGGCCTGCGTCCACCTTGGGAAGGGTCTCAAAAAGGGTGACAAAATCCTCGATGCACCCGGCGCCGCCGGAGGCGATCACCGGCACGTTCACCGCGTCGCAGACGGCGGAGAGCATTTCAAGGTCAAAGCCCTTCTTTACCCCGTCGGTGTCGATGCTGTTGAGGACGATCTCCCCGGCGCCGTTCTGAACGCCCTTCTTGATCCACTCGATAGCGTCCAGGCCCGTGTCCTCCCGGCCGCCCTTGGCAAAGACCCGGAACTGGCCGTCCACCCGCTTGGCGTCCACGCTGAGAACCACGCACTGGTCCCCGTAGCGCTGGGCGGCGGCGGCGATGAGGGAGGGGTCCCGGATGGCCCCGGAGTTGACGCTGACCTTGTCGGCGCCGCATTTGAGGACCCGGTCAAAGTCGTCCACGGTGTTGATGCCGCCCCCCACGGTGAGGGGGATGAAGATGGTGGAGGCCACCTCAGTGAGAATGTCGGTGAAGAGGGCGCGGCCCTCGGCGGAGGCGGTGATGTCGTAGAACACCAGCTCGTCGGCGCCGCAGTCGCTATAGAACCTGGCCAGCTTCACGGGGCTGGACACGTCGCTGAGGCCGAGAAAGTTGACCCCCTTCACCACCCGGCCGTCCTTCACATCGAGACAGGGAATGATCCGCTTGGTGATCACTGGTCTCCCCCCTCCAGAATGGCGTCCTCCAGGTCTACCGCCCCGGTGTACCAGGCCTTGCCCACGATGGCCCCGTAGAGGCCCATGTCGCTGAGTCGGACAATGTCCTTGTTGCAGGAGATGCCGCCGGAGGCGATGATGTCGCAGCTGACCTCCGCCTGGAGGGCGGCCAGCCGGTCATAGGAGGGGCCGGAGAGGGTGCCGTCGGTGTCGATGTCGGTGAAGATCAGCTTCTGAACGCCCAGAGCCTCCATCTGTTTGGCGAAGTCCAGGTAATCGATGCCGGCGTCCTCCACCCAGCCGGCGGTGCGGACCCGGCCGTCCTTGGTGTCGATGCCCACGGCAATGCGGTCGCCGCCGTAGTGGGCCACGGCGGAGCGGACCAGCTCCGGGTTACTGACGGCGGCGGAGCCGATGACCGCCCGGTAGATGCCCATGGCAAAGATGGCCTCCAGGTCCTGGATGGTGCGGATGCCGCCGCCCAGCTGGATGCGGAGCCCCACCCGGGACACGGCCTTTACGATGTCCGTGTTCTTCCGCTTGCCGTCCTTGGCGCCGTCCAGGTCCACCATGTGCATGTGGGTGGCCCCGGCGGCCCGGAAGGCCATGGCGGTGGCCACGGGGTCGTCGGCCACCTGCTGGGCCGTGGCGAAATCGCCCTTGTAGAGACGGACCACCTTGCCGTCCTTTAAGTCGATGGCGGGGAAAATGATCATAACCGATCCTCCATTTCACAGAAGGCCCGCAGGATGTTGAGCCCCACGGCGCCGCTTTTTTCCGGGTGGAACTGGGTGCCCATGACATTGTCTCGCGCCACTGCCGCCGTCAGCTCCGGGCCGTACTCGGCGGTGGCGATGAGGTCGCCGTCACAGTCGGTGGCGTAGTAGGAGTGGACGAAGTAGACGCAGTCCCCCTCCCGGATGTGGCGGAAGAGGGGGCTGACAGGTTTGTTCTTGGGGAAGTGGAGGGCGTTCCAGCCGATGTGGGGTACCTTGTACCCTGCCGGGACCACCGGCTCCATGCTCACCACCCGGCCGGGGATGAGACCCAGGCCCGGGTGCTCCCCGTACTCAAGACTCTTGTCAAAGAGGAGCTGCATCCCCAGGCAGATGCCTAAAAGGGGCTTGCCCTTGTGAGCTTCTTCGATGACCACCTGATCGAGGCCGCTCTTCCGGAGGAGGGCCGCCGCGTCGCCGAAGGCCCCCACCCCGGGGAGCACCACCTTTCCGGCGGAGCGGATGATATCCGCTTCCCCGGTGACGGTGACCTCCGCCCCCAAGGAGCGGAAGGAACAGGTGAGGGAAAAGAGGTTCCCCACCCCGTAGTCCACGATGGCGATCATCACAGCACCCCCTTGGTGGAGGGGATCTCCTGGGCGAAGGCGGGGTCAATGGCTGCCGCCTGGCGGAGGGAGCGTCCGAGGCTCTTGAATATGCCCTCGATGATGTGGTGGCTGTTTCGCCCCGCCAGCTGCTGGACGTGGAGGGTCATGTTGGCCCGGCGAACCAGGGCCAGGAGGAACTCCTCCACCAGCTCCGTGTCAAAGGTCCCTACCTTCTCTGTGGGGATCTGGAGGTCACAGCACAGCATCCCCCGGCCGGAGAGGTCCACGGCGGTGAGGAGGAGAGCCTCGTCCATGGGGAGGGTGCAGCTGCCGTAGCGGGTTACCCCCCGGAGGTCGCCGAGAGCCTTGGCGAAGGCGTCCCCCAGGCAGATGCCGATGTCCTCCACGGTGTGGTGGTCGTCCACGTAGGTGTCGCCGTCGCAGTGGACATTCAGATCGAAGCGGCCGTGGCGGGCGAAGAGGGTGAGCATGTGGTCGAGAAAGCCGCAGCCGGTGGCGATGTCGCTCTTCCCGGTGCCCTCAATGGTGAGAGAGAGGGTGATGTCGGTCTCGGCGGTCTTCCGCTGGATCTGGGCAGAGCGCATGGTCACACCTCCTTGAGAATTTCACGGACCTTCTCCAGCAGCACGTCCATCTGCTCCCTGGAGCCGATGGTGATGCGGACGTGATTCTGGAGGGCGGGCTTGTTCCAGTAGCGCACCAGCACGCCCCGGCGCTTCAGCTCCCGGTAGAGGTCGCCGCCGGAGAGCCCCGGGCAGCTGGTGAAGATGAAGTTGGCCTGGGAGGGGAGAGTGGTGAAGCCCAGCTTCCCCAGCTCCTCCACGGTGTAGGCCCGGTTCTCCGCGATGATCTTGGCGTTCTTTTTATAGTAGTCGTCGCTGTCCACGGCGGCCTCGGCGGCCACCAGGGTCAGACGGTTGAGGTTGTAGGGGTTGGTGGAGTATTTGATCTTGTTGAGGTCCTCGATGAGGGCCTTGCTGCCGAGAGCAAAGCCTATGCGGCCTCCGGCCATGGACCGGGACTTGGAGAAGGTCATGCACACCAGGAGGTTTTCGTACTTCCTGATGAGAGGGTAGCAGCTCTCCGCCCCGAAGTCCACATAGGCCTCGTCGATGAGAACCACGTGGTCGGGATTGGTCTGGACGATCTTCTCAATGTCCGCCACAGAGATGGTGCGGCCCGTGGGGGCGTTGGGGTTGGCAATGACCACGTTCTGGTGGAGGCCGCAGTAGTCCTCCGGCTCCAGTCGGAAGTCCTCCCGAAGGGGAATCACTGTGGCGGGCACGTGGTGGAGGTTGGCGTAGACAGGGTAGAAGCCGTAGCTGATATCCGGGAAGGCCGCGGGACGCTGGGCGTCGCAGAAGGCCATGAAGGCAAAGTTCAGGATGTCGTCGGAGCCGTTGGAGAGAAATACGTTCTCCTCTTCCACCTCATAGAGGTCCGCCAGCTTCTTCCGCAGCCGCTTGCAGTCCGGATCGGGGTAGAGGTTCAGCCGCCCCACCTCGTAGGCGTTCACCGCGGCAATAACCTCCGGAGAGGGGGGGAAGGGGGACTCGTTGGTGTTCAGCTTCACATACTGCATGTCCTGGGGCTGCTCGCCGGGGACGTAGGCCTCCAGGTCGGCAAAGCGTGCGCTCATAAATCTGCTCATGGTGGCGTGCCTTCTTTCTATATGGTCTCGTCAAAGCGGCTGAGGACGCTGCGGGCGTGGGCCTCCAGCCCCTCCTGCCGGGCGAAGCGGGCGATCTTGCCACTGACCTTCCCCAGAGCTTCCGGGGTGTAGTAGGTGAACTGGGTCTTCTTTACGAAGTCGTCCACGCTGAGGGGGCTCATGAACCGGGCGGTGCCGCTGGTGGGGAGGGTGTGGTTGGGACCGGCAAAGTAGTCCCCCAGGGCCTCCGGGCAGCTGCGGCCCAGGAATATGGACCCGGCGTGGCGGATTTTATCGAGATAGTCAAAGGGGTTGTCAAGGCACAGCTCTAAGTGCTCCGGGGCGATCTCGTTGGCGATGTCGATGACGGCGGTGAGGTCCTCCGCCACGATGATCTTGCCGTTGCGGTCGATGGAGGCCCGGGCGATCTCGGAGCGGGGCAGGAGAGGAATCTGCCGCTCCAGCTCGTCACTGACCGCCTTGGCCAGCTCCGCGCTGTCGGTGACCAGGACGGCGGAGGCCATCCTGTCGTGCTCCGCCTGGCTGAGCAAGTCGGCGGCCACTACCCGGGGGTCGCTCTTTCCGTCGGCCACCACCAGGATCTCGCTGGGACCGGCGATCATATCGATGGCCACCTGGCCGAAGACCTGGCGCTTGGCCTCCGCCACGTATGCGTTGCCGGGGCCCACGATCTTGTCCACCCGGGGGATGGTCTCGGTGCCGTAGGCCAGGGCCGCCACCGCCTGGGCGCCGCCGGTGCGGAACACCCGGTCCACCCCGGCAATCCGGGCAGCGGCCAGGATCACCGGGTGGATGTCGCCATTGCAGGTGGGGGGCGACACCATGACCACCTCCCGGCAGCCGGCGATCTTGGCGGGGACGGCGTTCATGAGGACGCTGGAGGGGTAGGCGGCGGTGCCGCCGGGGATGTAGAGGCCCACCCGGTCCATGGGGATCACCTTCTGGCCGAGAAGGATGCCCTCCTCCTCGCTGATGACGAAGCTGTTGCGGACCTGGCGGCGGTGGAAATTCCGGATGCGCTCCGCCGCCTCAGTGAGAATTTGGCGCAGCTCCCCATCCAGGGCCTCCACGGCGGCGTCCAACGTCTCTTGGGGGACCTCGATCTCCTTCAGCTCCGCCTTGTCAAATTTCTCCGCATAGTGCCGGAGGGCGGCGTCTCCATCCTTCCGGACGGCGGCGATGATCTCCGCCACGGCGGGGCCCACATTGGCCGCCGCCTCACAGCGGGAGAAGATCTCCTCCGGGGAGACCTTCCCGTAGGGTAAAATCCGGATCATATCCTTACTCCTTCCCTTCCTCCGGCTGCCAGGCGCCTACGGCCTGGACCAGCTGCCGGATGGGCTCATTCTTAAATTTATAGCTGACCTTGTTGGCAATGAGCCGGGCGCTGATGGGCACAATGTCCACCTTGGGCTCCAGGCCGTTTTCCAGCAGAGTCCGGCCGGTCTCCACGATGTCCACGATCACGTCGCTTAAGCCCAGGAGGGGGGCGATCTCAATGGAGCCGTTGAGCTTGATGATGTCGATGTCCCGGCTGATGGAGCTGTAATAGGTCCGGGCGATTCGGGGGAACTTGGTGGCCACCCGGAGGGTGCTGCCCCCCTCGTCGTAGAAGTCCTTCCGGCCCGCCACGCACATGCGGCACCTGCCGATGCCGAGGTCTGCCAGCTCGTAGACGTCGGGGGCGTACTCCAGCAGGATGTCCTTCCCCGCCACGCCGATGTCGGCGGCCCCCCGTTCCACGTAGATGGCTACGTCCGAGGGCTTTACCCAGAAGTAGCGGACGCCCCGCTCCGGGTTTTCAAACACCAGCTTCCGGTTCTCCTCCTCGATGGAGGGGCACTCGTAGCCTACCGCCTTGAAGATGCGGTAGACCTTCTCCCCAAGGCGGCCCTTGGGAAGGGCAATGTTGATGAAGTCCATCCCTTACGCCTCCTTCCGCATGTCCCGCAGCTCCCGATATTGGAGACCGTCGGGGATCTCCCGCTCCACCCGCACCGTCTTGCCGGAGGCCAGCACCGCGTTGGCGGCGGCGGCCACGGCGGCGGGCGTCCGGCTGCCGTCATAGAGCAGCAGTACGTCTACGTCGAAGCTCCGGCTCTTGGCGCCGAAGCGCTCCAGCTGGTCGAGATACACCGCAAAGCCGATGGCCCCGCCCTCCCGGCCCATTTTCCGAAGGAGGTTGTCGTACCGGCCTCCTGCCAGTACGCCGCTGGCAAGGCCGGGGAGGTAGCCCCGGAAGATGACGCCGCTATAGTAGTTCATGTCGTTGACAATGGAGAAGTCCAGCCGCAGGCGGTCCCCAAGGCCGTACTGCTCCAGAAGACCCCAGAGCTCCTGGAGCTCCCGAAGGGCCTCCCGGCTCCCCTCCGTCACCGCCAGCTCCTCCAGCACCGGGAGGGCCTTGGCGGGAGGCGCGTAGAGAAGAGCCAGCCGGCTGAGGGCCGCCACCGTCTCCTCCGGCAATCCCTGCTCCCGGCCCAGCTGCTGAAGGGCGGGGACGTTTTTCTCCCCCATGGCCTTCAAAAGGGCCGCCTCCGTCTCCTGAGAGAGGGAGAGGGGGGACAGAAGACCGGAGACAAAGCCCAGGTGGCTCAGATCCAGGAGATACTCCTCACTGATGGTCTCCAGGCTCCGGGCGGCCAGCATCACCACCTCCCCCACAGCGTAGCCGTCCAGGGGGCCGATGCACTCCAGCCCCGCCTGCATGATCTCCCGGTAGCCGTGGGAGGTGGGGGAGGTGCGGTACACGTTCTCGTGGTAGTAGACCTTCTGCAGCCCCTTGCCGCTGTTGGAGTTTTTCAGAATGGACAGGGTCACGTCCGGCTTCAGGGCCATCAGCTTCCCGTCCACGTCGGTAAAGGTGAGAATGTGGTCGCTGACCAGAAAGCTCTTGTTCCGGACGTACAGGTCGTACTCCTCAAACTTGCTCATCTTATAGGGGAGATAGCCGTGGCGGCGGTACAGCTCCCGCAGCCGGAATACCGCCCGCTCCTCGTTTTTCAAAAGAAGCTCCGCGTCCATGGTGATCCTCCTGCATACAATTTCATTTTATCATACCGCCTGGGGGCGGGTTTGGCAACCAAAACTTTTCGGTTCTTTAACATGTTAGCATGATAATACATTAGCGAATAAAAGTCAAGAAAAAGGGGAGGGCGAAAGGGACAAAAAAGGGGCCTGTCGCAGAATAAAAATCTGCGGCAGGTCCTTTTTTGCCTGGGAAAGGGCAAACAATTCCTAAAATATTCAT